>JACAFE010000033.1 GCA_013388435.1 Nitrospirota bacterium | reverse complement strand
TGCCACTTTTTACTGCTAATACTCTATAACCAAGGACACTGAGTAATTCTTTTACTGCCTCGGTATTTATTTTCTCATCATCAACTATAAGTATAGTCTCATCTCCTTTAAAAGGCTTCAGATCAACTATGCTATGCTTCTCTAAAGCCTCTATATTAGAAGAAGGGAGATAAATAGTAAATGTTGTACCGTGACCTTTTTTACTATGGACTATTATTGTTCCACCATGATTTTTTATTATTCCGTAAGAAGAAGCAAGCCCGAGACCTGTTCCTTCAGCCAGACCTTTTGTTGTAAAGAAAGGTTCAAAAATCTTCTTAAGGGTTTCTTCATCCATCCCAACCCCTGTATCTGTGATATTTATCTTTACATATTTTCCAGGACTTAAATCGTAAGTTGCACTTTCATTTTCATCGAGAAGTATATTCTGTGTTTCAATATACAACTTCCCTCCTGACGGCATTGCCTGCCAGGCATTTAAGTAAAGATTTATTAAAACCTGCTCAATCTGTCCTCTGTCTGCCTCTACAAAATAAAGATTTTCTTGAAGATTTCTTTGAAGGGTAATCTCTTTTTTTGTACTTATAAACATTTCCGAGGTTTCGATAACAAGTTCATTAATATCAACAGGTTTTGTTTCGTATTTGCCTTTTCTTGCGAAACCAAGTAATTTTTTGGTTAATTCAGAACCGCTCTCTACCAGTTTTTCAATTATTTTCAATTTTTTATAGAAAGGATGATGTTCATCAGTTTTTAAGAGCATCAGAGAAGTATATCCAAGTATGCCCATTAATAAATTATTGAAATTATGGGCAATACCTCCAGCGAGTGTTCCAACAGCTTCTAATTTTTGTGCTTGGATAAGTTGTTCCTCAAGCTTCTTCTGCATAGTTATATCTCTTAAAAAATTAAGTGTAGCAGGTTTACCTTCCCAGTTTATGATAACTGCGCTAATCTCAACCCAGACTATTTCACCTGTTTTTTTAACCACCCTGAAAGCATAAGTGGAAGGAACTTCAATACCTTGCAGTCTTTTTCTATGCATATTTATTACCATGTTTCTATCATCATTGTGTATAAAGTTATAAAATGGAGTTTTAGTTAATTCATCCACAGTGTATCCTGAAATATCAATTAATCTGCGATTGGGGAATTTAATCAAATTATCCTGTACAATAAATATGGCATCATTTGCATTTTCAACCACAAGACGATATTTTTCTTCAGATTCTTTAAGTGCTTTCTGAGCATTGACAGAATCCGATATATTAAGTCCCATGCCAAAAAAATACATTTCATTATTCAAGTCGAGCAATTTTCCTGTAAAAGTATGAGGAATTTTAGAGCCATCCCTGACTCTTAAATCCAGATTGATTTGTGCCTCCCCCATAGTGATGACTTTTTTGATAGCATCAATTGCTTCTTTAAGAGTTTCGGGTTCGAACCAATCCTTAATCTTCATGCCATAAAGCTCTTCATAAGAGTAACCGGTCAAAGTTGAATGTTTCCTGTTAAAACGTATAAGGCGGCTTTCTTCCGGAGATTCCTTATTAATCTCATATAAATAAAAAAGGCCGGGTAAACTTTCAAGGAGCAAATCAGTAAATTGCTTCTCTTTTTGTATTGTTTCTTCAGCCTCTTTGCGATCTGTAATATCCTTAATAAGTCCGTCATAGCTTAATAAATTTCCTTTTTCATCATATTGTAGAACAGGTGTATTCTGAACCCAACGTATTCCCCCATTCTTGTGGAAGATACGATGTTCTATTGGATTAGATTCAATCCCTTTTGCGAGATCATTAGCAAGTTTTTCAACTACAGGTCGATCCTCAGGATGTACAATTTTAATCCACAAATAAGAATCATGTTCAAACTCTTCTTCTGAATAACCTGTTACAGCAACGCATCCAGGACCATGAACAGTTTTTGTTACTTCTCCATTTTTAAGATAAACTGTATAAATGTAATCTGTTATTGCTGAAGTAATCTTTCTGTAACGTTCTTCACTCTTTTGCAGCCTCTGTTCTGTCTGAACTTGCTCTGTAATATCTATTGCAACAGCATATATTAACCCTTCTTTAGCAGTAGTTGAACGCCATTCAATCCAGCGATATGAACCATTTTTACAACGATAGCGGTTTTTAAAATTTTGAACATCAATATTTTGAGAAATTTGTGATAAGACTTTAAGAGTTGCATCAATGTCATCGGGGTGTACAAACTCAATAAATTTCTTGTTTTCGAGTTCCTTCAGGCTATATCCGAGAACTCTTTCCCATTCGGGATTAAGCCTGCGAAAATAACCGTCTGTATCAGCTATGCACAGGAGAGCAAGATTTAAATTAAAATAATTTTCTAAATCATAAAACTCATTGCAGGATTTATATCTATGTCTATCTTCTGCATCCATATTTACTTCCTGCTTTTGATTAAGTTATAAATTGTCTTAAAGCTTAAATAAGCCTTACTTCTTTTCCCCTTTAATTATATACAATTTGAATTTCATTCGCCAATTTTATGGAGTTTCATGAAATTAGTTTTACTTTGAGTTGATAACGGAGAGCTTGAAGTGATGACAATATTATCTCCTTTTTTCACGATTTTTTCTGTAAGCAATACTCTTTCTATTCCTGTGATCATTTCGTCAGTTGTAGAAGGAAGTTTCATAATCATGGGTTTTATTCCCCAGTATAGATTTACCCTCCTCATTATTTCTTCATTTGGTGTCATGGCAATAACAGGTACTTTTGGCCTTAACTTTGAAAGAAGCATTGCTGTAAATCCTGATTGAGTGAATGCAACCAGAACCTTTGCGTGAATATCTTCAGCAGCTCTGCATGCAGCATCAGCAGCTGCTTCAGCAAAAATATTTCCGCGACGATATGCAGAATCAACACTTTTTAAATGTTCAGTGTGTCTGATGATTCTATCCATCATTTTCAAAGTCTCTACAGGATATTTACCAGATGCGGTCTCGGCCGAGAGCATAAGGGCATCAGTTCCATCAAGAACCGCGTTTGCTACGTCAGTAGTTTCTGCTCTTGTTGGTCTGAGATGCTCTGTCATTGATTCAAGCATCTGTGTTGCGGTTATTACTATTTTGCCCTTTTGATTTGCTTTAAGGATTAAACTTTTTTGAATCAATGGTACTTCTTCAGGGGGTATCTCCACACCCAGATCTCCCCGCGCAATCATTATGCCTTCGACTTCTGATAATATTTCATTAATATTGGACAATGCTTCGGGTTTTTCAATTTTTGCGATTATGGGCAGGTACTTCCTTCTTTTTTTTAGCCATTCTTTAACTTTGATTATATCCCCTGCTTCTCTTACAAAAGAAATTGCCACGTAATCAATTCCCATTTTAATACCAAAAATAAGGTCTTGCTCGTCTTTTTCAGTAAATGAGCTGACAGAAAGTTTTATGCCCGGAAGATTCACACCTTTTCTGTCTTTTAGAATTCCTGCCTCTATTATTTTTGCCTTAAGAGAATTTTTTATCTTGTCTATCACTATTAGCTGAATCAGTCCGTCATCAAGTAAAATTTTATCTCCTGTTTTTACTTCTCTTGATAAAAAAGGATATGAAATAAATATCTCATTTTGATTCCCGATTCCTTCTCCCGGACTTAAAAGAATTGTTTTGCCTTTTTTTAACTCAACAGCGCCACCTTCCATTGTGCCAACTCTAATCTTGACTCCCTGCAAATCCTGAAGCATTGCAACAGGAATTTTCTGTTGAGTTGATATTTCTTTAATCAGCTGGAATCTCTTTTTGTGGGCTTCATAATCGCCATGTGAAAAATTGAGTCTGGCAATATTCATACCGTTTTTTACGAGAGAATCGAGTATTTCTCTGCTTGATGAAGCAGGCCCTATTGTACATACAATTTTTGCTTTTCTACGTCCTGTATCATGAGATGAAATCATAAACAACCTCTTCTTTTTGTTTCCTGAATACTATATGTTTTTCCCATCCCTCAGCCTTATAAGGTATATCAGAACGATAATGCGCGCCAACACTGTTTTTCCTTATTGTAGCGGCTAAATTTATTAATTGTGCTAATTGTATCATATTCTGAAGCTCGAGTTCTCTTCTTGTGCTGAACTCTTCTTTAAGTATAAAAGACCATTGTCCTAATTTTTCCATGGCTTCTGCAAGTGAGTCTTCACAACGAATTATCCCGACCCTTTCCCACATTAATTTTCTCAAAGAATGTCGAATTTCTTCTATATCAAATCGCAAAATATTTCGTGAGTGTTTCCCGAGGTACTTAGTATCATTGAATTTAAAATTCGAAGTTTCTATATCACATTCGTCTATTCTTGCTTGCAGTCCATATTCTCTTGCAGAAATACCGGCTCTTGCGCCATAAACAAGCCCTTCAAGCAGGCTGTTCGAAGCAAGCCTGTTTGCGCCATGGACACCTGTGCATGCAACCTCTCCTGCGGCAAAAAGTCCTTTTATGCTTGTTGCTCCGTTTATATCTGTTTTAACACCTCCCATAATATAATGGGCAGCAGGTGAAACAGGGACAAGTTCTTTCGTAACATCAACATCATATTGAAGACATGTAGCATAGATGCGGGGGAATCTGTGTTTTATGAAATTGCTGTCAAGATGGGTAAGATCGAGATATACATGGTTACTGTTTGTGCGAACCATCTGTGAAATTATTGCCCTTGACACAACATCTCTTGGTGCAAGTTCAGCATCAGGATGATATTCCTTCATAAACAATTCTCTGTTAATATTTCTCAATAATGCCCCTTCTCCTCTCATCGCTTCACTTAGAAGAAATTGAGGGGCTGAAGGAGCATAAAGCACTGTTGGATGGAATTGAATAAATTCAAGATCTCCGAGCACAGCTCCTGCCCTGAAAGCTATAGCCATTCCATCTCCTGTTGAAACAGCAGGATTTGTAGTTCTTGCAAAAATCTGTCCTGCTCCACCTGTTGTCAGGATTGTTGCTTTTGCAACAAGAGCAACAATTTGTCCTCCTGCAAGAACATATGCTCCATAACATTTTCCATCCTGAATTATAAGGTCTTTTGTAAAAGCATATGGATATTTTTCTATTGAGGAAAATGTTCTTACTTTGTTCAATAGAACTCTTTCTAATTCTTTACCTGTTGCATCTCCATGAGCATGAAGCACTCTTTTTCTTGAATGAGCAGCCTCCATTGTGAAATCGAGCTTCAAGCCTTCTTTGTCAAATTCAGCGCCCCATGAAATAAGCTCTTTTATTCTTTCAGGACCTTCACCTACAAGTATTCTTACAGCTTCTTCATTACAGAGTCCATCACCTGCACGTAGTGTATCTTCATAATGTATTCCTACTTCATCTTCGTCACTGAGGGCAACTGCGATTCCACCCTGAGCATATTCAGTGCTACTTTCAGCAGGTCTGTCTTTTGTGACTACAATTACCTCTCCATAAGGAGCAAGCTCGATGGCAGCTCTTAACCCTGCAACACCGCTTCCAATTATAAGGAAATCTGTTTTCTCAATATTCATATTCAAAAAGCATAACGGATAACTCCGGAGAAATCAAGACAATTAAACTAAAAATGCAGATATTGTTCGTGATAACGTGGAGAGTAAACCTTAAATTGCCAAATAGAATCGGAACCCCATATTGACAATCCTGTATATAAATTCTCTACGGTTTTACAGAAGAAGAGATTGTGATTGTCGGGATAAATGGGTAAAACACATGAAGTACACTGCGATGTGCCATTACCAAAAATAACACCTCTGATATAATAAAAACATAATAATTATTAAAGGAGGTCTTCTATGTCAAAAGTTTACTTCGCATCCGCAAGAGCAATAAAATGGAAACATGATGAAAGTATGCCGGGTAAGCTGGAAAGGCTTTTGAATGAATTTGACTTAAAAAAATATTTTGAGCCTGATGAATGGGTTGCTGTCAAAACACATTGGGGTTCAGAAGGAGCGCACAGAATAGTAAGGCCTGTTTTTTTGAGAAAAGTTGTTGAAGCATTGAAAGGAATTAAAGCAAAGCCTTTTGTAACAGATACTGTAAGAATTAAAGGATTGGATTACCTTGAAGTTGCGAATTATAACGGTATAAATCATTTGTCGGTTGGAGCTCCTGTAGTTCTCGGTGACGGTCTTTACGGTAATGACAGTATAATGGTAAAAGCAGGCGAGATTCTCGGTGAAATAGCTGTTGCGAGCGTTATTCATGATGTTCCTGCCATGGTTGTCTGTTCTCATGTTAAAGGTCATATACAGGCAGGGTATGCAGGAGCAATAAAGAATATAGCAATGGGAGGTGTAAGTTCAAAACACAGACAATGCGGATGGAAATGTGGGAGAGGAGCTATGCATACACTGGGAGAAGGAAAACTCTCATGGGATAAGGAAAAATGTGAACTTTGTTATCAGTGCATGGAGATATGTCCTCTGGATGCAATTAAATTTGAAAACGATGAAATGATATGGGATGAGAAAGAATGCTGGAGATGCGGAAGATGTGAAAGGGTTTGCCAATCTAATGCTCTTTCTCTCCCGAAAGATGATAAACGTTTTATGCGTTCTCTTGCTGAAGCTGGCAGGGCTGTTTTGAGTACTTTTAAACCAAACAAAGTCATATATATTAATTTCCTTACTGAAATTCAGCCTGAATGCGACTGTATGCCAATAGCTGATGTTCCTGTAATTCAGGATATAGGCATATGCATGTCAGATGATATAGTTGCAATAGAACAAGCAAGTATTGATTTGCTTCTCAAAGAAGAACCTTTGCCTAAATCTGCTGCTGAAGACAAGGGAATTAAAAAGGGAGAGGATGTTATTTTTAATCTATCTTTAAAGCCCTATCATATACAGGTTGAAGAGGCTGAAAGGCTTGGACTCGGAAGCAGGGAATATGAATTAATAGTAATTTAATCCAGTTTTCAGATGAATTTTGAGGTTAAAGATTATTTAATATTTTATGCCCTCAAAAATTAAATACTGCTGTCCGTGGGAGTTGGACAGCAGTATTAGGGGAGATAACGAGGCATTTAATTATTTATAACATCACTCAAAAAACTTTGTCAAGATAAAATTAAAAAATTAATTTTATGTTCTGTATTCAGCGTTAATTTTTATATAATCCCCGGTTAAATCGCATGTATAAACATTAGCTAAGGCTTTTCCGTTTTTCAATTTTATTGTGATTTTTATTTCTTTCTTTCTTAATTCTTCTCCAGCTTCTTTATCATTCCCTGAAGCAATTCCGTTTCTAACCACCTGAACATTATTAAAAAATATATCAACCTTATCTTCTCTCATTTTTATTCCAGAATACCCGAGAGCAGCCATTATGCGTCCCCAGTTTGCGTCATTACCGAATATAGCGGTTTTTACAAGATTTGAGTTTGCAATAGCAAGTGCTGCTTTCTTAGCTTCTGCTACAGAAGCTGCTTCTCTAACAGAAACTTCAACAAATTTTGTGGCTCCTTCACCATCATAAGCTATCATCCTTGCCATTTCATCGGTTAACTGAATAAGTGTTTTAGAAAACCTGGCATATTCATTCGAACCATATAAAACCTGAGAATTCTTAGCCATTCCATTAGCCATTGCAAGTACTGTATCATTCGTTGACATATCCCCGTCAATAGTAAGTCTGTTGAAAGATAATTCTACGGATTCCTTAAGGGCTTTACTGAGAGCAATTTTATTAATTGATATGTCAGACAGGATGAAACATAACATTGTTGCCATATCAGGACATATCATTCCAGCGCCCTTACATATACCTGAAATTGTGCAGATGCTTTTTCCTATTTTAATCTTTTTACTAATGATTTTAGGGAAAGTATCTGTGGTCATTATAGCTCTTGCAACATCTTCAAGAGATGCTTTCCCAATGCCCCCAATTAATGATGGTATGGTTTGCCTTATCCTTCCCATAGGCATCGGCACACCTATAACACCTGTTGAAGCCACATAGACAAGCGAGGACTTTATATTTAAGCCTCTGGCGATCAATTCAGTCATTTCTTTTGCATCATCCAGCCCTTTTTTGCCAGTACATGCATTTGCATTGCCGCTGTTGACTATAATTGCCTGCCCTTTCCCTGATATAATTCTTTTCATATCGAGTTTAACAGGGGCTGCTTTTACTTTGTTGGTAGTAAACATTCCTACCAGAACTGCTTCTTTCCGTGAATATATTAAAGCAATATCTTTTCTCCCGGGCTTTTTTATTGCAGCCTCAGCAGTTGAAAACAAAAAACCTTCAGGAGTATCTTTTTTGCTTTTATAATCTATATGTTCTGGTTTAAGCATTTTTCAGGTTAAGGTATTAAGGGTAAAGTTTTAAGGCCTGTTTCTTCTTCGAATCCCATCATTAAGTTCATATTATGCACAGCCTGGCCTGACGCGCCTTTTACAAGATTATCTATAGCAGTAATAATTATAAGGGTATTGGTTCTTTCATTTAGTTTTAATCCCATTTCGCAGAAATTAGTGCCTCTAACATTTTTTATGTTAGGATATTGTCCATAATTAAGAACCCTTATAAAAGGCTCTTTTGAATAAGTTTTATTGTAGAGGCCTAAAACTTTATCTGAAGTTATTCCCTTGAAAATTTTACAATAGATAGTTGTCAGAATTCCTCTGTCAAGAGGGAGAAGATGTGGAGTAAAATTAACTGTTATATTTTCCCCGGCTAAGTATGATAATTCCTGCTCTATCTCTGGCGTATGCCTGTGAGTACCTACAGCATAAGCCTTAAAACCTTCGTTTACTTCACAGAAAGAAAAAGCAATATCTGATTTTCTTCCTGCGCCGGTTGTGCCTGATTTAGAATCAATCACTATGTAAGATGTATCGATAATCTTAGCCTTAATGGCAGGAAGCAACCCGATAATGGCGCCTGTGGGATAACAACCAGGATTTGCAATTAGAGAAGCTTTCCTTATTTTTTTACGATAAAGTTCAGGCAACCCATAGACAGCTTTTTCCAATGTGTCGGTGAACTTATGAGGAGTTTTATACCACTTTTCATAAATCTTGCTGTCCTTAATGCGATAATCGGCAGAAAGGTCAATAACTTTCTTGCCATTCCTGTAGAAAAAATCAACCGCTTCCTGAGATTCAGCATGGGGAAGTGCAAGAAAAAATAAATCAGCCTTTTTAATTATATCTTCTTTTTTTAAAGGCTCATAAATCAGTTTTGAATATTTGTACAGTCCCGGGAAAAGATCTGTTACAGATTTGCCCTCAGATTTCTCGGAAGAAACACCGGTAATCACAACTTCAGGGTGGTTTGAAAGTATGCGGAGAAGCTCACAGCCAGCATATCCGCTTCCTCCGCAAATAAAAACCTTAAGCATCCCAACCTTTCATGAAATGAAAAAGTCCGAAAATAAATAATGTTTATATATTAAAATTATCTCTTTGAGAACTGGAATCTCTTGCGCGCGCCTTTCTGGCCGTATTTTTTACGTTCCTTCTCTCTGGGATCTCTTGTTAGAAAACCTTCTTTCTTGAGTTTTACGCGGAGGTCGCTGTTCATATCAACAATCGCACGGGCTATGCCATGACGAACAGCACCTGCCTGTCCTGTTAGTCCACCACCAAAAACTTTTGCCTTTATATCATACTTACCTGTAAGTCCTGCAAGTTCTATAGGTTGACGGATAACCATCCTGAGAGTCTCTCTGGGGAAATAAGTATCCACTGGTTTATCATTTACAATTATCTGACCTGTTCCGGGAACCATTGTAACTCTTGCTACTGATGTTTTTCTTCTGCCAGTTGCGTTATACTGAATATCTGCCATATGTTACTCCTTTATTCTCCATGCTTTAAATAGTCATTATTTCTGGTTTTTGAGCTTCATGTGGATGCTCCGAACCTTTGTAAACCTTTAACTTTTTCAACATAGCCCTGCCGAGTCTTCCTTTCGGGAGCATTCCCCAGACTGCGTCTTTTACAATCTCTTCAGGGCAGCGTTTTAAACGTTCCCTTGCTGTCTCGGCTTTAAGCCCGCCGGGATAATTTGAATGCCTGTAATATATTTTATTATCAAGCTTTTTGCCTGTAAGTTTAACTTTTTCGGCATTTACAACAACAACGAAATCTCCTGTATCGGCATTTGGAGTAAAAACAGGTTTTTTCTTGCCACGCAGGCAGTCAGCTATTTTAACAGCAAGCCTTCCGAGTACTGCATCTTTGGCATCTACAAGATACCATTTACGTTCTATATCACCTTTTTTAGCAAAAATAGTCCTCATTTCTTCACCTTCCTGTAACTAATATTAAGACTATTAAGATAATAAAATTAGTATATAATTGTCAACTTTACACTCTCGCCTGTCGGCAAACGACTCTGTTAAGATCAACCCCTATTAAATCTGCAGCAGCTTTCCAGCGGTCTTTAACAGGAGTTTCGAATATGATTTTATTGTTAGAAGGAGCGACCAGCCAGCTGTCGATCATTAATTCATATTCAAGCTGACCCGGAGACCATCCGGCAAAGCCGAGAGTAAATAAATATTTTGAAGGACCTTTTCCAGTTGCTATGTCTATGAGTATTTCCTTTGATGTTGTGAGGGAAAGGTTTCTGTTTATTTTTATCGATGGGTAATAAATATTTGATGAAGAATAAAGAATATAGCCCTGTTCAGGTTTTACAGGACCGCCATAATATACGGGCAAATCTATAATGCATTCTTTAATATCAAGCCCGCTGCTTAAAGGTATAAAGCTGCTTAATAGAATGCGATTAATAACCAGACCAAAAGCGCCATCATTGGTGTGATCGCAAATTAAAACAACTGTCTTTTCAAAATTAGGGTCTTTAAGTCCAGGGACAGCAATAAGAAACATTCCCGATAAATTTGTTATATCGACTTTTTTCATCTTAATAATTTAATCAATACATTTTTTTATTGCGAGTCTCGCTATTTTATCACACCTTTCATTTTCATCATGTCCGGCATGTCCTCTAATCCATTTCCATTTTATATTATGAACTTTTGAAAGCTCAAGAAGTTTTTCCCAGAGGTCTCTGTTTTGAACATCTTTCTTCTGGCTGTTTTTCCATTTATTTTTAACCCATGAATGAACCCATTCTGTCATGCCCTTTATAATATAATTTGAATCTGTAAAAACTGTAACATTGCATGGCACCTTTAAAGCTTCAAGACCTTTGATCACCGCTGTAAGTTCCATCCTGTTATTTGTTGTATTTGCCATACAACCTGATAGTTCTTTTTCTTTTTCACCCGATTTTAAGATAATACCATATCCACCAACTCCTGGATTGCCTTTGCAAGCACCATCTGCATATATTTCAACATCAGGTCTTTCTATGTTTTTCATTCAAATAATAACCTATTTTACATTAATGTTGTATTTTTTTCCTGTATGATACAATAAACTTTATTATGAATGTTTCAGTGATAATACCCACATTAAATGCCGATAAAACTATTGGAGAACTTTTAGACAGGCTGCTTTCCCAGACATTGAAACCTTCTGAAATAATCTTAATCGATTCATCCTCTGAAGACAATACTGTTTTTACTGCAAAGAAAAGAAATATAAATGTAATTTCCATTGATAGAAAAAGCTTCAATCATGGAAGAGCAAGAAATATGGCAGCCGAAAAAACAAAATCTGAAATACTGGTGTTTATGACACAGGATGCTTTACCATATGACAGAAATATGCTTTCAAATCTAATAAAACCACTATCAGAAACTAAAATAGCAGCTTCTTACGGAAGACATATTCCATACCCGGATGCTTCTTTAACCGAGATTTTTTCCAGAAATTTCAATTATCCGGAAACGAGTTTTGTTAAAAGCTTTGAAGACTTGAATAATATGGGAATCAAAACTTTTTTCTTCAGTAATAGCTGTTCAGCGATTAGAAGAAAAGAATTCATTGAAGCTGGAAAATTTCCTGAGAATGTCAGAGCCAATGAAGATATGATACTTGCCGCAAATCTCTTGAGAAAAGGTTATAGGATAGCTTATATCCCGGATGCTAAAATTATGCATTCTCATAAATACTCTCTTTTAAGTCTTTTCCGCAGGTATTATAATATTGGTTCATCATTGAAAAAACACAAATGGATTTTGAAGCATACAACATCCGAAGGAGAAGGATTGAGATTTGTCAGACAACAGGTTATATTTATTGCAGGTAAGGGAAAATATTACTATCTGCCTTATATTCTGGCAGAAGTCATAGCAAAATATTCTGGTTATCGCCTTGGCTTATTATTAGGATGAAAGATTTCAACAAATTTATAAAACTTTTCACCCAGTTTTTATGCCTTGCTTCAATAGATATAGCTGCTTTTTACGTTTCACTCTTAATTTCATGGATTCTAAGAGCGGTTGTAATACCTTATTTTTTTGCGGATCTTCCTTTTTTCCACTTTTCATTTCTTTATTTTGTTTCACTATGGTGGGTGCCTGCGGTTTTCATATTCTTTATATTTTACGAAGCACTATACGATAAAAACCTTCCTTTCTGGGATGAAACAAAATACATTGTCCGTGCTGTCTCACTCGCAAGTATAGCATTAATGGCTATCGTAACTCTTGGCAAGATGAGTGATATGGTCTCGCGCATTGTGCTTCTCGGCATATGGATAAATTCATTGTTTATTTTTCCGCTGTTCAGATTATGGGGCAAACATTTTCTACATCGGAGAGGAATATGTGTTGAAAGGGTTCTGATAATAGGAGCTGGCAACGCGGGTAAACTTGTGCTTACAGGGCTGCATAGAGAAAAGCATATGGGATATGATGTTGCGGGATTTCTTGATGATGATGAAAATAAAATAGGGCAGATTATTTATGGGAAAAAAGTCTTTGGTAAAATTTCAGAGTTTCCTGAAATTATTAAGAAATTCGGGATTGAAACTGTGATTATTGCTATCCCTTCATTGCCTGCGGAAAAATTATCTGCTATTACAGCAGAAGTTCAAAATAGTGCTGTAAATACAATGGTTATTCCTGACCTCAAAGGTATAGCTTTGCTTAATACAGATCTTTTCCATCTTTTTACAGAAGAGCTCTTTCTAATGCACATAAGAAATAACTTAAAATCATTAACGAACAGGTTTATAAAGAGACTGTTTGATATAGCAGCAAGCATTCTGCTTTTGCCTGTTCTTTTACCGATGGTGGGCATAATATCTTTATTAATAAAGCTTGGCACACCGGGATATGCTATTTATGCCCATAACAGAATCGGTGAAGGAGGGAGATTATTTAAATGTTACAAATTCAGGACAATGTATTTAGACGCAGAAGAAAAACTTCAGGAATTATTAACCAGGGATGAGGCTATGCGCGCTGAATGGGAAGCTAACTGGAAACTTAAAGATGATCCGAGAGTAACCAGCATTGGAAAATTCCTAAGGAAAACCTCACTTGATGAATTACCACAGATATTTAATGTTTTAAAGGGTGAAATGAGTCTTGTGGGTCCAAGACCATATTTGCCAAGAGAAAAAGATGATATAGCGGATAATATAAGTATGATAACAAGCGCAAAACCGGGAATTACAGGGCTATGGCAGGTCTCAGGAAGAAGCGAAACAGGTTATCGATACAGGATAAAACTTGATACGTGGTATGTTATGAACTGGTCTCTCTGGCTTGATATTGTAATTATATTAAAAACAATCAAGGTGGTTATTAAAGCTGAAGGCGCATACTAAAAAGCAAAAAGCATTAAATAAAATATTAAGGCGCTTCTGAAATAATTTTTGCAATTGCATTTGTTAATTCTTCAATTGAGTAAGGCTTCATAACTACACCTTTAAACCCATGTTCTGCATAGTTAGACATCACAGGGTCATCTGAATATCCACTTGAGACAATTGCCTTTGCCTCAGGGTCAAAATCAAGAATATTTCTTATCGCCTCTTTTCCACCCATACCTCCGGGCACTGTAAGGTCAAGTATCAGAATATCATATGGTTTCCCTGACTCCTTTGCAGCTTTGTAAATCTCAATTGCTTCTGCTCCATCAGAAACTGTATCTACTTCATAACCGACTTTTCTGAGAAGTCTGCACACAAAATCTTTTAAAATATCTTCGTCATCCATTAGTAATATTCTGCCTTTGCCAACCGGACAATATAAGTTTTCTTTTTGATCCATAACAACCATTTTTGGTTCACTGGCAGGAAGATAAACAGTAAAGGTAGAGCCTTTCCCTTGTTCTGACTCAACCTTTATATATCCCTTATGTCTCTGAATAATATGGTAGGCAATAGTAAGTCCGAGGCCGCTTCCTTTTTTTCTTGTTGTAAAGTATGGATCAAATATTCTGGTTAGATTTTCAGGAGATATACCGTCGCCCTCATCATATATATTGATTTTTACATATTTTCCTTCATTGAGCGGGAGTTTTTCATCCTGTGGAATCGTAACATTTTCAGCAGAAATTTTTACAGTTCCGCCATCAGGCATGGATTGCATAGCATTTATTATAAGATTATTGAATACCTGATTAATCTGTCCTTCATCTGCTTCAATATATAATGACTCATCTTTTATCATAAATCCGCATCTAACCCTGGAGCCGCTGAGTACGAGCCTTGCAGAATCTCTGAGGAGTTTAGAAACATTAAATGCTTTCTTTACAGGCTCGCCTCCTTTCGAAAAGGTCATTAGCATCTGGGTTAATGCTCTGGCTCTATGAGACGCTTCCTCTGCCATAATAAGTGGCTGATAAATATCGCTATCAGGTTCTGTGAATAGTTTTATATAACTGATATTTCCAAGTATAGCAGTAAGAATATTGTTGAAATCATGGGCAATACCACCAGCGAGTATCCCGATAGATTCAAGTTTTTGCATCTTAAGACGCTCTTCTTCCATCTTCTTTCTTTCGGTAATATCAACATAGACCTGTGCTACAAGCCATTCACTATTATTTTCCTGAAATGGAATAGAGGTAACCTGAACTGATCTGTTGCCTTCTTTCTTTAAAACCTTCTCTGTTACTACAGTTGATTTTGTCTCGAAAGCTTTCTTAAGTCCGCAATCAGGACATATTTCATTTGAGTTCATAAAATATTCATAGCACTTTTTCCCGTTATAATCCCCGTATATTTTTTGCCACTCGGGATCAATATATCTAATAATATACCCTGAATCAATAATATCAAGCCCTGTTTTTGTTGCTCCGAGAACGAATTCGATCTTCTTTTTAAGCGATTTTATTTCCTCCTCGGAATGCTTCTGTTCAGTGATATCCTGTCCGATTGATTGAATTTCGAGAATATCCCCGTTATTATCAAATAAAGCTCTATCACGCCACCTTTGCCATCTAATAAGTCCATCAGGGCTGAAAACCTCGTGCTCCATAGTTACTATCGGATTATCTTTATTTAATGACCTTATGCTATTCTTTATGACTTCATGAAAATCAGAAGGTATTAAATTAAGGAAACTCGTTCCCACAAGTTTTTCCGGAGCAGTATTAAAATATTTCGCATATGCTTCATTTACAAAAGTAATCGTAGTATCAGGCTTATAACGACATATAAAATCAGGAATGTCATCGACAATTCTTTTATATCTTTCTTTGGTTTTATGAAGTTCATCTTCAATCTGTTTGCGTAATGTAATATCTTTGAAATCTTCGACAATCCCGATAATTTCGCCTTTGTTATTATGTAAAGGAGTTGCTGTTATGATACAGGTAATTTTTTTATTGCCATGTCCAATTTTATCGGATTCATACTCTATCCGCTTTTCTCCTTTTAATATTCTGTTCATCGGACAATTAGCTGTATGACATTGAGGTCCGGGAAATATCTCATAACATTTTTTCCCTGTAATATCGTCCTCTTTTGCTCCGACAATTGATAAAAAAGTTTTATTAACTTTTATTGTATTGAATTCCCTGTCTATTACTCTCATCCCATCAGCAGAAGTTTGAAATATCTGGTTAAGTTCTTTAAATGCATATATTAAAGCATCTTCTGCCTTTTTTCTTTCATTGATGTGCAATCTCATCGGTCTGAACAAGGAATAATAGAGAACAATTGTTCCTGTTGATGTCAATAAAACAGCATCCAGAAGTAACTCTCCAGCAACAGATAATCGCAAATTAAGAAAATAGATTAAATACATTACTACGACTTCAAGAGTGAAAAATGAAACAGCAGTTAACAAAAGTAACTGAAAAGGCTTATTGAGAAGTGTTGGTTCTTTTTTAATAGTCATTTATAAAATTATAAAAAAAATCTTAATTTTATTATCTTCAAATGCTTTATAATTCCCCTCGGAGAATTCCTTACTGCCTGCTTTATACAGCATTTTTAAATATTTTTTATTTATAATGTTATCATATCAATAATTTATCTATCAATATATCCTGAACTGAAAAATAATTGAAATAATGTAGATGTTGAAAAAATTTTTATTTTATAACAACCCACTTTAATCCCTTTAACAAAGGGGAACCTGGCGAAGAGCAAAGAGCTAAGAGCCATGAGCAAAGAACAAAGAGCCAATTTCAGCCTCTGTTAAGGGGGTCAGGGATTGTTTACTGGCAATAACTCAATTTATGTAACAAAATAAACTACCTTAGTATAAGAACATGGCTTTATTTTATATTTTTATGTAGTTGCATATTTTATATCTGAGGCTTACGCTCCGACTTCAGCCTCAGTATAAATAGACCCGTGATTTTGTTTCATAAATTGAGTTATCGCCATTTCATTATGTTATTAGTTGTTTACTATAAGCTCTTCGCTTGTTGTTTTTTATACTTTAGCCTTCAGCCTAAAGCCTTCAGCCTTTTTTTGCTCTTTGCCTTTGTTGTTGCGCCATGCTTCGTGCGGTTTTAATTAAACGCTATAACGCAATGGACGCAATGAACGCAATAAACGCTATAAACGCAATGAACGCTATAACGCAATGAACGCTATAACGCAATGAACGCTATAACGCAATAAACGCTATAACGCAATAAACGCTATAACGCAATAAACGCTATTCGTTAAATAATGAAAAAGAATATAGAGGTCATATACTTTAATATAAGGCAATGTGTTAAAATAAATTGTTTATGCTTTATGATATTCATGAAGAATGTGGAGTCTTCGGGATATTCGGACATCCTGAGGCTGCAAATTTAACATATCTTGGTCTTTATGCGCTTCAGCACAGGGGTCAGGAAGGAGCTGGCATATGTTCGTCTGACGGACGTCAGCTGTATCTCGAAAAATCAATGGGTCTTGTTGCTGATGTTTTCAACGAAAAAAGGCTCAGAAGATTGCCAGGATATATTGCAATAGGTCATAACAGATATTCAACAGCTGGAAGCAGTGTTCTTAAGAATGTACAGCCAATTCTTGCCAATTTTGCGCTTGGTTCTCTTGCCATCGCGCATAATGGCAATCTCGTCACAGCCACTGAATTAAGGTCTCAACTTGAAGCAGAAGGAGCAATTTTTCAATCATCATCAGATAGTGAAGTGATTGTTCATCTTATCGCTCATTCAAAGGGGTCTGATATTTACGAAAGAATAGCACATGCAATAACACAGATAAGCGGTTCTTTTAGTCTTCTTATACTGAGAGAAAAGGAAATGATAGCTGCCCGTGATCCTTTTGGCGTAAGACCTTTAAGTCTCGGTATGAAAGATGGAGCTTATGTTATAGCTTCTGAAACCTGCGCATTCGACCTTATAGGAGCTACATACATACGGGACATAGAGCCTGGTGAAATATTGATTATCAACGAACATGGGCTCGAATCACTTAAAATTTTCCATAATCAGAGAAAAGCTTTTTGCGTATTTGAGTTTATTTATTTTGCAAGACCAGACAGCAATATTTTCGGCGGTATAAATGTAAATGAAATGAGAAAAGAATTTGGAAGACAGCTTGCCAGAGAATCTAAAATAGAAGCTGACCTTGTAATACCCGTGCCAGATTCAGGAGTGCCTGCTGCTATTGGTTTTTCTGAGGAATCAAAAATACCTTTTGACTTTGGATTAATAAGAAATCATTATGTTGGCAGAACATTCATAGAACCAAAACACAGTATCAGACATTTTGGGGTAAAAATAAAACTTAATCCTGTAAGAAAACTGCTTGAAGGCAAAAGATTGATTGTTATTGATGATTCAATAGTCAGAGGAACTACAAGCAAAAAAATTGTAAAGATGCTCAGGGAAGGTGGTGGAGCTAAGGAAATCCATCTTAAGATAAGCTCACCACCAACAATCGGGCCATGTTTTTATGGTATTGACACCCCTACAAGAAGAGAATTGATTGCTTCAACTCACCTTCTCGATGAAATCAAAAAATATGTAACAGCTGACACACTATCATATCTCAGTCTCGAAGGACTCAAGAAGATTGTTCCTGAGTCAAAAAATTATTGTACAGCATGTTTTGATTGTAATTATCCGATAAACTTCCCCGGAGAGCATCTCAAACAAATGGAATTTCTTTTCAGATAAAACTACCTTGTTAGACGCTATTAAGAATATATTTAAAATCAATCTCGGTGTGAAAAAAACCGAGCGGGTACTTGTATTTACAGACAGAATTAATAAAACTGATACTTATGATGAATCAGACATTGACCGAAGAGAAAAACTGAGATGTCTTGCAATCTTTACCGCTGAAACAGGAAAAACTTTCTGCAAACAGGTTCTTTTTCATGAATATCCTGAGTTGCCAGGCCACGGCTCAGAGCCGCCAGAGGAAATTTTGGAACTTGCTTTTGGTAAAAAAACAGTTGATTTACTCGAAAAAAAGCATCTTTTACAGCCAATTTTAAATAAAAAAGCTGACAGCAATATTTTAAGACAGGCTGAAGAAATTATTTTTAAAAACAGAAAAGATGCTGTTAATTGTATAATAGCCCTTTCAAATTATTCAACAAGCCACACAAGATTCAGAGATTTTATTACAGGAATTTGTGGTTGCAGATATGCAAGCATGCCATTATTTGAAGTATCGATGCTCGAAGGAGCTATGAATGTTGATTGGAAAGCTCTTGAAATTAGAACACGGAAATTGGCTAAAATTGTCAATCAGGCAGAAAATGTCGAAATAAGAACTTCTAACGGTACAAATTTATTTCTGTCAAAAAAAGGCAGGAAAGCTCTGGCAGATACAGGAATACTTACTAAAAAAGGGGCTTTTAGTAACCTTCCTGCTGGTGAGGTCTTTCTTGCTCCTGTTGAAGGCAGTTCATATGGAGAACTTATAATAGAATGGGCGCCGACAAGACAACTAAAATCGCCTATTAAATTAAAAATCGAAAAAGGGAATGTTGTTCAAATATCAGGGAAAGATGAGTATGTTGAATATCTCGAAAAAAAGTTTGAAGAAAATTCCTTAAACAGAAATATCGCAGAACTCGGCATCGGAACAAATAATTCGGCAAAAAGACCTGATAACATTCTCGAATCAGAAAAAATACTTGGAACAATACATATAGCTCTTGGCGATAATAGTTCTTTTGGAGGGGAAATCAGCACCCCTTTTCATCAGGATTTTGTTTTTTTTAAACCTTCGGTTAAACTCATTTATAAAGATGGAAGCAAAAAACAAATCTTAAAAAATGGCGAACTTTTAATTTAATCAAAGAGAAAAAGAATGCGGCATATAATTCTTGGTACAGCAGGACATATTGATCATGGCAAAAGTTCATTGGTTAAAGCACTTACAGGAATAGACCCTGACAGACTCAAGGAAGAAAAAGAAAGAGGAATAACCATTGATCTCGGGTTTGCAGACATTGTCTATCCTGATGGTCTTACAGTTGGAATTGTAGATGTTCCAGGACATGAAAGGCTTATAAAAAATATGCTTGCAGGCGCAGGCGGAATAGACCTTGTCATGCTTGTTATTGCTGCGGATGAAGGAATAATGCCCCAGAGCAAAGAGCATTTGCAAATTTGTAATTTGCTCAAGATAAAATCAGGCTTGATTGCAGTTACAAAAGCAGACCTTGTGGAACAGGATTGGCTCGAATTGGTTAAAGAGGATGTAAAAGAATTTGTAAGGGGCACTTTTCTTGAAGGCGCTGAAATTATACCTGTTTCCTCAAAAAGTATGTTTAATATCGAATTGCTTAAAGAAAGAATTAAAGATATTGCGTTGAAGGTGGAGCCGAAACCTATTAAGGGATTATTTAGATTACCAATAGACAGGGTCTTTACATTAAAAGGCTTTGGAACAGTTGTCACAGGAACTGCTATTCTCGGTAGCATCTCGGTTGATAATGATATTGAGATACTCCCGAGTAACATTAAAAGCAAAGTGCGGGGATTACATAGTCACGGGAAAGCCATCCATTCTGCATATGCAGGACAGAGAGTGGCAATAAATCTGCAAGGTGTTGATAAGGACTCTATTCAAAGGGGAGATGTGGTAGTTATTCCAGGCAAACTTATGCCAACAGGTAAAATAGATGCAAAAATAGAACTTCTTTCCGATGCGCCTGTTTTGAAAACACGCAGCCTTGTACATTTTCATCTCGGCACTTCGGAAACAACAGCGCGTGTAATTCTTTTCGGACAGAGTGAATTAAAACCAGGTGAAAATTGTTACGGCCAGTTCAGGCTTTCTTCTCCTGTAGTTGCTATGTCAGGCGACAGATACATAATAAGAAGATTTTCACCACTCGAAACAATAGGAGGCGGTGAAGTACTTGACCCATTATCCTTTAGAAGAAGTTTCAGAGAAAGTGTTGAAGACCTTAAAATTTTTGAGATTGGAAGTCTTTCTGATAAGATAGCTGCAAAAATAAAAAGAGCAGGCGCTTTTGGCATCAAAACTTCAATAATAGAAGGATGGATAAAAGAAGAAATACCTTCTATCAAAGAATCTATAAAATATTTAAAAGAAAAAAACACTGTTTTACAATTTGAAGATATACTAATTCACAGAACAATTTTCGATTCTTTTAAAAACAATGTGATTCAGCAACTAAGTGAATTTCACAAAGCAAATCCTTTAAAACCGGGAATGTCAAAAGAAGAACTGAGAATAAAATTAAATATAGAACCCCGTCTTTTTGGAAATTTAATCAGCACACTAAACGAAATCGTTATAGAAAAGGAATTCGTTCGTCTTAACAGTTTTAAGGTAGCCTTGTCCGACAAAGATGAATCTACCCAGTTGAAAATTATTCAACTGCTCGAAAAAAGCGAATTTCAGCCACCATCAAAGGATGAAATTTCACAGACACTTAAAATAGACCCAAAAAAACTTCAGGATATATTAAAGCTTATGTCAAACGAAGGCAAACTAATTAGAATTAGCGATACAATATATATAACATCAGATGTTTATGAAAAGATAATTAAGAAAATGAAAGACTTTTTCAGTAAAAAACCTGAAATGACAGTTGCTGAATTCAGAGATATACTGAATACAACAAGAAAATATGCGCTTCCATTTCTTGAATACCTTGATTCACATAATGTTACATTGAGAGTCGGGGATATTAGAAAACTACTTTCGAGATAAACAACCGAAATTCTATGGAAAGCTAAAGTAATAAGAAGTAAACCCAAAAATGTACTATAATAATCTCTATGAAATCAGAATTTGTGAATTTCGGGAATGTCAATAATATTGGTGACGCAATTCTTCTTGAAAATATTAAGAACGTCTTCAGAAAAATCTCCTCCGCTGCTATCAGGTCTGGAAGAAACCCTTTTGATGTTAAATTAATAGCAGCTACAAAAACAGTCCCGCCAGAAAGAATTAAAGCAGCGGTTGAACTCGGGTTGAGAGCTATTGGTGAAAACAGGGTTCAGGAAGCAAAGGGAAAGATAGCTTATTGTAAAGCCAATTGCGCTGATTGTAATATTGAGTGGCATATGATTGGACATCTCCAAAAAAATAAGGTGAAAACAGCTGTTGAATTATTTGATCTTATACATTCACTCGATTCAATTGAGCTTGCTGCTTTACTTAATAAATACGCTGAAAAGGCAGGCAAGATACAAAAAGTGCTTATCGAAGTAAAATTATCTGAAGAAGCAACAAAATATGGGGTTAAAAAAGAAGATCTTTTTCATCTGATTGAATCAGTGTATGGAATGTCCAATCTGAAACTCGAAGGTCTGATGACAATTCCACCTTATTTCGAAAATCCTCAAATGAGTCAACCATATTACAGACATTTAAGATATTTGCGGGATGAAGTTGAAAAAAAAGGATTTAAATTGCCAGAGCTTTCAATGGGTATGACAAATGATTATGAAATTGCTATTCTCGAAGGCGCAACAATGGTCAGGATAGGAACCGGAATTTTCGGGCAGAGAAAATAATAATTAATTTAATAGAGTAAAAAGGTCATTTTGATTTAAAATATTGTATTTTAAAAGTACTGGAGGTTATATGATTGGTTTTATAGGCGGCGGCAATATGGCTGAGGCAATGATAAAGGGAATGATACAAAATAATATGAAAGATATAATAGTATCTGAACCGAGAGCTGAAAGGCGTGTTTATCTTGAAAAAAACTATAATGTTATATCAACGAATGATAATATTTCTTTGGTAAATAAATGCAATATTATTATAATTGCGGTCAAGCCGCAAAATATGGATGAAGTTACATCAGAGATAGCAGAATATATAACTCCTGAAAAATTTATAATCTCAATAGCAGCAGGCATAACTCTTTCATATCTTACATCAAAACTTAAAACTTCAAAAATAATCAGAGTAATGCCAAATACCCCAGCGCTTGTTCAGGAAGGGATGTCTGTACTTTCTTTGTGTGAATGTTTTCCTGATAATGAAATGACTTTTATTCGTGGTATCTTTATGTCAATAGGAAAAGTAATGGTGCTGCCTGAAAAGTATATGGATGCTGTCACAGCTCTCTCCGGAAGCGGTCCTGGTTTTTTAGCTTTTATTATTGAAAAAATGATAGAAGCAGGTGTAAAAGCAGGACTTAGCAGGGATGCGGCAACAGAGCTTGCGATTCAAACCTTTATCGGAACGGCAAAACTACTTGAAACAGGAATGCCTCCTTCAAAGTTAAGGGAAATGGTAACATCACCTGGTGGGACAACTGCTGCCGGGCTGAAGGTATTTGAAGAAAAAGGTCTTCAGAATTTAATTGACTCAGTTATTCTTGCCGCGGTAGAAAGATCCAGAGAATTAGGGAGAAAAGAATAATGTTTGTTTTTGGTAATTTTTTATTTGCTGCTGCAAAAATAATTGATGTTATTTTAACAATTTACATGTGGATTATAATCATACGCGCGTTATTAAGCTGGGTAAATCCTGACCCTTATAATCCAATTGTTAGGTTTCTAAATTCAGTAACAGACCCTGTTCTCTGGCCAATAAGAAAAGCCATCGGATACAGACTCGGACCTGTGGATATTTCTCCAATGATTGTAATACTCGCAATTTTGTTTTTGAAGTATTTTATAGTTCAGTCATTAATTGATTTTGCCTACAAATTGAAAGGAGGCATTGCCTTATGAGAATTACGCCGCTTGACATTCAGCAAAAACAGTTTCCAATGAAAATAAGGGGATTTGATGTCGAAGAAGTGTATGCTTTTTTAGAAATAATAAGAGAAGAAATGGAAGATTTACTAAGAGAGAATGCTTCTCTGAAAGAAAATATTCAAAGGCTTGAAAATCAATTGAAAGATTACAGGGATATGGAGACCACTCTTCGAGAAACACTCATGACCGCTCAGCAGATGGTGGATGAATACAAAACAAATTCCCGCAAAGAAGCTGAATTGATAATAAAAGAAGCTGAATTAAAGGCAGATTCTATTCTCAAAGAGGCACAGGAGAAAGTTATAAAGATACATGAGGATATAGTTGACTTAAAAGGCATAAGACGTCATTTCAGGGAAGAGATTAAAAGACTTGTTGAAAGCCATCTGAAAATGCTTGAGTTCGACAGAGAGCGTGAAGAAGAAACACAACAAACCGCTGAAGAAGGCGGTGAATCACAGTAATGAAATATAGTGCCCTGAAGGGTATTCACGACATTTTTCCGCCTGACAGCTTTATCTGGCAACATGTTGAAAATACCGCAAAGGAAATTTTCTCATCATATGGGTTTCACGAATTAAGGCCGCCTATTATTGAATCTACTGAAGTTTTTGTAAGAAGCATTGGCGAATCGAGTGATATTGTTGAAAAAGAGATGTACACTTTCAATGACAAGGCTGGAAGACGAATTACATTGAGACCCGAGGGAACCGCTTCTGTGGTAAGATGTTATGTTGAAAATCATTTATACAATCTTCCTTCACCCCAGAAATTCTTTTATTCAGGTCCAATGTTTAGATACGAAAGACCACAGGCAGGACGTTTCAGACAATTTTATCAAATTGGAGCAGAAGCATTTGGAGTTTTTGATTCAATAATTGATGCTGAAATTCTTTCTCTATTGAAACTTTTTTTTGAAAGGATTGGACTTAAGGAGTTAAATTTCCAGATAAATTCTATAGGCTGTGATGTTTGCAGACCTGATTACCGCAAAGCATTAATTGATTTTTTCTCATCAAAGCTTGAAGCATTATGTCCTGATTGCAGGAGAAGATACGAAATAAACCCTTTGCGTATTCTTGACTGTAAAGTTCCTGATTGCATAAAGCTGAAAGAAGGTGCCCCTGTTGTCATAAAATATTTATGCAAAGAATGCATTGAACATTTCGATAGCTTTCAGGCCTATCTTAATTTGCTTAATATACCTTTTAATATAAATCCAAATATGGTAAGAGGTCTTGATTATTATACCCGAACAACGTTTGAAGTAACATGTGAACATTTAGGTGCGCAAAATGCAGTAGCTGCTGGCGGAAGATATGATAAACTTGTTGAAGAATTCGGGGGTCCTAAAACACCTGCTATAGGATTTGCAGCAGGGATGGAAAGAATAATATCACTTCTGAAGAATTCAGGTTCAATTAAAATACCTGCACCCAGAATTTTTATTGCATCTCTTGACTTTGAATCTGGCAAAAAAGCTTTGTCTATTGCTAATAATTTAAGAGAAAAAGGTTTATGGATAGAACTGGGGTATCCCGGAAATTCTCTTAAAAGTCAGATGCGCAGGGCGGACAGAGTTTCAGCAGAATATGTTTTCATTATCGGAGAAGATGAAATAAAATTAGGGAAATTGAAATGGAAGAAACTTTCTGACAAAAGTCAGGGAGAGATTTCCTTTTCAGAAATAGATAGTTTAATCTCTAACAATTAACCCACTACATCAAGTTTTCTTAACCTGAATCCAACACCGAGATTATCCGCTATTTTTCTGCACTTTTCAATATCAACACCTTCTGCTGTGACAACAGTTACAGAAACATCGGGTATAATTTTTTTTGCTTCTTTAATAAAATTCAAAACTTCATTGTAAGCATTTTTATAGGCAGGTTTGCATATTCTGTTATATGTTTCCTCATTATGTGCATTAAGACTGATTGATAAACTATCAACCAAACCTTTTAGTTCGGGTAAAATATTTCTTTTATGGATTATATTCCCATGACCATTTGTATTTATTCTAACCATGCCTCTATGCTGCTTTATCCATGAAGACAGACTCTTGATTAAATCGAGCCTTATGGTAGGTTCGCCATAGCCGCAGAAAACAATTTCTTTATAATTACGAGGATTGCCTATAGCTGCCTTGAGTTCCTCTTCTGATGGCTCATACGCGAGCCTGAGATTATGCCCTTTAACATAATCGGATATAAAACGAATACAGAACGAGCATCGGTTTGTACACCTGTTTGTAATATTTAAATAAAGACTGTCCCTTATTTTATAAGCAATCTCTGCCTTAGAAGATATTTCTCCTATATTAAATAGTCTTTTTGCATTAAGCGTAGTAATACGTGCGACATCTTCAATATGCAAATCTCTTAATTCGGCAATTTTTTTTGCTGTTTGCAGAATGAATGCAGGTTCATTTCTTCTTCCCCTGTAAGGTTCTGGTGTAAGATAAGGAGCGTCTGTTTCGATAAGTAAAAAATCATCAGGGATTATTCTTGCAACTTCATGAAGTTTTTTCGCATTTTTAAAAGTTACCGGTCCTGCTATCGAAATATGAAAACCCATTGCCATTGCTTTTTCAGCCATATCTATGTCACCTGAAAAACAATGGAGAACTCCGTTTGTAACCCCGGATTCTTTCATAATTGATAAAGTATCGGATTTTGCTTCACGGCTGTGTATAACAACCGGCAGATTAATTTCTTTAGCGAGAAGAAGTTGTTTGAGAAAAACTTTACGTTGAATATCACGGGGTGAATTATCATAATGATAATCCAGACCTATTTCACCTATAGCAACAACTTTGTTTTTTCGATTCTCTGGAGATAAATTATGTATCTTATGCCTTATTGCCATGTCTTTTATTTGATTATATATCTCTTCATTAAAATCTTTTGCATCATGCGGATGTATTCCAACAGAACAATAAATAAAATCATATTTCTGTGAGATTTCAAGTGCTCCTTTATTACCTTTCATATCAGACCCGATAGTTATTATTGCTTCAATTCCAGCCTCGATAGCTCGCTGAATAACAATTTCTCTATCTGGATTAAATTCATCCATCTCAAGATGACAATGTGTGTCTATAAATTTTTGATTTAAAGTAAAATCATTATTCATTTCTATTTAATGTTGTGCAGAATAATTAGAAAACATCTGTTGCAACAGGCAAGTTATAACTCAAGAAAATTAAGCGCCGAACTTTTTTAACCTGCCAGCATTAGCAAGAGCAAGAGGCATTAGATTCATAGTTGGGAATATGCCCAGTTCGCCTTTTAAGCATTCTCTTTCTGTAAATGCCTTACATGTTTGACCAAGCACATAAGGAGAATTCAAAATTACAGGAACAGGGTGCCAGCTATGGCTTTTCATTAAAGCAGGAGTAGAATGATCTCCTGTAATTATAAGAACATCTGGGTTAAGCTCAAAAATTCGAGGCATGAATGTATCAAACTCACTTATCTTATCTGCCTTTGCTTTGAAATTTCCGTCTTCACCATATGAATCCACTTTCTTTATATGCATGAAAAAGAAGTCATGATTATTGTAATTATCTTCTAAAAATTCAATCTCTTCTTTAATATCACCTGATAAGGAAGGTGCTTCCATCCCTATAAGTCTTGCAAGGCCTCTGTACATTGGATAAACAGCGATGCAAAGCGGATTCAAACCATATACATCCGCAAAAGCAGGGATATCAGGAACCTGTGAGAATCCTCTGAACAATACATAATTCGCTTTCGGTTCATTTTTTATAACATTTAATATCTCATTAATAAGTTTTTTTGTTATTTCAGCCACAATCTCTGCCTGTGAAGTCCCGGGTATTACTTCAATAGGAGCTTTCCCTTCTTTCTGCGGGTCTGTATCTTTTATAGAATCTGCTCCTTTTGGCAATGGTTCAGGAAATCTGAGGACAACTGCAAAACGATGTTCCATTCCTGGCTCGAATATGATTTCGACATTATCTATTTTTCTTATTTTTTCCTGCAGCCTCCGGGTAATTTTTCTACTTTCCTCTGTTGCCGGTCTCCCTGCTCTTCTGTCTTTGATAATGCCATTTTCAATAGTTGCATAATTAACCCTTATCGCTATATCTGTTTTTCTTAGTTCTACACCGAGTCCCAGAGCTTCAAGCACACCTCTGCCGATCTGCCATTCTAAAGGATCATATCCAAATAGCCCGAGATGCCCCGGACCGCTTCCCGGTGTTACGCCATAACCTACTGGCATATGAAGTCCGCAAGCTGAGGCTGCTGCAAGATTGTCAAGATTAGGCTTGTTAGCTGCTTCAAGCTCTGTTTTCTCATTTACTGGTAATCCACCAACTCCATCAAGTACTATCATAAGTATCTTGGAATTGTTTTTCTGGACAAGATCTTTTATGATTTTCTGCATTATAACTCCCTTAAGGACATTTATTATTAAACTTTAAATTTTGCCATAGCTTCTCTAAGGTATTGTGCGGTGCTTGAAAGCTGGGCAGCTGATGCTGCAAGCTCCTCTACAGCAGCAGTCTGTTCTTCTGATGAGGCTGAAGCTTCTGCTGCTGAAGTAGCGGTATCAGCAGCAGATGATGCAATTTTTTCTATATCCTTGACAATGCTATCAACTTTTGCAGCGATACCGGTGAATTTTTCAGTTACCTCTGATATAAGGGCTATCCCTGTAGCCATTTCTTTTTGCCCTTCCTGCGCAGATGATACAGCTTCTTCGGTTTCATTCTGCGCCTCTTTAATTATTTTAGAAATTTCCTTTGCTGAATTTGCAGAGCTTTCTGCAAGCTTTCTGACTTCATCAGCAACGACCGCAAACCCATGACCTGATTCACCAGCTCTTGCTGCTTCAATTGCAGCATTTAAAGCAAGAAGATTTGTCTGAAATGCTATTTTTGTCATTACATTAACTATTTTCCCAATCTCCTGTGAGCGGGAAGCAAGACCCTGCATTGCAGTTACTGACCTTTGAGAAGATGCTTGCAATAATTTGGTTTTTTCAGCAAGACTAAGCATCAACTCTTCGCCTTTGCGTGTTGCTTCGTTTGCAATCTGCGCTGCTTCTGCAACATCCTGTGAACTTTCAGCAACATTTGATGCTGCAGAAGACATCATTGATATTGCTGTGGCTAACTCTGATAAAGCTTTTGTGGATTGTTTCGAGACCTGAGCAAGAGCATTGGCTGAGTTTGCAAGAAAATCAGCCTGCTCATGAATTTTTAATGTCATATCTTTAAGTGATTTAATCATTGTGTTTGTCGCTTTTCCGAGTTGATTAAGCAGATCATCTCCAGTGTCTTCATTTGCTCTTACAGTCAGGTCTCCAGATGAAACCTGCTGAAGTATGAAGAAATAATCTGTTAGCCCCATTGCAAGATTCATTGAATATGAATGAAGTTCATCGGAAGTTTTTCTCAAATGTTCAAGCATATGTTCAAACCCTATCCCGAGGCGGTCTTTGTCAGAGCGAATATGCACCTGAACTTTCAAGTTACCTTTCTGGACTTCTTCTATGCATTCAGCGAGTTTCTTATACTCTGCAATCATATTATTTGTAACTTTACCAAGCTGATTGAGAAGATCATCTCCTGTTTCTTCGTTTGCCTGAATATCTAAGTTGCCTATTGAAAGTTCAGATATTACTGTAAAATAATCGCTCATCCCGAGTGCGAGATTCATTGTATTTGTATGAAGTTCATCAACGCTTTGCTTGAGATTCTGAACCATTTTTGAAATAGCTTTGCCCAGTACATCATTTTCAGATCGGATCGGCACTACTGTATCAAGTTCTCCTTCAGATATTTTCTCGGATGCTTTTGCCAGCTCATTTAAAGAGATAGCCATTTTTATAAATGAACTTTCTAATTGCACAATTTCATCACCATTTTCTGAATCTTCATCTTTCTGCCATATTTCAGGAATCTGTCCATCGGCTATCTTATTTGCTGTTTCAGTAACTCTTTTTAAGGGTTTAACCATTGCTTTTATGAGTGCAATTGCGAGAATAATTACCGAGATGAGAGAAAGAGTCATAATGCTTTTTGAAACAATAGCCTGCCTTTTAACAGTTTTTTCAGAATCAGATTTATATTTACTGTAAAGATCTCCTATGCCTTTCATGAAAGGTTCATAAACGTTCATGAGTTCGGGCAGGATAATTCTTCGTACATATAATGAGAGTCTTTCAGCTTCTCCATAATTTCCCTGCTGAATTGCTTTAACAATCAATGCTCCTGATTGATGGAATTTTTTATGAGGTTCCTCCAGCGCATTAAATAAGGGTTTCAGTTCCTGATAAGGCACTTGATATGAATAATACCATTTACCGAATGCACATTCTTTCGGGTCGAGTTCGCCATCGAATTTAGTTTTCTTTCTTACAGCTTCTCTCATCGAGTCAACCCATTTATAATGAGCAACCTGCATTTCTCTGAGTTTCTCTTTTAGTTCAATAAGGTTGTTCTTTTTTGCTTCAACCTCCTGTAGATTTGTAACCCCCTTCTGCCATAATATGCCGAGAATGAAAACAACAATAAATAGAAACCCGAAACTAAAGGATATTTTTTTGCCTATGGTAAGTTTCTTAAACATAGTATTTAATTTATAAATGGTTGATTAAAATTGAATCTGGCAACGTTTTTTGCCACCGCCTTCATCCCTTACCCATAGCAATGTCTTTTTTGTTCTCTCACACCATTGCTTCACATCTTTCTCGAAAGTAGGGCAATCTGCAAAAACTTCAAGTAAATCGCCCGGTTTAAGTTCAGCTGATTTTGCAGCGATTTTTAAAATAGGTTGCGGACATCTTAGCCCGTTACAATCCAATGTTACTGTTGCCATATAAAATACCCCCTCTCCAAAATTTTTTTAAAGTACGGCTATTGTTTTATTTTTTAGTTATTAAATAATAAATCCATTATATTACAATTGTCTTATTATATCACCATTTTTATTATATATATTAATTTTGAGTCTATTATCATTTTTTAACAAATGAGTTGCACATGCAAAGCATGGATCATATGCCCGGAAAGCCATTTCCACCATATTAAGTAATCCATCGGATATTTCTCCGTTTTTTATGAGTTTTTTTGCTGCTTTTTCGATTGACATACATATTGCAGCAGCGTTATTTACAGTTGCAACAATTAGATTTACTTCTGTTATTATTCCTTTTGTATTAGTTTTATAATGATGTATCAAAGTGCCTCTCGGAGCTTCAACCACACCAATGCCTTCTTCTGGAATAGAAACCGGAATATTTCTTATATTTGTGTCTGTTACTTCCTTATCTCTTGAAAGTTCAAGCATTCTTTCTGCAGCATATAAAGCTTCAATAAGCCGTGCCCAGTGGAATGCAAGTGTATTATGTAGTGGTTTCCCTCCAAGAGTAGAATACATTTTTTCATATTCAGCCTGAGCAAGAGGAGTTGCCATTCCATCTGCAACATTCAGTCTTGCTAAAGGAGCAACTCTATAAACACCGCTATCTGTTCCGTCAATAAAACCTTTCCAGCCAATGTTTTTAAGATATGTAAATTTGATATAGCTCCATGGTTCAACACGTTCTGCTATATGTTCGAGATAATCTTCAGGCTTAAACCTTGCAAATTCATTTCCGTCAGGGGTTACCACCCTTATATCTCCGTCATAAAAATTAACCTTGTTATTCTTATCAACAAGACCCATATAATAGGTGTTGTGTTTATATACATCGCCGGTTATAACATCAACATAATCTTTGTTTTTCAAGACAATATCATCGAAAACTTTCAAAGAAAATTTTGCGAATTCAACACCATTTTCAGCTACATGTTCTATCTTTAATCTTTCTTCTTCATTTAAAGGTCTCGAGACTCCTCCTGGAAGTCCGCAAACTGGATGAATTACTCTTCCGCCAATAAGGGTAATAACATCCCTGCATTCTTTCCTAAGGTTTATAACTTTTTTTGCTATATCAACACCTACTTTTGATATCACTCCGAGAATATTTCTCTCCGCAGGGTTCGCAGTTGGTCCGACTACAAAATCAGGACCGCCAAGAAAATAGAAATGAAGAGTATGATCTTCGAGCATAAAAGTTGAATACATAAGTTCACGTATTTTTTTGGCTGATGAAGTTGGTTGAGTTTTGTAGAGAGAATCGAGCGCCTTAGCAGAGCAAATATGATGTGCTGTAGGACATACTCCGCAAATCTTTGGTGTAATTCTTGGCATCTCCTCTGCAGGACGCCCCACACAAAATACCTCAAACCCTCTAAGTTCTGGTATCTGAAAGTAAGTTTTTTCAACATTGCCATTGTCATCGAGAAAAATCTCTATCTTTCCATGGCCTTCGAGTCTTGTAATAGGATCTATGGTTATTCTTTTTTGCATTAATACTATATTCTCCTCCTGAGCATTGATGCAGGCAGAGCATAATAGTAGAATATGCCTGCTGGATCAGCGATTGAATCAATTATTTTTTTAATCTCTTCTTCATTATTTATATCTATAATTGAAGCCAGAGCTGAAAGAAATTTTGCTCCCTGATCCTGAACCCTGCTCGTTGGTCCAAAGCATCCTCTGCAGGGCATATTTGCATTGATACATCTCTGTCCACATCCGTCTCTTGTTGCAGGACCAAGACATATTATCCCCTGATCCAGAAAACATTTTTCAGGATCAATCAAAACTTCATGGACTCTTTTTATTTCTTTAATGACAGACTTTTCAGGTTTTGAGTCCCTTCTATTGCAGGAATCGCAGAGAGCTTTATCAGGAGCCAGAACAGTCCCTTTTTCAGGAAGATTTCTATAAAGTATAGCCTCAATAGCTTTTATTATAAGGTCAGGAGGAGGGGCACAGCCCGGGAGATAATAATCTGTTTCAATAAACTGATCGACTGTAAAAACAGAATTATAAAACTCTGGTAAAGTCAATTCTCCGTGAATGGTTGTTGTTTTCTGAAGAGGAATCGTACCTTCTGGGTTAATAACTGATGGAGCTTTTAAATAAACCCAATCAAATATTTTTTTTCTATCAGTAAAATTTGCAAGACCTGGAGTGCCGCCGAGATGAGCACATGAACCAAAAGCAACAATCAATTGAGATTTTCTCCTGAGAAGCTTTGCTATATGTTCCTGTTCAGAAGTTCTTATCGCGCCATTTATAAAAGAAACCGCTATTTCTCCGTCATTGATAGATTCAATATCTTTAATTTTAAAATCCATTGCCACAGGCCATAAGACAAATTCAACCGCCTCAACTACTTTAAGAATGTCTTCAGCAAGGTCAACAACAGCTTCTTCGCATCCTCCACAGGATGCACACCAATAAAAAGCGACTTTTGGTTTAGGCAACGAATGACTCCTTTTTTAATGGCCCTAATTTTTTTACAGTTTCAACCATTTCATTAACAACATTAACAAATTTATCAGCCTCACTTGCGGAGACCCAATCAAGTTTTAAACGTTCTTCTTCTATGCCAAATTGAATTAATACTTTCCTCAAAAGATGGAAGCGCCTTAAAGCTTTATAATTTCCTTCTTTATAATGACAATCTCCAGGATGGCATCCAAGAATAAGAACACCATCAGCACCGGATTTAAATGCCTTAATTATAAATTCAGGTTCAATTCTTCCCGTGCACATTACTCGAATTATTTTTAAATTTGGAGCATGAGTTTTTCTTGAACAACCTGCGGCATCAGCTCCGGCATAAGAGCACCAGTTGCATAGAAACCCGATTATTTTTGGCTCAAAACCTTTTATTTCAATACCTCCTCTATTTCAGCAAATATCTGTGGTGTAGTAAAATGCATGCTTTTTGCTGAACCACTCGGACATGCTGCCACACAGGTGCCGCAGCCTTTACATAAGGCAGGGTTTACACATGACACTTTTTTAATCTTATCAAATGTTATTGCTTTGTAAGGGCACAAGCCCACACAGGTCATACAACCCGAGCAGGAATTCTCATCAATTACAGCAATTATTGGCTCAAGTTCGAGTTCTCTGCCGGGAACAAGAATAGAGAGCAACTGACCTGCTGAAGCTGCTCCCTGCGCAATAGAACCTTGAATATCCTTTGGTCCCTGTGCACAACCAGCAATGCAGATGCCTTCGATATTAGATGATACAGGAGCAAGTTTTGTATGGCTCTCAGCAAAAAAGCCATCCTTGTCTATAGATACCCCTGTCATTAAAGAAAGCATTTTATTTTTTTCTGAGGATTTAATGGCAGGGCACAATACAACCATATCAATATTTATTTCTTTGTTGTCTCCTGTCAGATCATTATATTTCAGGCATATTTTACTTCCTTTTTGAGATATTAGAATATTTAAAGGTAAACTGGTGCGAATAATTTCAGGATTGCATTCTGAAATTACTAAATTTAAAAATTCCTGATTATCTTTTCCCGGAACACACCAATCAGTATATATATGACAAACAAAAGTCGAAGGAGAATGCTTTTTAATTAATTTTGTGAATTTTAAAGCATAAAGGCAGCATATACCAGAACAATACTCCTGATATTTTTTATTACGGCTTCCAATACAATGAATTATTGCAACAGATTCAGGTTCTTTTCCGTTTTTCATTAAAAGTTTGCCTGATGTGGGCCCTGTTTGGGATAATACTCTTTCAAACTCGAGGCTTGTATAAATTTCCGGTATTTTCCCGTATCCGAGTTCTTTTATCTGAGATGGATCGAAAAGCTCGAAACCAGTTGCGATAACAATTCCACCTGCGGATTTTTCAATTATTTCATCCTTATCTTCATAATTAATCGCTTCGAACATACAGGCTTTCCCGCATAAATCACAGGTCTCACTCCTGTATAAATCATATTCTTCTTTTGTAATAAGTCCCATCTCAAATGCTTCTTTGCATATGTCATTTGCTGGATGCATTCTAATACAATGTTCTTTATCAATTACAGGTACATTTGGAAGAGCTCCTGTATAGGGCACGTATATAGCTTTACGTTCGCTTAAATTATAATCATATTCATTTTTTACATTAACAGGACAAACTTCGTAGCAGGCACCACAACCCATGCATTTTTCTTTATCAACATAAGTCGCATTCTTTTTAATCTTTACTGTAAAGTTCCCGAGATAACCTATAATATCGAGTACTTCGCTATTTACAAATAATTCAATATTATCATTGTGAAGAATCTCATCCATTTTTGGTTCCAGCATACATGAAGCGCATTCCATTTTCGGGAATACATCTTCATACCTTGCAACCTTTCCACCTATGCAGGGAGATTTTTCAACAAGATAAACTTTTCTATTGGCTCTTGCCATTAATAAAGCAGTTTCAATTCCAGCAGGACCTGCTCCTATAACAAGAACATCTGTGTTGCAATTTATTTTATGAACCTCAAGTGGCTCATGGAGTTTTACTCTTTTAATTGCAGCGCGAATGTATGCCTTTGCTTTTTCAGTCGCATCAGTTTTGTCTTCTGTAGCCCATGAGACCTGTTCGCGAATATTTACCATCTGAAAAAGATATGGGTTAATGCCTGCTTTCTTTATAATATCTCTGAATGTTTTCTCATGTTCTTTAGGTGAACATGCAGCTATAACTATACGTTCAGGCTTTTCAGCTAAAATATCATTATAAAGAAAATTTTTGCCTTCCTCGGAACAAAAGAGATTATATGTTTTTACATAGGCTACATCTTCAAGGCTTGATAAGTAACTGGTGAGATTATCAAAATCAATATTATCTGATATATTGTTCCCGCAACTACAGAGATAGATTCCTGCTCTACCCCCCATAGCTTATTTTTTATTGCCTTTCATCTTATAATATTTATTAAAGATAATTTTATTATCATTTATAGATAATTATACTTCTAACACAGGGCATTATGTCAATAAATCAAACTGATGTATAATTTAATAAATAAAGGCAAGGTGAAAAATGATCGAATTAATCGGAAAGATTGTAACAGTTGAAGCAATCGAAGGAATTACGTATTCAGGAAAATTAATAGAAATAGGCGAAGAAGAAGTTCATCTTGAATCAGAAATGGGATGGATTGTAATCCCTAATGATAGAATAGCAACAATAAAGGAGAAAAAATAAAATGTCAATAGTAGCTGCTATAGATGCGGGTTCGAATACATTCAGACTTCTTGTTGCTTCTTTGGAAGATAAAGGATTCAAAGACATTTATACTGATAGAAGTATTACCCGTCTTGGTGATGGCCTTAGCATATCCGGAATGCTTCAGGAAACCCGGATGAATGATTCAATCGAAGCCCTGAAAAAATTTGCCTCTATTTGTTCGCGGTATAACGTAGAAAAAATTACTGCATTTGGAACAAGCGCTCTTCGCGAAGCTTCAAATGCAGATATTTTCCTGCAGAAAGCATTTGAAGAAACAGGAATCAGGATTGAAGTATTACCTGGTAAAAAAGAAGCTGAACTCACACTTAAAGGAATAATTCATGCATTTCGCTATGCAGGTTATCGTCCTCCATATCTTATTATAGATATGGGTGGAGGAAGCACTGAATTTATCTTTTACAAAGGCGCAAATAACATCAAGATGTGGAGTATTCCGATCGGGGTTATTAAATTATGCCAGCGTTATAATGTAAGCGATGTTATTACTGATGATGAATTAAACAATCTTGAGCTGGAAATCCTGCCTGTACTTGAAAATCTTCAGATGCAACTCGGTATGTTTCTCGATAGCAATATATTGCTGGCAGGCACTGCAGGCACTTTCAGTACAATCGCCGCAATAGATCTGGGATTAGAGGAATATTCAAGAGAGAAGATTCACCTTCACACCATTTCACTTGAAAAGCTCGTGGAAATGTTTAAAGAGCTAATTTCATTAAATCTTGAGCAGAGAAAATCTGTAAAAGGACTCGAACCTGAAAGAGCTGACTTGATTATACCAGGCTTACTATTTACAATAAAAATCATGGATTATTTGGGTTTCAGCAAATTAATAATCAGTGAATACGGAATTCTTGAAGGCGCTGTTCTCGGGATGTCGGATAATATATGAAAAAAATTGTTTTTAAGCGACCCGAAAGTCTTAAAAAAGAACCATTCCGATACTGTCCTGGATGTGGTCATAGTCTCATCCATAGACTGATTGCGGAATGTATAGATTCATTTGGTATAAGGGGCAAAACTATTGGAATTGCTCCTGTTGGTTGTGCTGTTTTTGCTTATGATTATTTTAATATTGATATGATTGAATGTGCCCATGGAAGACCTCCTGCTGTTGCAACAGGAATTAAGAGAACACGTCCTGATAAAATTGTTTTTTCTTATCAGGGAGACGGAGACCTTGCAGCAATAGGCACGGCTGAAATAATTCATGCTGCAAACAGGGGTGAAAATATCTCTGTATTTTTCATTAATAATGCAAATTATGGCATGACAGGAGGACAGATGGCTCCGACTACCTTATTGGAGCAATATACATCTACCACACGCTCAGGAAGAAAGCCTGAAATACATGGCTATCCTCTTCGTATAGCAGAACTATTATCAACTATTGAAGGGACTTCGTTTGTTATAAGAACTGCTGTCAATTCCCATAAAAATCTTATGAACACAAAAAGAGCAATAGAAAAAGCTTTCAGATATCAGATTGAGGACAGAGGATTCAGTCTTGTAGAAATCTTATCTCAATGTCCTGTTGGATGGAAGATGTCACCAGAGGATTCATTGAAATGGGTTGATGAAACAATGTCGAAAATCTTTCCTTTAGGTGTATATAAAGATAAATTTAAAGAGGCTGATTAATTGGAACACAGTATAATAATTAGCGGGTTTGGCGGTCAGGGAATCCTTTTTCTCGGGAAGATACTTACACTTGCAGGCATGAATGAAGGCAAAGAAGTAACATGGTTTCCTTCCTATGGCGCAGAAATGCGAGGCGGAACCGCAAATTGTACAGTAATATTTTCTGATGAATTGATTGGCTCTCCTGTTGTCTCCAATCCGGACACATTGATTGTGATGAATGATAGCGCATTCAGTAAATTTTACAGCAAATTAAAAAAAGGTGGTCTTTTGTTATATGATTCATCTTTAATTAACGGTCATGAGGAAAGACAGGATATTGAAATCATAGGAATTCCTGCCACTGAAATAGCGAGCAGGTTAAATGCAATACAGACATCTAATATTGTACTTGCAGGTGCTTTTATTGCTAAAACTGGCATGTTAAAAGAGTCTTCTGTGCTTGATGTTCTTTCGGAAACAGTGCCGGCGAAGAAGGCAAAGTTAATTTCAACAAATAAGAAAGCTTTATTAAACGGGATTAAGTATATTGAAAATAAGAAAAGCTAAAATATCAGACCTGAAGTATGCCCAGAAGCTCATTAATGAATTTGCCCGCAAAGAACAGATGATTCCAAGAGCTTTGAATGAACTTTATGAGACTGTCAGGGATTTTGTTGTTTGCGAAAACAAGGGGAGAATTTGCGGAATTTGTGCTCTTCATGTAATGTGGGAAGACCTTGCAGAAATTCGTTCGCTCGCTGTTGAAAAAAACTGGCAGAAAATGGGAATCGGAAAAAATCTTGTAAAGCGGTGTCTTAAAGAAGCAAGGTCTCTCGGAATTAAAAAAGTATTTGCGCTGACATATCAACCAGAGTTTTTTAAAAAACTCGGGTTCAGAGAAACAGACAAATCTGCTTTGCCACAAAAAATATGGGGAGATTGTCTTAGATGTCCCCGTTTTCCTGAATGTGATGAAATAGCAGTTATAATTGACTTAAATAAATAACCTTTTCTTAATTATCCGAAGGTGGGTTCCATTTATTAAAAAACCTGTCCATTGCGCTTGTTTTTCCAAAAGGCAGATGTCCGTAAAAAAAGGATAATTGTTTTTTTGCGATTGATTTTGGTTCTTTATCAATAACAACTTTCCAGATAGCTGCCGCGAGTCCTGATCTGTCAGCACCTGCTTTGCAGTGTATTAATACAGGTCTGGGAGCTTCTTTGAAAATACTGATCAACTTATTTATATCTTCATAATCAGGTTCACGTGAAGAAGACAAACGCAGACTATAAAATTGAAGATTGTTTTTTAAACTGACCAGTTTCTCATCAATATACCAATCTTCATCAGGATGTTCACCGCGCAGGTTTATAATGCTCCGGATATTATATTTTTTAATATAATATTCAAGTTCGTCCTTATTGAGCTGGGCTGATCTGTAAGCCTGACCATGTGTTATAGCATGAAAATTGTCTCGTTCCGTTGTGTAAATATAATATATCGAACCTATAAGCACTATCAGAATAGCTGCAATAGAAATTATTTTTAATCTGCGTATCATTCTGAATCCTTTGTTTTTAAATTTTCTGTAAAATATGCTTCATAGAGTTTTTTTAATTCTAAGAATTTTTAGCTACAATACGGAATATCTCAAGATAGAAATTATAATTAAAGATAACAACTTTTATTTTTATTATAATCAAAATTCTAATGATGTTGCGATAAAATTATTTTCCAATGCCACATAAATTGTATCAGCCCTGAATAATGTATTTTTTGGATTTATTTCCTGCAGCGGCTGCTACGGTAGTATAAAAATTTTGTGTAAAAATATTGTAAAAGGAAAAGGGGAAGGTGTATTCTCTATTATGGCTTCCTGTCGGACTCTTTATTTCGTAACCAAACATTGGAAGTATAGATATGAGATGCTCTGCTGAGATGTCTCTCGGAATTTTAGGCATATGCAAATGTATCTTCCTTTATTTACCTTGCCTTAAACAATGGTACTACATCTAACAAATCAAGGATATTCTTTAGAGCAGGGGACAAAACCGAATACTATCGACAGTTTTGAGTTATGTTTTGAGTTTCACTAAAAACTCAAGAAACTCCAAACTATAATAGCTTGACAAATCGGCATTAAAATATGATAATTGAAAACCATTTTCTAATATTCGAAAGGAATTATAATGGAACGCGAAGTAATAGAATTTGATGTAATTTTTGTAGGTGGTGGCCCTGCAAATTTGAGCAGCGCAATTCATCTGACCAATTTAATAAAAAAGCATAACAATGAGGTTCAGGAAGGCAAAAAGCAGGGTGAAGTAATTGAAATTGAAGATAGAATAGCAGTTCTCGAGAAAGGAGCTTATTTCGGCGCTCATAATATTTCAGGAGCAATATTAATACCCGATGTCCTGTCTGAATTACTGCCCGACCATATAGAACTTGGCTGTCCTGTTGATGCTGTTATAAACAATGAATCGATTTATTTTCTTACAAAAAATGGGAATATTAAAATACCCCTTACCCCATCCTTTTTAAATAATCATGGAAATTATCTTCTGTCTCTTTCAAAATTTGTGAAATGGCTGTCAGGAATAGCCGAAAGCAACAAAATTATGCTTCTTGATGGAACTGCTGCTGTTGAGCTTCTATATGATGGAAATAAAGTTATTGGTGTTAGGACAGATGATAAGCGTCTTCTTGAAAATGGAGAATACGAGACCCCGGGATACATCTTAAATTCAAAGGTTACAGTTCTTGGCGAAGGCAGTAACGGAACTCTGCGCAGAAGTCTTATTGAAAAACTTAATCTCGATAAAAATAAAGCTCCATCCATATATGAACTTGGAGTAAAAGAAATCTATGAACTAAAGATTAATCCTTTAAAAAAGGGGGAATGCATTCATACTCTTGGTTATCCATTCAGGAAAGGACTTTCGGGTGGAGGATTTGTATATTGCATATCCGAAAATATGATTGCTGTTGGTCTGATAGCACACCTTAGCTCAGAAGACCCACAACTTGACCCTCACAAAGAATTGCAGAAATACAAGCTTCATCCTTTTATAAACAATATTATTAAAGATGGGAAGCCAACCCACTATGGAGCAAAAACATTACCCTGCGGTGGCTATTTTTCAATCCCCGAGCTAACATCAGATGGGGTCATGATTATAGGTGATTCCGCAAATCTTGTTGATTCGCGAAGATTGAAGGGGTTACATACTGCGATAAAATCAGGAATGCTCGCTGCAGAAGTGCTTTTTGAAGCTTTTTTAAAAGGTGATTTTTCTTCACTGCAATTAAAGAAATACGAGGATAAATTAAAGAGAAGCTGGATTTATTCAGATTTAAAACAGGCTCGTAATTTTACACCTGCTATCTCAAAGGGGCTACCGTTACCAGGCGGTATTCTTTTAGGTTTTCAGATGATTTCAGGAGGTTCAAATATAACCGGTGATTTAAGAACAGAACCTGATTATTCAACTACAAAAGATATGAAAACTTTTTATGGAAACAAACCGCCGGAAACTTTACCAAAGGCTGATGATAGAATTATTGTTAATAAATTAACTGATGTATATTTTTCAGGGACATTCCACGATGAGAAACAAAAAAGTCATATTAGATTAAAAGACAAAAATACATGTAATAAGTGTATTTCTGAATATTCAGCTCCCTGCACAGTTTTCTGCCCTGCATGTGTTTATGAACTTTATGAAGGATATATCAAGATAAACTTCAGTAACTGCCTGCACTGTAAAACCTGTGATTTAAAATGTCCTTTTCAAAATATTGTGTGGGAGTTACCCGAAGGCGGCGGAGGACCACGATATAGTTTGCAATAAAATTTTCTATATTAACCTGATTCTTTGAATTTCAGGGATAACACCCGGCAATTAATTTTCTTTGATAAGCTTTTTCTCTATATTTTCTGGAGTTATTCTGCTAACATCCTTCCCAACGTCCTTATCAAGCCTTTTTAAATATTCGGAGGTAAGAGTTCCTGCCTCCTGCTGATTCCTGATAACATGGGGAGTAAGAAGTATAACAAGTTCTTTCCTTTTGTTTTGATTTTTTGTAGTGCCAAATAGAGGTCCTATAATCGGTATTTTGCTTAAATATGGAATTCCGCTTTTAGTATCAGTTTTTTCCTCGCTGATAAGTCCGCCGATCACTATAGTCTGACCATCTTGTGAAACTAAATTCGTATTTGTTTCTCTTTTGCTAATAGCTATCTCCTCATTGCCTGACAAATCAATTTTATAAAAATTTGATACTTCCTGAGAAAGTTCGAGGGTGACAAGTCCGCCTTCATTAACCTGTGGCTTTACTTTAAGTATTACACCTGTATCTTTATATTGGATTGTTCTCGTTATATTCCCTGTATCAGAACCTGTATAAGTTGTCTCGGAAGTAGATACAGGAACCTGATCTCCTATTTGAATTTTTGCTTCACGATTATCTAATACAAGAATTCTTGGAGATGCGAGCACTTTGGCTCTTGAATCCGAAGTTAAAGATTCTATTCTTGCCCTTACAATGCCTGTAGGGTCTGTCGCAAGAAATGTAAAACCGCCTCCTGTAAGCTTTGAAGCAGAGTCCCCGGATAATGCATCACCTCGTTGTGAAATCTGTCCATCTAAATTAACATCATTAATGAATGGCTTTACACCGGATATTTTTAAGTTAGTCTTGAGCGACCATGCGAGCCCAAAACTAAATTCATCACTCAGGGTAATTTCAGCAATAAGAGCTTCAATCATAACCTGCCTTGGAAGAACGTCGAGTTTTTTAATAGTTTCTTCTATAAATGAATAATCTGTCGGTGTGGCAAGTATTATTAGCGAATTTGTTATCTCATCTGCAAATGCCCTTGTTTCAGGAGAAACAAAGCCTCCACCGCCTGTAACAGTTGCTGCAGCTCCTGTTCTCGGAGCAGTTGTTGTTTGAGAGACAGCAGTTGTTGTTCCTGTTCCAGCTTTTGATTCTATTTTAACCGGTGTAGTTGCCTGGGTTGTAGCTGTAGTTGAGGCAGGAGCTGATCCAGTAAAAATAGACTGAAGCAATGACGCTATATGTGTTGCCTTGCTGTTCTGAAGTGGATACACAAATATTTTTGGTTTTGCGACAGCAAACATTTTATCGAATACTTCTATCCATTTTTTTATGTAAGAAAGCTGTTCCTCGCCTGAGGCAACAACTATAAGAGCATTCATTCTGAATACAGGCACAATTCTTACAGTTCCACCCTTTAAATGAAGACCAAGAGCATTCTCGATATCTGGCATGGCTTCTTTTAATTCAAGGTTTTTGAATGTAAACATATCTATCGCAACTTTTTCAGGAGCTTTTCCTATCTGGGCATAAACAAGTTCTTTTGAAACATCTGGCAATGGTACGATGCGATATAATCCTGCTTCTTCAACAAATCCGATACCATTAAGCCTGAAAATAATTTCCATCACATTAAGAACTTCATCTTTGGGAATAGGTGTTACAGTTCTGAAATTCACCCTGCCTTTAACCTGAGGATCTATTATGTAATTTACCTTTAAAACATCTGCAAAAATTGTCTGGACCACTTCAAAAATATCTGCATCATCAAAAAAGAAACTGACTGTTGGCACAGCTTTTTGAGGCTGTGAAACAGTTTCCGGTGTTTTGGATTGTTCTGGAGAAATTTGTATTTTTTGTTGGCTTGTGTCAGACAGAGCTGAATCATGCATTTTAGTCCCCGTCTCGGCAGAAGATGTTTTATTATCTGCAGGAGTCTGGGCATTAATCTGTGTAACTATGAGAAATGTAAATATAAGACCTAAAAAAATAACAAAATAAGTCTTATTTTTCAATCAATCCTCCTGAAAAGCATTTTTGTATATTATACAGCAAAAGCAACAATAATTTATTATCATTTTTAATGTCAAGCATTTAGTTTATCCTGATGCGCTATAGATGACTGTGTTATTAAAGTTTAATAATTAGATTTCCGTTGTTTATTCTGAGAATAATAAAGTTTATCAATATAGTCTTTTGCCTCTTTCATATCAGGATTTAGTTTTAAGGCTGTTTGAAATTCTTTTAGTGCCTCGTTGTTTTCTTGTTTTTTAAAATATGCTATCCCAAGGTTAAAATGTGCATCAGCATTATCTGGTTTTGATTTTAATATTAAAAGATAGCATTCAATTGCTTTATCAATTAATCCTTTGTGAAGATATATATTGCCTAAATTGCCGATAGCGTCAAGATTATCAGGTTTAAGTTTTAAAGAAGCTTCATAGCTTTCTATTGCCTTATCTATCATGCCCTTTATTATATATGCGTTCCCTAAATTATTATATGCTCCTGCATGTTTAGGGTTTAGTCTTATTGCTAAATTGAACTCTTTAATCGCATTGTTAAGCAAATATTCGTTAAATGTTGTTTTTTCTTTAAAATATTTTTCCAAGTATACTGTTCCTAAATTATAATGGGGTCTTGCTTTTTGCGGAGATTTTTTAACCACATCTTCCCACAAGCTAATATTATTGCTCCAGACCTTATTTCTATTAAAGGTTGCTGTCATTAATACAAGCGAAATAATTGTTAATGAAATTATGACAGCTTTTTCTGAAAAAACCCATTTATTATGGTATGAATTTGCCAGGTTAAAAATACCGATACAAAAAGCAATAATTAGACCTATTGAAGGCAGATACATTCTGTGTTCATATATAAGGTCAAGTATTGGGATAAAGCTTGATTCAACAGAAATAGTAATAAAAAACCAAAATATTCCAAATGATATTATGAGCAAATGAGGTGATGTTTTTCTATAAAAAATTAGAAGAAATAATCCAGCAAAAAAAATTGCTAACAAGAATATAAATGACAAAAAAACTTCTAAAGAAAAAAAGGAATGATAAAGCGGATAATCATAATCTAAATTCTGGTTTACGGGGAAAAACATAAGTCTTAGATATGTGATTAATACCCTGAACTGTGTGAAAAGATAGTCCCATCTTGATACTTCTGTTTCAAGTCTTATGATTGCATCTATGTTATTTACTGCTATTTTATAAACCGTGTGAGATTTAATAAAGGTTAAAGGGATAATAAGTATAGTCATTATTAAAGGTAAAAGTTTTAATAATCTTTTCTTTACATTACCTTTAAAAAATAATAATTCATAAATAATGATAATTAAAGGTATTGTAAATGAAATTTCTTTGGTTTTCATTGCCATAAAAATTGATATTAAACATAAAAAATAAAAAAAATTTTTCTTAAATTTAGCATAACCATAACTTACATCCTGTTCTAATAATCTCCATCTTATATAAAAAATAATAGATAATAGATAAAAGAAAGTAGCAAGTGAAGCAAATCTTTGGATAATATATGTAACAGCTTGTGTTTGAATAGGATGTACTGCAAACAATAGCCCCGAAAAAAAAGCAATTATTTTGTTGTATTCTTTTAATTTAGACTCTTTTAAATAAGGTGTTTTGAATGTAAAAACAATAAATGCATAAACAAGTATAGATGTAGAAAGATGTATTAAAAAATTTATTAAATGATAGCCGTAAACTTCAAATTTGTGCAATTTAAAATTTACTGCAAGTGTAAGATATCCAAAATATCTGGAACTCAGGTTTAACGGTTTATAAATCAATTCTTTTAAAAAATGTCCTAAATCTCTTATGCTTTTATTTTCAGTAATGTTTCTCAAGTCATCAAAGGTAAAATCTGCATTAAAGCTATTAGAGTAAGCGACAAAAACTGCAAGGATTATTAGAAGAATATGTAGCAAGGAATTATTGTAGAATATTTTTTGGGGTATTTTTTCTGGATAGTTCCTATTCTGTGCATTTCCCAAAGGGTTTTCTTTTATATTATCCTGTTTAACTATCTTTTTCTTATTTGATATTCTTTTCTTAGCCATGATAATTTTTTAAATGTATCATTAAGAAAAATTTATAAAATAAATTTATTTGTTTAGAGAAACAGCATCATAAAGGGCTTTTTCATATTCAGATGATATTTTGTCCCATGTAAATTGTTTTGCAAATTCGCGACCTTTGAGTCCCATTTGTTTCCTTATATTATCGTTGTTGAGCATAAATTCTATTTTTTTTTCTAATTCATTAACAGAATTTGTTTGAAAACTTATTCCAAATCCATTATCCACAACAAATTTCAATTCTGGTATATTACTTACAATAACGGATTTTTCGCAAGCTGCAGCCTCAATTACACTTATTGGCTGGGATTCATATCTTGACGGTAAAACAATTATTTTTGCACCGGACAAAAGACTAATCTTTTCGTCTCCACTTTTAAAACCTGCATATTCTATTCTTTGACAATATTTCGGGGCATATTCTTTTAATAGTTTTTCTGTTTTATCCAGTTCATAGCCCGCAAGAACAAGCTTTAAATCAGGATATCTTGGTGCAATTTTGTCAAAAGCCTTCAAAAGTATATCAATACCCTTTTGATACATGTCTATTCTGCTAAAAAATAAGATGTAATTTTTTTCTTCAGGCTTTGCATTTAAGAACCTATCATCAATCCCATTAGGTATCAGATAAACAGTTATATTATTTTTGCTTATTTCTGACAATAATTGCTTCTGGGTTACAGGTGATACAAACATAAATTTATTGAATATTTTAGGATAGAATTTCTCTGTTATATACATCGGGAATGCATAAATAAATTTATATTTACTAAATACATGTTTTTTCATTATGCCCTGTACCTGAAGAATAACAGGGGTTTTCGTTAAAAGTGGAGAACAAAAAGGCATGCAAGGCAAAAAATTTTCTATTATTACATCAAATTCATGCCCCTGTCTTTTTATAAAATTTGATGCTTTTAATGTATAGGCAATGACACTTTTTACAATATTATGAGATTCTGTCCCTAAAAAAATATGATTAAGATTACCTTCTTTTTTGTTTTGGGCATTTGGATATTTCATGTAGAGGAGGGTTATCTCGTGATGCAGTGACAGTCTTCTGTAAATTTCCTGTGCTCTTACTCCAGCGCCTCCAAAGCCAAATGGGCTGCCCTGACTTTCATAAACAAGCTGAAGAATTTTCATTGTTGTCAGACTGTTTTTGCAAAGATAGGATTTTATTTTTTCTCTGATTTTCTAGCCCGGCTTCTTTTGCCTCAATTATTCCTTTAAATTTACATGCCTTAAATACCCACCAGTACGTTTTATAAAGAAGTATTTTTGTCATTTCATCAAAATCAAAGCCATATTTTCTCTTAAGTTCTACAAGCCTGTCAAGTTGTCTTGCTGAATTAACTTTTGCATCAAATAATAGTGAAATATCTTTCCACATTTCCTCAGCTTCGTCTATTTCCGCCCATTGTCTTACATTAGGGTCATTATGCAGAGTGCTAAATATATATTGAGATTTTCCCTGTTTCATAAGACGATTGCAAAAGTCATCAAAGGTTATCGGCCTGATCATTCGGCTTATAGCCTTGCTATTATAAAAAACTTTTAGACCTTGTTTTGAAAGTCTATAACCAAGTTCTATATCTTCACAGCCAAACTTAAAAATTGGATTAAATACCCCGTGTTCAAGCAGGAAACTCCTTTTGCAGGAAGTTCTTCCTCCCCAGAAATAAGTGTAATCTAAAAATTCACCATGCTTAATATGCGGGTATGAAAATAAAAAACATCCTACTTCAGTTACGAAATGCATTAAAGGAGTCACTAACATACCAGAATCCCATGTCGTGTAATGCAATACAGCCACATTTTCTTCTTGATATTTGCGGTGTGTCTTAATATGTTCTTCAAAAAGCGATGGAGAAGCTATATCATCATCATCAAGAAAAAGCAAAATATCTCCGTTAGATGCATATATACCATGATTTCTGGCAGATGCAAGCCCTGCGTTATTCTGATAAAAATAGAAAATCGGTAGAGATGATTTAAAAGATTCAACAACTTTTTTAGTATCATCAACCGAGCCATCATCAATAATTACAATTTCAAACATATCTGTTGGAAAAGTCTGGTGCAATATGCTATCCAGAACCATTTTTAGATAATTCGCCCTGTTATAAGTACATAAAATTACACTAAGCGGCACATTTCTTTTCATAGTTATTATTTTTATATTTCTTG
>JACAFE010000009.1 GCA_013388435.1 Nitrospirota bacterium | reverse complement strand
TAATGAGTACTGTTTTTCCTCTTTTCTTGAATTTTTTCATATATTTTGTTTTCTTCCCAGAACTTTATCATTAAAGGTTCTTTTTGGGCAAGATTTGCCTTCATCGGAAAATCAGTGTTTGGAAGATTTAATGTTTCTTTAAAATCTTTTTTCATGGCATTATTTTTCTTCAGCTTTTTCCTTTTTATGGGCTTCACGTTCTGCTATTATCTTCTGGGCAAGATGACTCGGCATTTCCTCATAAGTTGCAAATTCCATTGAATAAAGTCCTCTTCCCGAAGTAAGACTGTGAAGCTGGTTTGCATAGGTTAACATTTCAGCCATTGGAACCATTGCAGTGATTTTCTGGTTTCCGCCTGCCTGGGGCTCAACACCCTGCACCCTTCCTCTTTTTGAATTTAAATCGCCAATCACAGCGCCGAGAGTATCATCAGGTGTAATTACTTCAACTTTCATTACAGGTTCGAGAAGAACAGGCTTTGCTTCAAGCATCGCTTTTCTTAAAGCCATAGAGCCGGCAATCTTAAATGCCATTTCAGAGGAGTCAACAGTATGATATGAGCCATCATAAAGGATAACCTTCATATCAACAATTGGATAACCTGCTATGACGCCTTCTTTCATAGTCTCAATTACACCTTTTTCAACAGCAGGCCTGTATTGCTGGGGTATTACACCGCCAACAATCCTATCTTCAAAAGCATAGCCACCGCCTCTCGGTAAGGGTTCTATCGCAAGATAACAATCACCATACTGTCCGCGTCCGCCTGACTGTTTCTTGTATTTTCCCTGAGCTTTTGCAGGAATTTTAATAGTTTCCCTGTATGGTACTTTTGGAGTTTGCATAACAACCTCGACTCCGAATTTGCGTTTTAATCTTTCGAGAGTTACCTCAAGATGAACCTGTCCCATGCCTGAGAGCAACATTTCTTTTGTTTCTTCATCCCTCTGAAATCTGAGTGTCGGGTCTTCTTCAAGAATTCTATGAAGACCTGTGCTGACTTTCTCCTCGTCACCTTTGCTTTTAGGAGAAATCGCGTATGCTATTATTGGATCTGCAAATCGAACTTTATCATATACAACAGGATTTGATTCATCGCATAATGTATCACCTGTATAAGTTTCCTTTAATTTTGCTACAACACCTATTTCTCCGGGTCCGAGAACCTGAGCAGGAATCTGCTTTTTACCAAGAAGATAAAAAACCTGTCCGACCCTTTCTTTTGCTCCTGTAACAGAATTAAGGACATTTGAATCAGCTTTTAATGAACCTGAATAGACTCTGAATATGGTTAGCCTTCCTGCAAAAGGGTCTGCTATTGTCTTAAATACATAAGCTGAAAAAGGCTCACTTAAAGAAGGCTTTCTCTGTACTTCGCTGCCATCTTTTGGATTTTTACCTTTTATTGGTGATATTCGAGCCATCTCAACAGGTGAAGGAAGACATAGGGTTATAGCCTCAAGAAGCTGTTGGATTCCAATATTTTTTGTGGCAGAGCCGCAGATTATTGGTACAAACCTTTTAGTTAAAGACCCTTCTCTCACACCTTTAATAATTTCCTCATCTGTTAAACTGCCGCCTTCGAGGTATCTTTCAAGAAGTGTATCATCTGCTTCTGCTATTTTTTCGACAAGCTTTTTTCTGTAATCTTCAACTTCTGCCTGAAATTCCTGAGGGATTTCGGTTTCCTCTGGTTTGGTGGAAGTGAATTTATATGCTTTCATCTTTATAAGGTCAATTATTCCAGAAAAGCTGTCGCCTGCTCCAATTGGTATTTGCAGAGCCAGCGCATCAACCCCGAAAGCTTTCTCAACATCACCAATTGCGCGCTGGAAATTAGCCATATCTTTATCCATTTTATTAACAAAAACAATTCTCGGGAGTTCAAATTCTGAAGCATATTTCCAGATTTTTTGTGTTTCAGCCTTAACTCCTGATATTGCGCTTACAATAACTATTGCGCCATCAACAGCTCTGAGACAACCGCGTGTATCTTCGAGAAAATTTATAAAACCCGGGGTATCAACAAGATTAATTCTGCAATTGTTCCAGTTGCAAAAAGCAAGAGAAGAAGTTATTGTAATTTTGCGCTCAATTTCTTCAGGTTCATAGTCTGTTGTAGTAGTTCCATCCAGAACACTGCCAAGCCTGTCAATTGAGCCTGCATCAAAGAGCATTGCTTCAATCAGAGATGTTTTGCCTGCACCTCCATGTGCTATTACAGCCACATTACGAATCTTATCTACTTCTATGTTTGCCATAAAACCCCCTTATGTGTTTATTAAATTGTAGAATTGTAATTATTTTCTAATATTTCTTCAATTACAGGTTTTACATTGCCATTGGTTTTCAAACTCCAGAGTTTAATAAATAATATGGAAATAAAGCAAGCTATAAACCCTGAAATAGCTGAGATTAAATCCGGATTGTATTTTTTTATCAGATGGCTGAATATTTCTTTTCCGGCAATTGCACCGGCAAGTAAAGCTATAGCCGGAATTCCATAAGCGATTATCGAACCTTTAAGGTATAGATTTGATTTGAAGGTTACTCTAACCTTTTGTCCTGGTAATGCATTTATAGCATTTAACGCTTTGATTTCCATTGTCTGTTGACCCGGTTTGCAAATTTTCATTGTGCATCCTTCACATGCATTTTTCTTTGGCAGAATTACAGTCGCAATATTGCCATTTACGAATTTTATAGTGCCAATTTCTTCCACAATTTTAAATTTTAACATATCATAGCTTTAAAATTCTCATTCATTTTAACCAATTGACAAAACCCCACACGTTTCTTTACTTTAAATTATTGAGCCGGATATTTTTTATGGAATAAAATCTCGTGGAGGTTATTATGGAGATTATTCGTGTCCCGAGAATAATGCAGGATACTTCAAAGACTTTTTTATTACACGGTAAAACAATAGGTTTTGTCCCGACAATGGGAGCGCTCCATGATGGCCATTTAAGCCTTGTTAGAAGAGCCAGAGAAGAGAATTCAATTACTGTTGTTAGTATTTTCGTGAATCCTGCACAATTTGGAGCGAATGAAGATTTTAATATTTATCCAAGAGATCTTGAGGGTGATACTGAAAAATTGATTAAGGAAAAAGTGGATATACTTTTTTTACCTGATGCGTCATCAATATATCCTGAAGGGTATCTTACTTATGTTAATGTTGAAGAATTATCCGAAAAACTCTGCGGGGCTTTCAGACCCGGACATTTCAGGGGTGTAACAACTATCGTAGCCAAACTATTCAATATAGTAAAGCCTACAAGAGCATATTTCGGACAGAAAGATTTTCAGCAATCGGTTATTATCTCAAAAATGACATACGATTTAAATATGGATATAGATATTGTGGTTTGTCCAACGGTAAGGGATAAGGATGGACTTGCGATGAGTTCACGTAATTCTTACCTCGATAATTCTCAGAGGCAGGCTGCTACAATTATATATAAATGCTTAAAAGAGACCTCTGAATCAATAAAATCTGGTATAATAGAAATAAAAAATGTTAAAAGATTTATGCTCGATTTTTTAAGGAAAGAGCCTTTAATATCAGAGATTGATTATGCAGGCATCTATGATATTTCAAGTCTTGAAGAGCTTTCCGCTGAAAAGGAAAACATGCTTCTTGCTATCGCTCTAAGAATAGGAAATACAAGACTGATAGATAATATGCTTATTAATATAAAGGAAGAGAGGAAGTATTGATGTTTCAAAGAGTTCATATTCAGATTCTTGACAATCCAATGGAAGGAATTCTGTATGATGAAGACCATGCTCCGGAAATAATAGGAACCAATAAAATACTTTCCGATGAGCTTTCAAAAGAAATGAATTATTTCTATCCATCGGTAGTTTATGTTGAGTATATCGATTTGTTTACTGATGGTGATGAAGAGTTCGAGGATATAAAAGAACTTCTTAGAATGGGAGCTTTGACAACTCCGGTAATTTTAATAAATGGTGTATTAAAAATTCATGGCGGTATCCCTGCTTCTGTAATAAGGAAAGAGGTTGATAAACTTCTCTCATCAGGTCCTGCTCATTAGCCTGTAAGTTTAGATATTGCTCAAAATTTATTTTTCGACACCTTTTGCTGTCGGCTCTGGCTTAAAAAGCTTTTCCCTGCTCTTCTAACGCCAGAAAGCCATATGACATTTCTCTTTTGCCACGCTTCCGTTATTTTTTCAACCCGGAATCTTCTTTTTACCATATGCAATGATGTTATCATTTAGAATTACTAAATGCAGGCAAGTTGCATATTATTAACTTTTCTTAAAAAAAAGAGGTTGTGGTATAATAAAGACAATTCTGACGAATATTCTTCTCATAAAATTTCTTTTATGTTTACTCTAAGCCGATTTTAAGATTGAAGGTTTTTTAATTCAAAATACAAATGAAATAACGCATATGTTGCGAAATTGAAAAAAGGCTGGAGACTGAAGTATGAGCTTCGCTCATCTTGAAAAAAGACCTGTGATTTTGTTTCATAAATTGAGTTGTTGCCATTTGTTATGTTATTAGTTATTTACTATGAACCATAAGTTATTTGTTATAAGTTGTTTTTTTATTTACTTTTCGCTCTTCGCTCTTCACTATTTGCCTTCGGTCTTTTTTATAAGACACGAACTATGTCTATATTATTTGTGTAAACAGGCGGTCTTATGTATTTTAATTATAATAGGATATTAATTCCCATAGGAATTTCTGTTTCCATAATTTTTGTTTTAATCATAACACGAAGTATCCTGTTCAAATATATTCATATATGGACCGGGAAAACCGAGACTAAAATTGATGATATTATTATAAGTTCTTTAAAATCTCCTTCTTTATTATGGTGTATTGCATTAGGTTTATATCTTGGAATTGAATTATCAGAGATCCCTGCTAAATATATTTTTTATCTAAAAAGAATAATCCATGTAGTTATTATACTTTCAATAACTTTTGCTACAGCAAATATACTTGGAAAAATATTTAAAATTTATATACGCGAATCAAACCTGCCAATTCCAACGACCGGACTTGCGTATGGGATATTAAAAGGTTCAATTATAATTGTTGGATTCCTGGTTATTTTAAGCTATCTTGGTATTTCTATTGCTCCATTACTTACAGCTTTGGGTGTTGGCGGACTTGCAGTTGCTCTTGCGTTACAGGATACATTAGCAAATCTTTTTGCAGGAATTCATATCCTGATAGAAAAATCTGTTCGTGTAGGTGATTTTGTTAAGCTCGAGACAGGTCAGGAAGGTTATATTGAAGATATAACATGGAGGACGACAAGAATAAGAATGCTTCCAAACAACATGGTTGTTATTCCAAATAAAACTCTTGCCCAGAGTATAGTTACAAATTATTATCTGCCAGAGAAGAGAATGTCTATTTTTATTCCCATAGGAGTTAGTTATTCTTCTGACCCTGAAATGGTTGAGAAAATACTTTTAGAAGAAGCAAATAAAGCTGTTAGAGATATACCCGGTTTGCTCGGAGAACCTGAACCTTTTGTAAGGTTTGTCCCGGGATTTGGCGAGAGTTCTCTTGATTTTACACTTGTCTGTCAAATTAGAGAATTCACGGATCAGTATCCTGTAGAGCACGAGCTTAGAAAAAGAATTTTTAAAAGATTTAAAGAAGAAGGGATAGAAATACCTTTTCCCCACAGGACAATATACTTGAGAGAAGAAAAAGAATGGAAGAAATGATAATATAAATCATATATAAACGGAGGTTGGAATGATGCTTATAAAAAATTTATTGAAAATTGTATTATTATCTTTCATTCTTTTTGCTTTTATAATGCATTCAGAATCTTTTGCTGATACAGATTTAGAACTTTCTTCGGGAAATACTCTATATGTTTCTGTTTATTCAAATATATATTCTGCTCCAAAAGCTATAAGGCTTGAACTTGCAACAATGCTTAGCCTTAGAAATACTGACCCAAAAAATAGCATTACTATTTTAAAGGCTGATTATTATGATACCGCAGGCAAATTAATAGATAGCTATCTTAAAAAACCTTTGGTTTTAAAGCCGTTGGAATCATCATATATTTATCTTAAAGAATACGATAAAAGAGGAGGCCCGGGAGCAAATTTTATTGTCAAATGGCAGGCTGATAAAAAGGTAAATCAGCCTATTATAGAGACTATAATGTTCAGCACAAGACATGGGATTTCATTTGTTTGTCCCGGACAAATAATAAAAGAAAATATTGAATAAACTATTTAAGTAAAAAGAAATGCGTAATATAAGTTATTATGAATATCAATGGGACAGATAATAGAAATGGTTTAGTTTCTGAGTTGAATTCTATCTCTTCTGTTCATAAAGAAAAAGATAGGAATAAAACAAATCTCTCTGTTATTTCAAACCAATCCCGAATTACTTTATTTCAAAGTGAATTAGAACCTAATAACAATATTGAGACAAACAAACTGTATAACTCTGAGGTAGATATTGAATTTATATATCAACCTTATTTTGAAGATTTCAATATTTCGGGATATCACTCTCAAATTTGTTTTTATAATTGGCTAAAAACTGTTGATAATTTAATGGGTAAAAATTTTAAAAAGGGGATATTTGTAAATATAATTGTTTAACCCTCAATTATTTAGACATTTCTCAAAAAGTTATTTAATTCGCCTTGGCTATGTTAACCTGACAATAATAGAATAACGGCAATTAGCAAAGAGCAAAGAGCGAAGAGCGAATAAAAAGGTTGAAGGATTTAGGCTGAAGGCTGAAGTATAAAACAAACAACAAAAACATACAGCTTAAATTGTAAGGCGCAGAACGCAAAAAACAAGGCTGAAGGATAATAGCGAAGAGCGAATAGTGTTTATTGCGTTCTTGCATTCGTTGTGTTGTAACGTCTAATTAACAACCGCAAAGCTCAAGGCGCACAACATCAAGTCTGAAAAAGCTGAAGCATAAAAAAACAACAACATGACAAAGGAATATACAACCCTCTGACCCCCTTAACAAAGGGGGAATTTGGCTCTTCGCTATATGTTCTTGGCTTTTTGCTCTTTGTCATCTGTGTTTTTGTGATAATTTAAATTTACTATTTTTTTAAACTTGAGTATAATATTTTTAAAATTATTTACAAAGGAGGTTTAATGGTTTATGAAAAAAATATTAATTTCAATTTTAGTTTTATCAATATTAATATTTTTTACTAACAGTTTTTTATTTGCATCCCCAGTTGAAGCTCCTCCACAGGGAAAGGTATGGGTAGAAGTAGAAGGAAAATGGATACTTGTTCCAGCTCCACCTTCCGAAGGTCCATATATATGGAAAAATGGGAAATGGATTATTGACCAGCCCCCCTCACCTGATAAAGAATGGGTTCCAGGACATTGGGTTGAAGGATATTACAAAGGCGATACATTTGTACCGGGTCACTGGGTTCCAGGGCATTGGGAGCCGGTTATTCCAAAGGGTCCTGATAAAAAATGGATACCGGGTCACTGGAAAGGGAATGTATGGGTTCCAGGACATTGGGCAGGGGATTCTCCCGGTAAAAATTGGGTACCAGGACATTATGGTCCCAGAGGTCGTTGGATACCAGGGCATTGGAAATAATTTAGTCATATCTCCGGTTGATATTGAAAGAACATGTTTCAACGAATTAATTTTTAAATTTATTTTAATAATTTTGGGGTGGGTTATAATTATAACTCACTCCTTTTTATTTTGAGTATTATGCAAATAACATTTAACCCAAATAATACAGACATTACTCTTGGCTCTTTGCTTTATAACCCGTTAAAAAAGGGGAGCAAAGGGGTTGTTATCGGAAAATAAATTTACTTTCGCTATCCGTACTTTTAACATAATACTTACTTAAATACAAACATTTGACGTGTGCATATAATTAATACATACTAATACATATAATTATTGATTAAAGAAAAAATTTATGAGAACTACTCTTAACATAGAAGACAAATTACTTGACAAAGCTTCAAAGTTAACTGGCATTAAGGAAAAAACTTTTCTTGTTAAGTTGGGCCTTGAGGCGCTTATAGCAAGAGAAAGCAGCAAAAGACTTGCGGCTCTGGGTGGAACTGAAAAAAAATTAAAGGCAGTCCCGTCAACTTATGGGAAAAGGGTTAGGATATATTGATATACACTTACTTGCATCTGCACTTTTGACTTATATTCCTCTATGGACACTTGATAAGAGGCTAAAAGACGTATCTTCATTGCTTGGGATAAAATTCTGAAAATAATATTTTCTCGCGATATCCGCATTATTTCATTACACTTTTAGGCTAACGACCATAAAGCATAATTTATGTAAAATGTGCATACTATTTTAAACTTGACATATATAAAAATAAATTTATATGATAAAAACATAATATGAAATAAATGCTACTATTTATTATACAATTGATACCAATATACAGTATGATAATTGAGAACCATTAAGTTATTTATAAATAAATTAATATCAATTAATCAAATTAATTTTATAAGATATATTTTGCTTAACATTATTTTTTTTAGGAGGTAAATATGGAGATTAAGATTTTAGGTCCGGGATGTCCGAATTGTCACGCAGTTGAGGAACTTGCTAAAAAAGCAGTATCAGAATTGGGAATAGACGCAAAAATCATAAAGGTAACAGATATTTTTGAAATCATGAAATACACTAAGTCCACTCCGGGATTGATGGTTAACGGAAAATTAAAGCATTCAGGCAAACCTTTGCCTTCTCTTGAAAAAGTTAAATCACTAATACAGGAAGAGGTTTAAAGTGCAGGATTTGCTGAATATCTTTAGAGCTTTATCTGATGAAACTCGTTTAAGAATTCTCAAACTTCTTGAAAAAGGAGAGCTTTGTGTATGTGATATTGTAGCTGCATTGGACATCATACAACCAAAGGTTTCTTTTCACCTTTCCATTCTTAAAGAAGCTGGGCTCATTAAGGACAGAAAACAAGGTAAATGGGTTCATTATAAAATTGATGATTCTGATTTTTTCAGAAGATTTCTTTTGCTTTCAGCACTGGAGAGAATTTCAGAGGAATTGGTAAAAGAAGACATAATTAGATTAAAAGAATTTTTAAAGATAAAGAATCAAAAATCTTGTAAATATCAATCATTAGAAGCTTTATGTTGTAAAAGTTAGTTAAACCAGACGTCAGAAATTTTAGTTATGGAGGTTAGAGATGGCTGATGTAGTTAAAAGATTATCATTTCTGGATCGCTTTCTTACTTTATGGATTTTTCTGGCAATGGCAGTCGGAGTTGGTTCAGGTTATCTATATCCGAAAATCACTGATTTCTGGAATATCTTCCAGGTCGGGACAACCAATATTCCGATAGCTATCGGACTCATTCTTATGATGTATCCACCGCTTGCAAAGGTGCGCTATGAGGAACTTCCAAGAGTATTCAGCAATTACAAAATACTTGGAATAAGCCTTATCCAGAACTGGATTGTTGGTCCAATTGTTATGTTTGTTCTTGCAATCATTTTTCTTCATAATTATCCTGACTACATGGTTGGTGTAATTCTTGTTGGTCTTGCCCGATGCATTGCAATGGTGCTTGTATGGAATGACCTTGCCTGCGGGGATCCTGATTATGTTGCCGGACTTGTTGCTTTTAATGCTTTATTTCAAGTTTTAACCTATTCAATCTATGCCTGGATTTTTGTCACAAAACTTCCGCCTTTAATCGGGCTTCACGGTGCAGTTGTAAATGTCACAATAAGCGAAATTGCTAAAAGTGTATTTATATATCTTGGAATTCCTTTTCTTGGAGGAGTGATTACCCGCTTTACTTTGGTAAAAGCTAAAGGCAAACAATGGTATCATGAAAAATTTATACCTAAAATTAGTCCAATAACTCTAATAGCGCTTTTGTTTACAATTATTGTTATGTTTTCATTAAAAGGAGAATATATTATCAAACTTCCTCTGGATGTATTAAGAGTAGCTATACCAATGTTCATTTATTTTGTTTTCATGTTCCTTATTACTTTTTTTATTGCAAAGAAAATAGGCGCTGATTACCCGAAATCCGCTACTTTGAGTTTTACCGCAGCATCTAATGACTTTGAACTTGCTATAGCAGTTGCAGTTGCTGTTTTTGGTATTAATTCAGGAGCAGCTTTTGCAACAGTTATAGGTCCACTCGTTGAAGTCCCGGTATTAATAGGACTTGTCAATGTGGCGTTGTATTTCCAGAGGAAGTATTATTCCGCTGAATTCTGCAAAATTAAAGGGACTGCACAATTGTAAGGCAAAATATATGAGAGAACGATATAAATTTATACTTGTTTTGATTGGATTTTTAATCTGCTATTTTCTGCCGATTGAGAACGCACGATTTACCAATGCAGTAAACGAATCACTGGCTTTGACCAAATGGTATGCACGGGAGCATGTTTTACTCTGCCTTGTGCCTGCTTTTTTTA
>JACAFE010000069.1 GCA_013388435.1 Nitrospirota bacterium | reverse complement strand
ATAGAAAAATATGCAACATATTGGGATTTAGCCATAGGATTCAGTAATGTTTTGATGGGCGACAAAACATCATACTTTGATAATTTTGACAGTATGGAAAAACTATGGCTTGCTTTTGTTATGCTTGAAAAATACAAAAAGAGATGGAAAGAAGAAGATTGGGTTTAATTATAATTGATATATTGAAAGATTTTCGGTTTAATACATGGAAATAAAATTCTTAAATATTACTATATCTTTGCAAGTATATTAGCTATTCTTTTATATAATTTACTTAAAAATTTAAGAACAGGTCCATTAAGCAAGATTATAAGACAGGAAAGCTACCAATTTAAAAATTATGATAATAGTTAAAGATGTTAAAAAATTTTTCGACAATGGTCTAACAGTTGCTCTCAACGGGGTATCTCTTCAAATAAGCAAAGGTGAAGTAGTGGCTATTTCCGGCCCTTCAGGATGTGGCAAGAGCACACTTTTAAATATTATTGGCACCCTTGAAGTTCCAACATCAGGAGAAGTTTTTATTGAAGGTGAGAATATCTCGAAATATTATTCTCAATATAATTTCAGAGCAAAAACAATTGGTTTTGTGTTTCAGTTTCATTATCTTATCCCTACTATGACTTTGATTGAAAATGTGGAATTACCAATGTATTCTCTATCTATTCCAAAAAATTTAAGGCGCGAAAAGGCAAAGCATATACTTGATTGTATGGGGCTTTCAGATAGAGCAAACTTTTTCCCCACAAAAGTATCAGGCGGTGAGCGTCAGCGAGCTGCTATCGCAAGAGCTATCGCAAATGATCCAAAAATTATTCTTGCTGATGAACCCACTGGTAATCTTGATATTGATAATGGTGAAATGGTAATGAATTATCTGCTCAATCTCTGCAAAAAGGAATCAATTACATTACTGATAACAACACATAACCCTTCAGTTGCTTCAATGGCCGGAAGAATTATATATATGAAAAACGGAAAGGTGGAAAAATAACTGAGAGATTTGGTGCCGAAGGCGGGATTTGAACCCGCACGGGTTACCCCACACGCCCCTCAAACGTGCGTGTCTACCAGGTTCCACCACTTCGGCGTAATTGAATATGATACTATAAAAACTCTCTGGTCTTCAAGCGAAGAAAAAATATAATAGACTTTATTCAAAGAAGCGACTTTTATTCAACAAATTTTTGATTAATTTTTATTTTCTTAATATTTTTTTTGTATCCTTCAATGAAAGATTGAACAGCTTTTCCTTTTATATCTCTTGCCAGAGCTTGACGAATCATATCAGCAGATTTCTCATCTCCTGATATCTGCGGCATATCCACTGCAAAAACATTTACATCAATAGAGGATTCAATAAGTCTTCTCATCTTTTCTGTTATTAATTCCTGTCTTTTCATATTTTCAAAATATTCTGGAGTTATCCTGTTGAGCATTAGCCTGTTAATATAAATATCATGGTCAAAAACACCATTTTTCTGGAAAGCTGGCTCTTTTGCTATTGAATCCTGAAGTTCCTCGTCGCTAACTGTGATGCCAGCATCTTTTGCAGCAATAAGAAGTACCTTATCATTAACCATTGATTCAAGAACTTTTTTCTTAAGTTCTTTTTGCATTTCTTCTGTAAATTTATCCTTATAAATTTCTCTGTAAAATTTTGTCATCCTTTCATATGTACTTACATAATCATCTGCAAGAATTTTATAAGGACCAACCTCTGCAACAATTTCTATAACCCCTGTTTTATCAACAGTGCCCACTCCCCAGAAAACAAAAGTAATTATTACAATAAAGAATAAAACATAAAAATATTTTGCATGTTTCCGCATAATTTTAAGCATCTATCAGTACCTCCGTTGAAAATAATCTTCTAAGATATTTCTATGATCAAAAGCAATTTTTCCGGGCAAATTAGATTTATTAAAAATCTTTGCGTTTGCTGCGTCATCTCCTGCAACAGGCAATCCATTTGCCTTTGCAATAAAAACAGTTGATATTGTATGATGTCTCGGGTCTCTCGAAGGGTCTGAGTAAGTATGAAACTGTCTTATAATCTGAATGTCAAGGCCTGTTTCTTCTTTCGCCTCTCTTATTGCCGCAGTTTCAAGACTTTCTCCATAATCAACAAAACCACCGGGCAATGCCCATCCTTCAGGTGGATTTTTTCTTTTTATTAAAACAATACCATCATTGATTTCAATTATTATATCAACTGTGGGCAAGGGATTTCTGCGGTTATCTTTGATTCTCAAATTCTAACTCTATATCCTTTTCAGGAACAATGGTTGAAACTGCATGCTTATAAATAAGTGCTTGAGTGCTCTCTCGCAATAAAATTACGAAGTTATCAAAGCCTTTAATCATGCCCTTTAGTCTCACCCCATTAGTTAAATAAATAACAACAGGAGTCTTTTCTTTCCTGAGCTGGTTCAGATAAGTATCCTGCAGGTTTAATCCTTTGCTGGGAGTGCTCATAATGTTTCTCCTTAGATTTTTTTTATTTAAAATAAATGATTTCCTATAAATATTGCAAGTTTTAGATTTTTATTAACCAAAACAATTCAGATATTTCTTAAAAATCTATTTTTGTTATTTTGGATTTTCAGGTTAACTTTCTATTTTGTTTTTTATAACTTCAACTGCAAGATTTGAAATCATATTAATATCATTTATTCCTGTTATGTCAATCCATGAAATGCCTTCTTCTTTTTTAAACCATGTAAACTGTCTTTTAGCGTATCTTTTAGTATTTCTTTTGATTAATCTTATAGCCTCACTAAGAGAAATTTTTTTCTGAAGATACATTATTATTTCTTTGTAACCCAATGCCTGAAGAGAAGGGAAGGGGGGCTGTGGTTTATCATCGGTGGTAGAGGAAGAATACAAATAATTATCGATTAGAGAAACTATCTTTTTAACCTCTTCAACAAGTCCTGATACAATCATTTTGTCAACACGTTTTTCAATAAGCTGATAGAGTTCCTTTCGGTCTCTCGTTAGTCCTATTTTGATAAATTCATAAGGCAATGGATGTGTCATGTTTTTTTGAATTTCTGAAATTTTAATATTACTTTTAATAAAAACTTCGATTGCACGAATAATTCTTCTTATGTCATTTGATGTGATTTTCGATGCTGCTTCAGGGTCTAATTTTCTAAGATAATCATATAAAATTCCACCATGGTTTTTTTCCATCTCGAGAAGTGACTCTCTAACTGACCAGTCAGCTGAAGGTCCTTTGAATATACCACGTGTCATTGCTTTTATATAAAGCCCTGTCCCTCCAACAATAATAGGTATTTTATTCTCAACATGAAGGTTTTCGATTATCGGCACAATGGTTTTTATATATTTTCCTGCGCTGAAAGTTTCCCATGGATTGACAATATCAATCATATGGTGTTTTATATCCGAAAGCTGACTCCTGTCAGGTTTTGCAGTTCCGATATCCATGAACCTGTATATCTGCATCGAGTCAGCGCTGATTATTTCTGTGCCCAATATTTTTGCGAGAGATATCGAGACTTCTGTTTTACCAGCACAGGTTGGTCCGAGCAGAATAATAATTTTGTTCATTTTCTTTTGAAAAGCTTTTTCAGGTCATCGAGAGAATAAAATATTCTTGTTGGCCTGCCATGAGGGCATTGGTCTGGGAATTCTGTTTTTTCAAGCTCTTTGAGCAACTGTGATACCCGTTCCTGATTTAATATCTTTCTTCCCCTTATAGAGTTATGACATGCAATTCTTGCAGCAATTTCTTCCTTTAAAGATTTATCCGCAGCAGTTCCTTTAATCAAACATGCTGCTGCATCAGAAAGAATGCCTCTTAAATCAGATTCTTCCAATTCTTCGGGCAAAGAACGCACAATCACGGTATCATGGCCGAAATCGTCAATATCTATGCCAAAATCCCTTAACAAATCAAGATTATCAATTAAAACCCGATACTCTTTATGAGAAAGAACCACCTGTTTGGGAAAAAGCAGTTGATAACAATTCAGGTTTATTTTTTTAAGAAGCTTTTCATAAAGTATTCTTTCATGTGCTGCATGATGGTCTATCAGAGTAAGACCGCCTTTGCCAGATACAGCGATAAAGGTATCTCCAAGAAAAATAAAAGGTAAGGAAGGCACATAAGGAATACAGGCAGGTTCTGAAATTATTTCTGATGGATTTGCAGGCGCACCAGAAAATGAAACATCCTGTCCTTTGATAAATGACGTCATTTCAGGCAGTTCGGTAAATGGTCTTGAATATTCAATCCTTTCTCCCCTGATAGAGTCTCTTATGCTGTTAAAAATAAATCTGTAAATGATTTCTTTATTTTCAAATCTTACCTCACGTTTGGCTGGATGAACATTAAAATCAATTTTTGAAGGCTCTATATCAAGAAAAATAATAAAAACAGGATGCTTATCATTAGGGAGTATGCCCTCGTAAGCTCTATAGACAGCAGAAGAAATGGAACTATCTTTAACAGGTCTTTTGTTTATGAATATATTCTGATGTGATTTTGAGTTTCTGAAGAAATTGCTTTTTGAAACAAAAGAAATCATACTTAAACCATTTTCACCCGCCTGAATTTCTAATAAGCCATTTACAAACTCCTCTCCATATGTCTGCATGATTCTTTCTTTAAATCCTGAAGCTGATGGCAAGATTATTGTATTTTTACCATCCACAGTTAATTTAAAGCCAATTTTCGGGTGTGACAAAGCCTCTCTCGTAATAATATCAATTATATGAAGCAATTCTGTACTATTTGATTTGAGAAATTTTTTTCTCGCTGGCAGATTGTAAAATAAATCTCTTACTTCAATAATTGTCCCGATAGCCTGAGAATCTTTTATCTCTTTAATTTCACCAGCATCTATTTCAATTGAAATTCCTGCAGGATTATCTTTTATGCCTGTAATAAGCTTTACTTTTGATACAGAAGCTATTGATGGCAATGCCTCTCCCCTGAATCCCATAGTTATTATATTGAACAAATCTTTTTCAGAAGAGATTTTACTTGTTGCGTGTCTCTTGAAACACAGCATAGCGTCATCTTTATCCATACCTTTTCCATTATCAGAAACCCTGATAAGACGTTTTCCAGCATGTAGAATATCAATATTTATATCTGTGCTTTCAGCGTCTATTGAATTCTCTATAAGCTCCTTGACAACAGATGAAGGTCTTTCAATGACTTCACCTGCAGCTATTTTATTTCTCAACTCTGGCGGAAGAATTTTAATTTGCGGCATAAAACATTTTAACTTAAAAGTTTCCAAACTGTCAGCTTTTGAATACTAAAAGTGAAAAAAATATTCTTAAACATGATAAAATTAGCTTCTATCTGAAAATAGTTATTTTTTGTATAATTTAAACAGATTCAATTACGGAGGTATTTATGGATATAAAATCATTTGTTCACAAAAAAGCAGTAGAAGCCAAGGAAGGTGCAAAAGTTCTTGCAAAAGCATCCTCTAAACAGAAAAATTCTGTCTTAATTTCTATGGCAGATGCTTTATTAAAGAGAACCAAAGAACTTATTGCTGAAAATAAGAAAGATATTAATTTTGCACAGGATAAAGGTCTTTCAAAAGCTTTAATTGATAGACTTACACTGACTGATAAAAGAATAATTGAAATGGCTCAGGGATTAAGAGAAGTAGCAGCATTGCCAGACCCTGTTGGTGAAATAGTAAAAATGTGGCAAAGACCAAATGGCATGACTGTCGGCAAAATGAGGGTCCCTATAGGTGTTATCGGAATAATTTATGAGTCAAGACCAAATGTTACCGCAGACGCTGCAAGCCTGTGTATGAAAGCAGGCAATGCAGTTCTGCTTAGAGGCGGCTCTGAAGCAATCAACTCAAACAGAGCGATTGTAAAAGTCTTAAGAGATGTTGCAGGGAAAGAGGGATTGCATGAAGGTGTTATAACCTTTATTGACACACCTGATAGAGATGCTGTTATGGAAATGCTTAAACTCGAAGGAATTGTAGATTTAATAATACCGAGAGGCGGAGAAGCTCTAATAAGAGCGGTCACAGAGAATTCAAGGATTCCTGTGCTTAAACATTATAAAGGCGTGTGTCATGTTTTCGTTGACAGGGACGCTGATCTTAAAATGGCAGAAGAAATATGCTTTAATGCAAAAGTGCAAAGACCGGGCACATGCAATGCCATGGAAACAATGCTCGTGGATAAAAAAATAGCAAAGACATTTCTGCCTGTTATGTTTAAAAGATTTAAAGATGCAGGAGTTTTAATGAAAGGTTGTAATTTATCAAGAAAAATAGTCCCTTCAATCGAAAAAGTTGAGGATGAAGATTTCTATAAAGAGTACCTTGACCTCATTCTTAATGTAAAAATTGTTGATGGAATCGAGGAAGCCATGGAGCATATTTCCTATTACAGCTCAGCGCATTCAGATGCTATTGTGACAAATGATTATTCTAAAGCAATGAGATTTTTAAAAGAAGTAGATTCATCCGCTGTTTTTGTTAATGCTTCTACAAGATTGAATGATGGCTTTCAATTTGGTCTCGGCGCTGAAATTGGCATATCTACCGATAAAATACATGCAAGAGGTCCTATGGGGCTTGAGGAATTGACATGTACGAAATTCATTGTTTTCGGAAGCGGACAGTTAAGAGAATAAAAAGGCAACAGAAGGAATATTTATAAGGAGTCCATGAAAGTCGGCATTTTCGGCGGAACATTTAATCCTGTACATTATGGTCATTTAAGAGCTGCTGAAGAAGTCAGGGAATATCTCGGATTCAAGAAAATATTTTTTGTTCCATCCAAGAAGCCTCCTTTAAAATCAAAAGATATTGCTGATCCCGAACACCGTTTTGAGATGGTCAGGCTTGCTGTTTCAGATAATTCATTTTTCAAGCTTTCAGACATAGAATATAAAATTCCCGGTAAATCCTATACTGTAAGGACCGTCAATGCGCTCAAGAAGGAAAATCCGGATACTGAATTCTCTTTTATACTCGGTACAGATGCTTTCCTTGATATAAAAAACTGGTGGCACTCTGAAGAACTTATCAATCTAATCGACTTTGTAATTCTTCTCAGGCCTGGATTCGGCATTTCTTTTCTGAAAAACTCTCCTTTTTTAGATACAAACCTGAAAAAATTGAAAGAGTTCGAAAAATCATCGGAAAGACATCTCGAAATCAAACTAAAGAATGGAAGGCGGTCTATTATTCTTAAGATTACACCCTTTCAAATATCCTCTACTGAAATACGGAGACATATAAGGTCGGGAAGAAGCATAAAATATCTATTGCCTCAATATGTGCAATCCTATATAATTAAAAATAAGCTTTACAGGTGAGAAACAAAAATAATTTTGAGAAATCCGTATTTTATTTTATATAAAGAAGGGAGGGAAGGACTTTAGAAAGCAAAGATAAAGTTTTAATAGCTGCGAAAGCAGCATCCGGGAAAAAGGCAAAAGATATTCAAATCCTCGATTTACAGAGCCTGACCACAATTACAGATTATTTTTTAATCTGTTCAGGAGATAGCATCACTCAGGTTAAAGCAATTCAGGAGCAAATAGAAGAAAAACTGAAAGAATCAGGAATAAGACCGCAGGGTATTGAAGGTTTGAGATATGCTCACTGGGTGCTTATGGATTATGGAGATGTTATAATACATATTTTTGAGGAAGAAACAAGATCTTTTTATGAACTTGAAAAGCTCTGGATTGACGCAAAAAAAATACCATTGGAGTAAAAAATAAATCCATGAGTAAATTTGGGGTTTTTTTATTTATCCTGTTTCTGGCAATTCTTGCCCTATTCGCGATTTATAATCAGAACATAACAATTGTCAAAATCCCTTTTGGCAATGTTTATGAAACCCCTACCATTGCGCTTATACTTATGTCGGTCGCGGCAGGTTCATTTGCAATGCTTCTGATTTTTATTATACGGGACACAAAAAAATTCGTAGATACATATCAATATCAAAAAAAACATAGAAAAGATGTAAAGATACAGGAATTATACTCTAAGGCTTTGAATTACAATCTCGCGCATCACAACAGAACTGAAGCAAAATCATTATTGAAAGAGATATTGAATGAAAACCCTGAACACCTGAATGCTTTACTCCAGCTGGGTAATATTTCTATTGCTGAAGAAGATTTCAATCTTGCGAAAGAATATTTTCAGAGAGCAAAAGAAATAAGCCCTAATAATCTGGATGTATTGTTTTCTATGGTTCAGCTAATGGAAAAGACAGGAAGGCTGATTGATGCTATCAGGTTTCTGGATGAAATACTCGATATAGATGGTGAAAATCTCGAGGCACTCTACAAGAAGCGGGAATTTCTTGAAAGACTCGAAAGATGGGATGAGATTGTTCCGGTTCAAAAGATAATCTTTAAAAATGAGAATGACCCAAAATTAAAAATGCGAGAAAGATCTAATCTTGTTGGATATAAATATGAGCAAGGCAGAAATAATCTCGAGAATAATGAAATTGATAAAGCTCAGAAAGCTTTCAGGACTGTGTTGAGACTTGAAAGGAATTTTATTCCTGCAATACTTGGACTTGCTGAAACTCTTCACAGAAAAGGAAATTCTGCTGAAGCTGTAAATCTTCTCGAAAAAACATATGAACAAACCTCTTCAATGATTATACTTCTAAGACTTGAAGATCTTTTAATAAGTATTGGTGAACCTTTGAAGTTAATCAGAATATACAAAAACAATATATCAAAAAGTCCTGGTGAAATCGCGTATAAATTCCTTCTTGCAAGACTTTATTACAGGCTTGAAATGATCGATGACGCATTTGATCTAATAACATCCGCGGATATGTCAGGGGTTTCAAATTCAGCGATTTATCAACTCAAAGGAAATATTTACCTGAAAAGAAACCAGATAGAAAAAGCTGTCCATGAGTTTAAACAGGCACTTGAATCAGATGAATGTGCAACTAATCTCTTATATATATGCCATGAATGCGGGAACATATCATCCAGCTGGGATGGAAGATGTTCTAATTGCAAAAGGTGGAACACTTATTACCTTAATCTTTTTACAAGGGAGTTACCTGAAATTGGAAGAAAAGTATAACCCTCAACCAGTAGAGTTAAAATGGCAGAAATACTGGGCAGAAAAAAATCTTTATAAAACAGAACTATCTGCGAGAAAACAAAATTTTTATTGCCTTGAAATGTTTCCTTACCCATCAGGCGAGATACACATGGGTCATGTAAGGAATTATTCTATAGGAGATGTTATAGCCCGTTATAAAAAAATGAGAGGCTTTAATGTATTGCATCCAATGGGCTGGGACTCTTTTGGTCTTCCTGCTGAAAATGCCGCAATTAAACATAATGTTCATCCTTCAGACTGGACTTATAAGAATATAGAAAAGATGAAGAACCAGCTTAACAGAATGGGGTTTAGTTATGACTGGGAAAGAGAAGTAACAACATGTAACCCTGAATATTATAAGTGGAATCAGTGGTTTTTCCTAAAAATGCTCGAAAAAGGTCTTGCATATCGTAAATATTCTCATGTTAACTGGTGCCCTTCCTGTGCAACGGTTCTTGCCAATGAACAGGTAATAGATGAAAAATGCTGGCGTTGCGACAGCCCTGTAATACAGAAAAAACTTGAGCAATGGTTCTTTAAGATAACACAATATGCTGAAGAACTTTTACTCGGTTGCGAGGAACTTACCGGATGGCCTGAAAGAGTCGTTCTCATGCAAAAAAACTGGATTGGTAAAGGTGAAGGGGTAGAAGTTGATTTTGAAATTGAAGGTATGGAAGAAAAACTAAGGATTTTCACAACAAGACCTGACACTCTGTTTGGAGTAACATTTATGTGTGTGGCACCTGAACATCCTGTTCTCGAAAAAATGCTTTTAGATACAGGTATTCTTGAATCACTTAAATCAAAATATGGTAAAGAAACAGAGAAAATCGGTTTTCATACAGGCTATTACGCAATTAATCCCATGAATGGTGATAGAGTTCCAATTTATGCCGCAAATTTTGTACTTATGGAATACGGAACAGGCGCGATTATGTCCGTGCCTGCACACGACCAGCGTGATTTTGAATTTGCAGAAAAATATAATCTTCCTGTTAAGGTAGTGATAATCCCTGAAGAAAAATCTGATATAAGTAATGTTAACTCTGTGCTCTTAAATGAAGCTTATGAAGAAGAAGGAATTCTTGTTGATTCAGGTCAATTTACCGGTATGGACAGCAGAAAAGCAAAACAGGAAATTATGAAATACATTGAGGAGAAGAATCTCGGCAGGAGAGTCGTCAATTATAAACTTCGTGATTGGGGCATATCCAGACAGAGATACTGGGGGACGCCGATACCCATAATTTATTGTGATAACTGCGGGGTTGTTCCTGTTCCTGAAAAAGATTTGCCTGTAATACTTCCTGAAGACATAAAAATAACAGGCAAAGGCAGTTCCCCTTTGCTCGAATCCGAAGAATTTTTGAATACTAAATGCCCGAAATGCAAAGCAAATGCAAGGCGTGAAACCGATACAATGGATACATTTGTGGATTCATCATGGTATTTCATAAGATATTGCTTTAAGAAAGGAGATATTGATTTATATTCTGAACTTAAATCCCGGGATTCTGAACTTAACAGATGGATGCCTGTTGACCAGTATATAGGGGGCGTTGAACATGCTGTCCTGCATCTTCTTTATTCAAGATTCTTTACACGGGTTATCAGAGACCTGGGACTCATTAATATAAGCGAGCCTTTTCAGAATCTTCTGACTCAAGGAATGGTCATAAAAGATGGCGCAAAGATGTCCAAATCAAAAGGGAATGTGGTTGATCCTAACTATCTCATAGAAAAATATGGCGCTGATACATCAAGACTTTTTTCTCTATTTGCTGCTCCTCCTGAAAAAGACCTTGAATGGTCTGATAAGGGTGTTGACGGAGCATACAGGTTTTTAAATAGATTATGGAATATTGTTTTCAAATATCACCAGAAATTCCAAACTCAACCAAGATTACAAATAAAGAGCATTTCCGACCTTCAGCCTTCTTCTGTTCCATTATACAGGAAAGCACATCAAACCATAAAAAAAGTTACAACAGATATTGAAAGAGAATATCACTTTAATACTGCCATCGCATCATTGATGGAACTTGTAAATGAAATATATACCTTCGAGCCTGATTCTGAGGAAAAACTCGAGGTTTTACGTTTTGCTATTGAAACTCTTCTTTTGCTTCTGTCTCCATTTTCTCCCCATATTGCGGAAGAACTCTGGGAAGCTATAGGGAATAATCCGAGTATATTCGAACAGAGATGGCCAGAATGGGATGAGGCAGCTGCTAAAGAGGAACAGATAGAACTTGTTGTTCAGGTTAATGGAAAAGTTCGTTCAAAGATTATGATTAATGCAGGCATATCAGATGATGAAATTGAAAAAATAGCACTTGAAGACCGAAAGATAAAGGAGATAGCAGGGAGCAAAGCGATAAAAAAGATTGTAATCGTAAAGGGAAAACTCGTAAATATAGTAATCTAATTAAGGTATAATATGAAAATGAAAAATTTGGTTGACAATGCGATTGGTAATTATCCACAAAAATGTTTTCACTTTTTATTCCTGATTTTAATAATTTTTATATTTTCACTGTTTTCGGGTTGCGGATATGCAATACATAAAAAATCCGAATTGCCATTCGATACGATTCATATAACAAAGATTGAAAATAAGACTCTCGAACCGAAACTTCAGGACAGACTCTATAATGCAATAACTTCGGAATTTCTTAAACAGGGGATATCAGTACAAAAAAATGCTGGTTATAAACTCGATGGAACAGTTAAAAAGTTTGATTTAAAAGTCCTTTCAGAGAAATCTGATGTAGCTGTTGAGTATGAAGTCACTATCATAGGCGATTTTAAGCTTATTGACCCTGATGGAAAGACAAAAGAGTTCAAAAACATTGGGTCTCCTTTTATTGTTTCCTTTTCTGGCACAGGATTGTTGAATGAGTTAATAGCAAATAAAGAGAGTATTACAGAAAAAGCAGTAAAAGATATGGCAGCAGATGTTGTTGCAGCTATTATATACAGATGAGTTATCAGGCTTTACTGAATGAGATAGAAAAGGGTCTGCCTTCAGAAGTTTACTTATTTTATTCTTCAGATTCATTTCTTATCAGAGAAGCGATAGAAGTTATCAAGAAAATTGTTCCTGAAAATGACAGGGACTTTAATTTCCATGTGTTCAATCTTTCCGATGAAGAAGTTCCTTCAATCCAGCAAATATTAGATGTTACAAATACATTCTGTTTTTTTGGAAGCCGCAGATTTACATTGTTAAGCGGCAATCTCTTGAAAATTTCAAAAAAAGATTTTGAAAAACTTCATAACTATATTTTATCTCCAGCGCCTTCATCGGTTTTAATATTGCTTCATAATGGAGTTGCAAAAAAAGATGCTTTAGAAAAGTTCGGGGTTAAAAAACTTATATCCCTCGATATAAAAGAACCGGATATACCTGAATGGATTAAAAAACGCATAAAAATGAAGGGGCTCGAAATTACTGACGATGCGGTCAGTTGTTTAATAGCAAGCTCGGGAACAGATCTGGGACTCCTCGCATCCGAAATAGAAAAAATTTCCATGCTGGGGAAAAAGAAGATAACTTTTAATGATATTTCAGATATTCTTGCTGGAGGCAGATTATATAATGTTTTTGATCTCGTTTATGCTATAAGCGCAAAAAATCCTGACAAAGTATTCAAAATTTACAAAAACCTCAAAGAAACAATCGACGATTACAGCCTTATAGGAGCGCTTAACTGGCAATACGGCAGAAGCTTTCTCAGTAAAAGAAATAGAGAAGGAAGCAGCCATTTATTGAAAATATTTGAACTCTTAAACAAAGTTGATATTGATATAAAAAGCTCGGGAAGAAATTTCCCTATTGAATATCTTCTAATTAAGCTGCTCCAGCTTCAGGGAGATCAGGTTTCTGTAAAATAGCATTAACCTTCTTTGAAAGACGTGATATCTTTCTTGAAGCAGTGTTTTTATGAAGAACACCCTTTGATGCTGCTTTGCTTATAGCCTTTATTGCAATTTTAAGCTCTTTTATTGATTCCTCAATGTTTTTTGCTGATATAGCCGCCTCTACTTTTTTTACAATATTCCTGATAGATGTTTTAACAGATCTGTTTTTAAGATTTCTTTTTTCAGCCTGTCTCGCTCTTTTCATTGCAGACAGATTTTTCTTTGGTCTTGCTTTTGGTGGCAACTCTAATCCTCCTTTTTATTTAAAAATAAATAATAACATAAAATATGGTAGTAAAATCAATATTTTTTTAAAAGTCAGACATCTGGAATCATATTTCTGCTTCTATTTCAAGTATCCAGTAATTCGATGGGTTATTCTTTATCTTTTTTAGCATGTTCTCTGAAACCCAGTGAGAATCTTCTTCAAGATTGTAGAAATAAGTATCTATTCCAAAAAAACCATCCATAAAATGTGTGATTACATGCAACATTTTGGTTTTATAACCCTGTGGCAAAGCTATTATATCATCAAGACTCGCAATATTTTCAGATTTTATTTCCTCTGATAGCTCATAAATTATCTGACGGTTTTTAGAAATAGCCGCCTGCAGCTTTTCATTAAATTTCCTATCTGTTGCTGTAATAGCAGAAAATTCCTTTATATTAATATTAGAATAACGGACAAGTTGATAACGCTCAAAAAAAATCAAAACCCTATTTTTTGCTGACTGAAAGTCAATGCCTTTTACAAGAATCTCATGATAATATCTTGATTTCCCGAGATCAAGCTCTCTCGATAAAATATCATGCGTTTTCATTTCTTTCAATATTTTATATTAAAAAGCCGATAATTTTCTTTAAAGTTACATCTTAGGACAAAACATATATAAAACAAGTTAAAAATGAAATTGAAATAATACATATGTTGCGAAATTAAAAAAAGGCTGAAGGCTGAAGAATACAACCGTATTATGTTAATATGTATGACTATGAACAAAATAAAGCCTATTTCCTTAAATAATGTTAAGACATTTTCAATTAAGAATAGAAAAAGCAAGGTTTCTCTGATGTCACAGGCTTCTGTTTTTAATAAAGGACAGACATTCAGGGCATTTATCGAAAAACTACCCGACATTCTTGCAGCAAGGGATTTTAAATCCGTAGTAGCTTCTATAGTTTCTGCAAGGAATAAGAATAAACATGTAGTTCTGGGAATGGGAGCGCATCCTATAAAAGTTGGCCTTTCACCTATAATTATTGATTTAATGAAAAAAGGAGTTATTACTGCACTGGCAACAAACGGAGCATGTATAATCCATGACTTTGAATTGTCTTTTATAGGCAGAACTTCAGAAGATGTTGCAAAGGAGATTTTATCGGGTTCATTCGGTATGGCTAAAGAAACAGGTGTTTACCTTAACAGGGCAATAAAAAAAGGCATCAAAGATGGCAAAGGCATAGGTGAATCAGTAGGTGAAATGATTTATAAAAGTAATTTTAGGTTTAAAGAAAAAAGTCTTTTTGCCAATGCTTTCAACATGAATATCCCTGCAACCGTGCATGTTGCAATTGGCACTGACATAATACATATGCATTCTGGAACAGATGGTCAGGCAATAGGTGCTGGAAGTTTTACAGATTTTAAAATACTCGCTTCTGTTGTTGCTGACCTTGAAGGAGGTGTTTACATAAATTTCGGCTCTGCGGTCATTCTCCCTGAAGTTTTTCTGAAAGCTCTGACTTTAGCAAGAAATCTCGGCTACAAGGTCGAAAACATAACAACAGTAAATATGGATTTCATTCAGCACTATAGACCATCCATGAATGTATTACATAGACCTACATTGAATAAAGGTAATTCATACGCATTAACAGGACATCATGAAATAATGTTTCCTCTTCTTGCAGCCGCTGTTATTGAAAGAATAGGCTGAGTTATCTCCCTATGCTTTAATCCATGAAATATTTCCAGAAATTAAAAACACTTGTAATAAACTTTACAAAAAAGGGTATGACCCCTCATGAAATCTCAATCGGGTTTGCTGTTGGCATACTTGTAGCTTTTGTGCCTATTTTTGGTACGCATACTATTATAGCCATAAGTCTTTCAGCTATATTTAGACTTAATCCAATAATTGTTCTATTAGCCACTCAGGTTTCCAATCCCATCACTTATCCGTTTCAATTACTCATATGTGCTGAAATAGGCAATATAATTCTGAAAGGATATTTTCTTGAAATCACATTTTCAAAAGATATTAATTTATTATCACATTATCTCTGGCCTATTGTCACTGGAAGCATCATTCTCGGCATTACTGTTTCATCATTCTCTTATTTTCTTCTAAAATGGATTCTCAATAAACGCAACAAGAAAAAAATTAATAAAGAATATTTATGAAAAATATTTGATATAATTTACACAATCACTTTGAATGAATTCCAATTTTTAGAAGGAAACACCATGGAAAGAGTATTAATTAAAGAATTATTGTCTGATGAATATATAGGCAGACAGGTTATAGTTTGCGGCTGGGTACGAACGAGGAGGGAATCAAAAGGTTTTGCTTTCCTGATAATCAGTGATGGCTCATCACAGGATACCCTTCAGGTTGTTGTTTCAAATGAAGCTAATTGTTTTGAGCAAATCCAGAAATGCAATACCGGAGCCTCTGTAAAAATAAAAGGATTTCTGAGGGAATCCCCTGCAAAGGGACAGAGATATGAAGTTGAAGCACAGGAAATTGAAGTTATTGGAGAATCGGATCCTGAAAAATATCCATTACAGAAAAAAGGTCATACCCTCGAATTTCTGAGGGAGATAAGCCATCTCAGAGCCCGCACAAATACCTTTGGAGCTATATTTAGAATCAGGAATGTTCTTGCAAATGCAATCCACAATTTTTTCCAGGACAGAGGGTTTTTATGGGTACATACTCCGATCATTACATCAAGTGACTGCGAAGGAGCTGGAGAACTTTTCTCTGTTACAACCCTTGATTTCAAGAATATTCCCAAAAAAGATGACATGGTAGATTATTCCCGTGATTTTTTTGGAAAACCTGCATATTTAACCGTAAGCGGTCAACTCGAGGCTGAGTTCCTTGCTTTATCTCTCGGGAAAGTTTATACATTCGGCCCTACTTTCAGGGCTGAAAATTCCAATACAACAAGGCATCTTTCAGAATTCTGGATGATAGAGCCTGAAATGGCATTTGCAGATTTAAAGGATGACATGAAACTGGCGGAAGATTTTTTACGCTATTTATTCAAGGAAGTTATTATAAAGTGTGAAAAGGAACTTTTATTCCTTCAAAATCAATATAAAAGAATTTCTCTGGATGAAATTTCAAAACTTTCGGATACAAACTTCAACCATATAACTTATACTGAGGCAATTTCCGAGTTAAAAAAATCAAAAGAAAATTTTCAGTTCACGGTTGATTGGGGAAAGGATCTACAATCTGAACATGAAAAGTATTTAACAGATAAAGTCATAGGTGGACCAGTAATAGTAACTGATTATCCAAAAGGCGTCAAAGCCTTTTATATGCGGCTTAACAACGATGGGATAACAGTTGCTGCAATGGATGTTCTTGTCCCAAAAGTTGGAGAAATAATAGGTGGAAGCCAGCGCGAAGAAAGACTCGAAATTCTTGAAAACAGGATGGAAGAAATCGGTATTTCTATCGAGAACCTTCAATGGTATCTCGACCTGAGGAGGTTTGGGACGGTGCCTCATGCCGGCTTTGGATTGGGTTTTGAAAGGCTCGTGCAATATATTACCGGCATGATCAATATAAGAGATGTTATTCCATGCCCGAGAGCACCCGGAGAAATTGGATTTTAGATTCTAATCATTTTTGAATCAAGGAGGTGGGGGATTTTTATAAATAAATCCCCCGTGTAGTATCAGACAGAGCGCTATGGCTTAACAATTAAAACCGGGCAAGTGGTGTGTCCGAGAACTCTTTCGGTAGTGCTACCCATCAATAATCGTTTAATGCCTGATTTTCCAAGACGTCCCATAACAATCATGTTTATCTTATATTCATTGGCAACATCGAGAATTACTCTATGTACTTCACCATCCCTAACAACTGGTTCAGCGCCAACACCAAGTGAAAAAGCCCGGGCTTTTATATCGTTAGTAATATCTTTCGCCTTTTCTACAAGGCTATTATATACTTCCTGGGCGCGTATCATAAATTCCACAGTTACATCAACAACAGATAGAATTTTAATTTTACTTTTATATTTCCTGGCAATCTCTATTGCCCTCATCGCAGCAACTTCACTATATGCCGACCCGTCTGTTGCTATAAGTATATTATCCCATGAAAGTTTTGATTCAAAAGGTATAACAAGAACATCCTGCCTGCTATAGCCAATTACTCTTGAAGTAACACTACCAACAAAAGCTTTCTCGATCAAGCTCATTCCTTTTTTGCCCATTACAATCAGGTCATAATTCCCTGAATCTGCAAAATCAACAATTCTTTCGTGTATTTCTCCTTCTTCACAAACTGCACTGACAGATACATCTGCATCTTTAGCTATTTTTAAAGCATCCGAAAGTGCTGTATCACATTGTCTTTTTATAGAACTATCTATATTGTCAACCCACAATGCATTGAGGTCTCCATCATAAGGAGGAATGACAGAAATAATAGTAATATCAGGGTTATACGACTTTGAGAAATTAACAAACTCCTTCAAGGCATGCATACTCGTTTTAGAACCATCAATTGCTATGAGTATTTTTCTATAAATATTCATTGTGCTCCATCCTCTTTAATTAAACATTTTCAATTGCTTCTTCTTTTTCTTCGATTGCACGTTCAGCCTTTTTACCAATCCACATAGCTCTTAATATAATAAAAGCGCCTGACAATAGTGCAAATGCCATTATGGCAAAACTGCTATTCTTTAGAATTTTTATGGTTGTCTCCGTAAGTGTCTGGATTATACCAAGTTGTGAAAGATATACAGGTACCATCAATGCTCTGCTAAAAAGTACTATAACCATTATAACACCCATAACTAATTTTATCATAAATGGTTTTACATAAGTTGTACCAATTGCGCCCAATTGAATTCCGAAAAGTGAACCCGCAAGTATAATTGCTGACAATCTGATATCAACAAGCCCGTGGAGAGCATATTTAAATGAACCGCCAAGACCCATTACAAAAGCAACAACCAATTCTGATGCTGAAGCCATAAGGCTGGGGGCCCCAAGAACATAAATCATTGAAGGAACACCAAGAAAACCTCCAACTGCAATGGTTGCCGCAAGCATACCAGTTCCAAAACCAAGCGGTATCAGGAAAAGTATGGAAACTCTTGCATTCAAACTCTTAAAGTAAACCATTGTACCTGGTATATTGATTGATTGTACCCATTTTGCTAATTTTGCTGTTTTTTCTTCTGCACTTGTATTACCTGATCTATAAGTTTTTATTGCATCTCGTAATACAAAACCGCCCACTATAGCGAGAACTACTACAAATGCAACGCTTACATACAAATTAGAACCTGCATCGCCAAAGGCAGACTTGATTCTTTCCTGAATATGAGCTCCATAGAATACACCTGCTTCAGCAAATATGCCAAAAATTATACCGAGTTTAACATCAACCTGACCGTACTTCGCACGTTTAATAGCTCCAACTAAAGCCTTGGGAAATTTATGGCACATATTGCTGGCTACAGCAACAAGTCCCGGTACTCCAAGACTCATCATACCGGGTGTAAGTACAAATGCACCACCGGAACCTATAAAACCGCTAACGAGTCCGCCAATAAACCCAACAATAAAAAGATAAAGTATATTCATAGAGTTTAAATCTATAAAATTTGATGCTTCTAATGCTATATTTTGCATAATTAAATCCTCCTTTTTTATAATTTTGCTCTCAACCGTGGTTGAGGCTGTGGACGTTCTCTTTTTTCGGTATGTTTTTGCTCTTGTGTTCCTGTACGCAAAGCCTTTTTAGTTGCTTCTACACCTAAGACAGACCAGAAATACCCTGTGAAATGTCCGTGTACAAAAGAAATAGCAAAAGCTGTCGCTATAGGAAATAACGCATACCATGCTCCTCTTGTAAATAGAGATGTAATAGTTGCTTGATTCATAAGTAATGCTGCGTACATTGCAACAGAAGCCAACCCATAAATTACCATTTTGCCGATCGGCTTTTTCCTCATACTAACATAATTTTGTGTCATAACCATCCTCCTCTTTAGTGAAATAAATTTGGGTGTTTTAGATACCAGAACCAGAGGGCATCTCAATTTTTCCCAATCATGATAATCTGCTTTCTGACTCCTCAGCGAGCGAATTCCCAGATCCCTCGAATCTATTACTACAAAACTAATATCTGTTTCTTTTTCATCATTATTAATGTAACTAACAATTTCTTCTTTTACAGAACTGTTACAAACTTTAATTTGATAACTTATTCCTGCCGATTTTAATTTGTTAAGAGAATTATCTATATATGGGAGTTCTGAGATATCTCTGGTTAGATATAAAATTTTAATTCCAGCTCCAATACGTCTGCTAAGGTTTAACGAATAGTTTACTGCATCCATATCAACTTCCATTCCGGTTAAAACAAGAAGAATTCTGTGACGGTTATTCACCATTCTTTTCAGAGTTTCCAGTTTGCCTTCTTCAAGAAATGAAGTTGACATTAAATCCTCAAATTGCTGTACTAATTTCTTTATTTCCATTTCTGAAAGTCTCCGTAATTTTCTTTTGTACGAAATCTTTATCTCAATTATCATGCCTGGATGTAAAACAGTAATAACTTGTTGATTTATCAAATAAAAATTGTTTTAGAAACTGAAATGTTATTATTAACACTGTTGCAATATGCAACTATGAATTATGAGGGAGAAAAATATTAAGTTTTATCATAGACTTCTGGAATGTTACATAAAATATTGTTTTTGTTGTATAATGCAACAAAGCATGTTCCCTGGAATAATGTTAATTTATATATGTAATCAAATTTCGTTCAAACCTTTTATTTTTTTTATTTATTAATGACGAATTATATATAGATAGTAATCATCTGCTTAAAAAAGCACTATTTTTATGGATGGTATAATATTTGCGAGTATTATTTTCGATAGTATTGTAGAGACAATTATAAATAAGGTATGCCGATAATGAATATATTTAAAAAAACTGAAGACAATCAGCAAATTACAATCCTAAATGACTTCAGGCAAAAAATAAATTCAGCGAATATGCCCGAGAACGTAAAACGAATCGCTGAAAGAGAACTCGAAATAATGTCCAAAATGAGTCCTGCATCTGCTGAATATACTATAAGCCTTTCATATATAGATTATCTTGTCAGTCTTCCGTGGGACAGAAAAACTCCTGATAACCTTGATTTAAATCAGGCCAGGAAAATCCTGAATGAGAGACATTATGGTTTAAATGACGTTAAAGAAAGAATATTAGAACATCTTGCTGTTAAGGTACTTGTCATGAATAAAAAACCCCGGATACTCGTTGTCGACGATGAAGAGATTGCACGCAATAATATTGAACATATTCTTAAGAAGGAAAATTATGATGTTATCACAGCATCAAACGGGGTTGAAGCTATTGAAAAACTAAATATTAGCTCATTTGATGTAGTGCTTACTGATCTAAAGATGGAAAAGATTGATGGTCTTGTTCTTCTTGAAAAAGTAAAAAACAAATATCCTGACATACAGGTAATAATGATAACTGCTTATGCTGCAGTAGATTCGGCTATTCAGGCTATAAAAAGAGGCGCTTTTCATTATATTGCGAAGCCCTTCAGACTCGATGAAGTTCGCTCAATTGTAAGACAGGCACTTAATAAAAAATTATCAACAATATCTACAAAAGGTTCTGTTCTTTGTTTTACAGGGCCACCAGGCACAGGAAAAACATCTATTGGCAAATCTATTGCAGACGCTCTCGCAAGAAAATTTGCCAGAATTTCTGTTGGCGGAATGAAAGACGAGGCTGAAATCAGAGGACATAGAAGAACATATGCAGGCGCTATGCCTGGACGTATTATAGAAGAAATCCGCAGAGCAGAATCTTTAAATCCTGTAATTATGCTTGATGAAGTTGATAAAATTGGAGGGCAGGATTTTAAAGGCGACCCGGAATCAGCACTTCTTGAAGTTCTCGATCCTGAACAGAATCAGAATTTTCTTGATCATTACCTTGATGTCCCATTTGACTTATCCAATGTAATGTTTATAGCTACCGCAAATATTGCCGAAAACATTCAAGGACCTTTAAAAGATCGCATGGAAATTATAGAATTTTCAGGATATACAGAAGACGAAAAAATCAATATCGCACTTTTTCATTTAATACCCAAACAAATAAGGGAACAGGGATTATCTGACTACCCACCAACTTTTTCTGCTGAAGCCGTATCTAAGATAATAAATGATTATACAAGGGAAGCCGGGACAAGAAACCTTGAAAGACAGATATCCAATATATGCAGAAAGATAGCTACTGAATTTGTATATCATAAAGAATCTATCAGGCTTATTAATATTACTCCGGAATTAGTAGAAAGATATCTCGGTCCAAGAAAATATTTTATCGAAGTTGCTGACGAAAATAACAGGATAGGGGTAGTTACCGGACTTGTTTGGATGGAAACAGGCGGAGAAATTATTTTTATAGAATCTGCCCGCATGAAAGGACAGGGCAATTTAATACTTACAGGTTCACTTGGAAATATAATGAGAGAATCAGCACAAGCTGCGTTAAGCTATATCAGAAGTAATGCATCATCATTCAATATTAGCGAAAATATTCTTGAAGGCTATGATATTCACATTCATATCCCTGCTGGTGCAATACCTAAAGACGGGCCTTCTGCAGGGGTAACCATAGCTGCTTCTCTTATATCGCTCTTCACAGGCAGACCAGCCAAAAGAGATGTAGCGGTTTCTGGAGAATTAACTTTAAGCGGTAGAATTTTACCGGTTGGAGGAATAAAAGAAAAAATACTCGCTGCCCGCAGGGCTGGAGTGAAAACAATTATATTACCATCTAAGAATAAGGTAGATATTGAAAACCTGGGTCCTGAGGTAATTAAAGGACTTGAAATAATCTTAACTGATAGAATTGAAGATATAATTAGCAAACTGTTTGTATAGTGAATCGTGATATTTAAATTCATGTTTTTATATTATCCAAGCATAAGACGAAAAATTACATTGGGCTATTTTTTAGGAATAATAGCTATCATTGGCCTTTCTATTTTCACTTTAGTTGAACTCTGGTATATTGAAAAAAAAATACACTTTGGAGAAATTGTAACAGAATTTTTTGATGCAACCCTCGAAATGAGAAGGTTTGAAAAGAATTTCTTTTTATACAAAAAGATTGAAGACTACAATGAAACTATTTTGTACTTAGAAAAAGCCCTGGACATTTTAAACAAAAATTCAAAAGACTATAAAAATCTTACTATCTCGGTTGATGTAGATAAATTAAAAGATAATCTAAATCAATATCGTTTATTGATGAAACAATTTTCCATACTGAGAAACACAGAAGACGATAAAAGATTGAGTTTAGTCGAAAATGCTATAAGGGAGAAAGGCAAAGAAATAATAAATTTTGCTGAAAACATCTCAAAAGTTGAGCGACTCAGAATTCAGGTTATGCTCAACACAATCAGAAAATTTATTATTATCTCTATACTATCATTTTCGATAATCGGTATAGTCGTCGGACAGATACTATCAAGAATGATTGTTAAACCATTAAAGAATATTGAAACAATGATGGATGAAATTTCTAAAGGAAAATTAAAAAAAATAACAAATATTTCGAAGGATAGAGAGCTTATATCCCTGACACAGGCTTTCAACAAAATGCTTTATGAGCTTGATTTACGACAAAAACATCTTGTACAGAGTGAAAAACTTGCCTCACTCGGTACACTTATATCCGGTGTTGCACATGAGTTAAATAATCCCTTATCAAACATATCTTCATCCTGTCAGATATTAATTGAAGAGTTTGATGATATTGACGATAAATTCAAAAAAGAACTATTATCCCAGATTGATGAACAAACAGACAAGGCCAAAAATATTGTGAAATCTTTACTTGAATTTTCAAGGGATAAAAAATTCAAAAGGGAATATTTACAATTAAGTAAAATCATAGAAGAAACAAAACAATTATTAAAAGGAGAAATACCTACAAGAATCACAGTTAATATAGATGTGCCGGATGAAATCACTGTTTTCGCTGATAAACAGAGAATTCAGCAGGCATTTTTAAACCTGATTAAAAATGCAATAGAATCTATTGATAATGAAGGTACTGTTTCAATAAAAGCATATAAACATATTTTAAAAAGCAATATTGATGAACTTTGTGACTATACAAAAGAACAGGGTAATTGTACAGGTGAATGTCCAATAAAAACCGACACAATCAATATAGAAATTAGGGATACAGGAAACGGAATCTCACCTGACATATTACCGAAAATTTTCGACCCTTTCTTTACTACAAAGGAAGTCGGGAAAGGAGTTGGTCTCGGCCTCTATATTGTTCAGGAAATTATACATGAACATGATGGCTGTATAGGAGTTTGTAGTGAAATCGGGAAAGGAACAACCTTTCTAATAAGGTTTCCTGTAAGGGAGCAAATCTAATGCTGAATGAAATTAAAATACTGGTAGTTGATGATGAAAAAATTGCGGTAAAAAATCTCGAGCACATTCTGAAAAAAGAAGGTTATGATGTCACTGGGACAAGTAGTGGAATTTCTGCTCTTAGATTGCTCGAAGAGCAGAAATTCGATGTTATTTTGACTGACCTAAGAATGGAAAAAGTTGACGGACTTCAAATACTTGAAAAATGCCGTAACGAACATCCTGATTCTGAGGTAATTCTTATTACAGGATATGCAACATTAGAATCCGCTGTTGATGCAATGAAAAAAGGAGCTTTCCATTATATCGCCAAACCTTTTAAACTCGACCTGGTTAGAAATATAGTTAAAGAGGCTGTTGAAAAGGTAAAGCTAAAAAAAGAAAACAAAGAATTAAGAGAGCAGATTGAAAGTTTTCAGGGAAAGGTAAAAATAATAACCCAGAACATGGCAATGCAGAGATTAATGGAAACAGCAAAACAGATCTCGCCAACAGACTGCAATATCTTACTAACAGGAGAAAGCGGGACAGGAAAAGAACTTTTTGCAAAATATGTGCACTTTAACAGCAAGCGTGCCGAAGGTCCTTTTTTTGCTGTAAATTGTGGGGCTTTCACAGAAGAACTTTTATCAAGCGAATTGTTCGGCCATGAAAGAGGTGCATTTACTGGTGCATTGACAATGAAAAAAGGGTTGGTAGAAATGGCATCAGGCGGCACCCTTTTTCTTGATGAAATAACTGAAATGCCACCTTCGATGCAGGTAAAACTTTTAAGGGTAATTCAGGAAAAAGAAGTTTTAAGAGTAGGTGGCACAATACCCATTAAAGTTGATGTCAGATTTATAGCCGCAACAAACAGAGATATTAGCAAATCTATAAAAAATGGAGATTTTAGAGAAGATTTGTACTTCAGAATAAATGTTGTATCATTGAATATACCTCCTTTATCAGAACGAAGAGATGATATACCAATACTCTGTTATCATTTTTTAAAAAAATATAATGCTGTGATGAAAAAAGATATAAAGGAAATTTCATCCGATGTAATAGCAATCTTGCAGGAGTATGATTTCCCGGGAAATGTTAGAGAACTGGAAAATATTATTGAAAGAGGAGTTGCCCTATGTACTGGCAACATATTAAGTATCGAACATTTACCGGAGGATCTTAAGGTAATCAGTATAAAAACTTTCAGAAAAAAAGATGGTAAAATTCCTTCTCTGGATGAACAGGAAAAAGCATATATACAGTGGGTGCTTAAAGAGGTCAATAATAGCAAAACTCTCGCAGCTCAAATGCTCGGCATAGACCGTGTCTCTCTATGGAGAAAATTAAAAAAGTACGGACTTGAATCTGATTAACCCGGAAAATGCAACTGAAATAATTCGGATAAAATAAATTTTTGAGCAATGTCTGCATTATCTGGGTTAAAGTCCAATATCTCCGTTACCTTACGTAAGAATCCATACGGAACAGATATCTGCTTTTTTTGGCTTTATATGCTACAATTTATTAAAGGAAATTCATGGCATTTTTTAATAAAGAATTCATGCAGGCATGGGTTGTAGGGCTAAACCTTGTAATTTCCACAGTTGTTGGACTTGCTATGGGAATAGGCCTCGATTATCTAATGGCAAAATGGTTTGGATGGAATACAAAACCATGGCTAACTGTAATTTTCTTGATTTTTGGTATCATAGCAGGATTTAAAGATCTTTATATGATGGCTAAAAAAGCAAATGATCAATCTAATAAAAAAAGTTCATAGACAGGCATTAATCTTTCTGATTATATTTGCAGCAATTTCAACATTCGTTACTGCTTTTGCTTCTCTCGGTGACTGGAGAAAAATGCCTCATAGTGTATTAATTGGGGGTCTGCTTGGTTTAGCAAACTTCAAGGGGCTTGCATGGGGGCTTAAAGATTTTGCCATACAACAAAGACCAACAGGCAAACTAATCTTCTGGAGTATGATAAGATTCTCTATTCTTGCTGCTATACTTGTAGTTTTTGCTTTGCTTAAATTGATAAATTTTATAGGAATTCTAATCGGCTTAACCATTGTTTTTGCATTAATCATAAAAGAAGGTTATCGGCAAGTTAAACAATCATCTTAAAACACTTAACCCAAAAATATGAGGTAACAAATGATAGGCATTGATTATTCAAACATGATGGAAGAAGTTATCGGGATAAATGGAATTTCAGACCTTTCAATCAAAAACATTTCATCACAGATAGAAAACGCTTATAATATGATAGCAAATAGAGAATGGAAGCAACTCGAATTTATTGACCTTCCTTCTCAAGATACCGCTGAAATTAAAAAAATAGCGAGATATATTAGAAAGTCTGCTGATAATTTCTTATTGCTTGGAATAGGTGGCTCGGCTCTTGGGCCGAGAGCAATTATTGAGGCATTAAGCCCCTTTCACAATCTCAAGAAAAAACCCCGGGTTTTTATTTATGACAATGTTGATCCACGTACACTTAAAAGTATCTTTACTGTAATTGATTTAAAAAAGACTTTTATTAATGTAATTTCAAAATCAGGAAGCACCGCTGAAACCGCTGCATCTTTTCTTATCCTCTGGGACAAAATGAAAAGGGCTCTTGGTAAAGAAGCTTTTAGACGATTTATAATTACAACTGACCCAGAAAAAGGAAATCTAAGAAAAATTGCAAATGACGAAAAAATACTTTCATTGCCTGTTCCGCCCAATGTTGGCGGTAGATATTCGGTTCTGAGCCCTGTTGGTCTTCTAACCACTGAAGTTATCGGGATCAATTGCAATGAGCTTTTAGAAGGCGCTTCCAGTATAAAATCAATTTGCTTAAAGAATGATGTATATAAAAATCCTGCTCTTCTTTTTGCCGTGCTTCTTTTTTTAATGGATAAAGAGAAAAACAGACATATTAATGTAATGGTGCCTTATATGGACAGTTTAAAATTTTTATCAGAATGGTTCTGTCAATTATGGGCAGAAAGTCTTGGCAAAGGAAACAAAGGTCTTACCCCGTATCCTTCGCTCGGGACAACTGATCAGCATTCTCAACTACAGCTATGGATGGAAGGACCACAGGATAAAGTCGTCTTTTTCATAAAAGTTAATAATTTCGGCACAGATATAAAAATCCCGGCGGTATTCAGAAATATTGAAGGCTATAATTATCTTCCGGGACATACCTTGAAAGAGCTGATTAACTCTGAACAGGAAGCTACTGAACTTGCATTAACTAAAGCAGGAAGACCGAATTTTACAATAAATGTTCCTGAGATAAACGCATATTATCTCGGACAGCTTTTTTTCTTTTTTGAAATGGCAACAGCTTTTGCCGGTGCTTTACTCGGAGTAAATCCTTTTGACCAGCCGGGCGTTGAAGAAGGCAAGAATTTAACTTATGGAATGATGGGTAAAAAAGGTTTTGAAGACAAGAAAAAAGAAGTTTACGAATACAGAAAAAGAAAAGGAAAGTGGAAGATTTAGTAATTCATCGTTAGATAATTCTACTACATATCTATCAGTATTCGTAGAAAATTAAAGAAAATATCGAAAATTCATATCAGAATTTTTTCATCTTTTCAGCAAGCTCGTTCAAAACTGATTCCACAGGAGATGGATCTCTGCCGGTTATTTCTTTAAATCTATTTCTGGATGGTATTGTGTTTGTGCGAAGTCCTTCCGCAAGTGCTATAGCTACCGTATTTTTAACCCCTGTTATCAATTCTATCCATAGTGCAGAAAGCTTTATTGCAAACAATGGCATCGTAATAATTATATTTCTGAAACCTCTAATAGATTTTCCGCATAAAGATAACAGGTCTTTGTATCTCATTATATCTGAGCCAATCTCAAAAATTTCGTGCCCGTAAATTTCTTTTTCGATAAGAGAAGAAATGAAACTCACCGCATCTTTTAGTGCAATCGGCGCACAGTAAGAATTCAACCATCCTGGGGTAATCATAATAGGCAATCTTTTTGCAAGATAATAAATTATTTGAAATGAGGCGCTGCATGTCTCTAAAAGAATACTTGCCCTGACTTCTGCGACTGGAATTCCGTATGAAGCAAGCGCCTGTCCTGTTTTCATTCTGCTTGTTAGATGATGCGAAGCATTCTCATTTTCTGGAACAATCCCACCGAGATAAATAATTTTTTTCACTCCCATTTTTTTAGCAGCATTTCCAGTAGCATTTGCGAGTTTTATATCAAGTTTTTCAAAATCCTTTGCACCAAGTGAATGTATTAGATAGATAAGAATATCAGTATCTTTCATAAAATTTTCCGTAGATTCTTGCGAAAAAAGATCAACCTTTTTCCAGAGAAGTCTTTTGTCTTTTATATTCTCTGGTATCTCATTTTCTGAACGATAAGAACCTGTAATAATTAAATCTTTTTTCTCAAGAAGACAGCGGATAAGATTTACCCCAACACATCCTGGTGCTCCAAGAATTGAAATATTCATATTTAATTTCTCCAAACTGATTTAGGATAGATTATACATATCCGGTCTTCTATCAGTAAAGAGGTTGTTATATTTGTTTAATTGTTTATCTCTTGCTTTTTCTATCTCAATTTCAATTATTGAAAACGCTTCCTCATCTTCAGAGGCACGAACGAGTATCTGACCATCATGTCCTGTAATTTGACTTTGCCCGATATATTTTAGCAATTCTCCTGATTTTCTGTTCTCAATTCCGATTCTGTTTGAAGTTATAGCAAAAACTCTGTTTTCAAGACATCTAACAGGCATGGATTGAGGACAATATGGAAGAACCAGATTTGCAGGGTGTGCAATAATTTCTGCACCTTTCAGAGCAAGAGTTCTCATTGCTTCAGGAAAAAACCAGTCAAAACATATCATAATACCTATACAGCCGATATTCGTATCCCATACTTTAAAGCCTGTATCACCTGGCTGAAAAAAAAGTTTTTCCTCGAAAAAAAGATGTGTTTTTCTGTATGTTCCGATGTAACCCTGCGGACCAGTTAAAACAGCACTGTTATAAAATAAATCCTTATCGCGTTCGGGAAGACCTGCCACAATATAACATGATTTTTCGTTCGATAAATCTGACAGGGCTTTGACGGTTTTGCCATCCATTATTGTTTCTGAAAGTTCGGCTACCTCGTCTTTTGTAGTAAATTGATAGCCAGTTGCAAAAAATTCCGGTAGTACAATAAGATCAAAAGTAGCCCTGGTTAAAGTTTCCAGCACTTTCTGAAGATTCCTGTCTTTTTCCCCGAATTCAGGATTAAATTGATAAAAACCTGCTTTCAATTATTTTTTAATACTCCTGAACTTATCAAGCAGCACAACTTTTTCATCTGCTTTGATTTCTGATTCCTCAGATTTGGATTTCTCATCTTTTTGGTTTTCATCCCGTTGTTCAAGTATGTCCCATCTGTCGAGCTTAATTCGCGCATCTGGTGAAAAAACAGAAATAATATCATCAGAATATATAAAACAATTTTCAGGTCTGTTACCTGCGCCAAATCCGAGAGTTGTGATAATATCTCCTCTATCTGTCCATTCAAGATTTCTGTGATTTTTCTGGTTGAAGACTAAAATAAGACCTTGTTTTTTTTCTTCTTCAGTAAACCCTCTTTTGCCTATAATCGTTTTTTCCGAGTATTTGACAATCAAATATACCCTACCATAATCATTCAGCAAATCATAAAATAATGTCTGGAGATATTTAATCTGATTTTTCATAATTACATAAATTTAATGTTCAATAAATGTGTCGAACAGGATATGCACGGATCATATGCTCTGACAAGCATTTCAGAAAGAAGTGTTATTTCTTCTTCATTTCTGTCGAGTATTTCGGGTATCAATTTTTTTAAATCATATTCTATATTACCGGTATTTTGATTTGTTGGAATTACGCAGTTTGCATAACTGATACAGCCTTTTTCATCAGTCTGATAATTGTGAAAAAGTATGCCTCTCGGCACTTCTACTGCACCGACTCCATTTCCTTCTATTACAGGGATTTTTCTGTTTTCATTTAATCCAACGACTATCTCTTCATCATAGTTAATTTTTGATTTTTTGAATTCTTCGAGTATCCCGATTGCATGCTCAAGACAATGTACACACTCGACAAGTTGTGCAGCAGTATTTAAGAACGGGTTTATACATTTAGGCTTTAAACCTATCATCTCTGCAACCCTTCTGGCTTCTGACAGAAGTTTGTCATAATTAAGATTGAACCTTGCAAGCGCGCCAACAGCATAAGATTCTCTACTAAGTTTCGTTCGTTTGGCAGTTGAGTGCGGCACAATAAATTCATTTGTGATTTTTCTATAATCATGTTTACTTAATCTAATGTTATCCGTAGAACCAATATCTCCTGAAAGCAGAGGATATTCATCGTCATCGCTGACAAGACCTACATATTCTGTATCTCTTTCAAAATCAGGGAATTTTAATTTAGAGAAAAGTTCAACTGTTGCTTCCATGTCAGGTCTCATTCCCTGCAAAAGACCGAGCATATTTTCTATATCTTTTTCTTCCGGTAATTTTGTGAATCCCCCCACAATGGCTGATATTGGATGAACATGCCTGCCAACAAGAATATCACAAACATCATTACATTTTTTTTTCATTCTCAAAGCTCTGCGGACAACTTCATTATGACTGTTTATTAAAGGCACAAAACTTTTAACACCAAGCAGGTCAGGTGCGACGAGTAAATATATATGTAATAAATGACTGTCAAGCATTTCAAGATCAAGCAAGAGTTTTCTTAACTTTATTGTCTGGCTGGTAGGAATTATTCCGAGAGCATCCTCTGCTGCTTGGATTGAGGCAAGTGTATGTCCACAGGCGCAAATGCCGCAAATCCTGCTTGTAATATGCTGTGCTTCAAATATGGATCTTCCGCGAAGCATGCCTTCAAAAAATCTTGGAGCTTCAACTATTTCAAGTTTGCAGGTCTCAATCTTTCCTTCTTTAACATTTATGACAATATTGCCATGACCTTCAACCCTTGTAAGATATTCAACATTTATATTAAGATTCTGAATTGCCATCTTAAATGATCTCCCTGCATTTGTTATACATATTCATTTTATTTATGATCAACTCAATCGGAATGTTATATTTTGCCAGAACATCCCTGGCGCTTTTTTCATTGGGATTGCTCAGCATTCCTCTGCAACCATAACAAATATTTCCATTATTAATACACCACGAATTGCATCCGGCTCTTGTAACAGGACCAAGACATGTTACTCCTTTGTCATACATACAAATATTTTCATTGAGTTTGCATTCAACGCAAACAGCATAATCAGGCACATAATAAGGTATCCCCTGAAGAACGGCTTTAAGTATAGCTACAAACTCGGGAATATATACAGGACAACCATTTACAAAATAATCAACTTTTACTACCTGATGCACTGCTTTTGTAAGTTCTGTTGGGAAAAATTTATAACTTTCTCCATATACATACTTTCTTATATCATCAAGCTCAAAATTGTTTTTCATCCCATTCACCCCGCCGATCGTGGCACATGAACCGTAAGCTATAAGTATATTCGCCTTCTTCCTGATTTTCGTTATTCTTTCGACAGCGTGGTTATCTGTGATACTGCCTTCAATGATTGCTACATCATATTTTTTATCCCATTTTTCTGACATTACTTCCCGCCATTCAACAACATCAAATGCAGCGAGAACATCAAGAACACCTTCGCCCATATTGGCAACCTGTAACTGACAGCCTTCACAACATGCAAAATCAAAAAATGCTATCTTTGGCTTTTTCATATTAAATAGCCTCGCTCAAATTTTTAATCTGTTCGTAATTAAAAACAGGTCCGTCCTGACAACAATATAGATTCTGTATCTGACAGCGGCCGCACTTACCATTTCCACATTTCATATTCCTCTCAAAAGAAAGCAATATATTCTGTTCGGGAATTCCTTTGGCAATCAGTTCTTTTATCACAAAATTATACATAACAGGAGGACCTACGATTGCAGCAAAAGTTTTAGAAGGCTCTATATCAACACCGGGAATAAGAGTTGTAATTACGCCTACATTGCCTGCCCAATCAGGCGAGGCTCTGTCAACTGTACATGAATAATGCATATCAGTACGTTTATTCCATTGTTCAAGTTCATCGCTAAAAAGCATATCTTTTGGTTCTTTGCAACCAAAAAGCAGATGTACCTTGCCAAAATCGCGGCGGTTATCGAGCACATAGGTAATCAATGACCTTAAAGGTGCAAGTCCCAATCCACCTGCAATAATAAGAAGATCATTTCCTTCGAGAATCCTTACAGGGAACCCTTTCCCGTATGGTCCTCTGATGCCTATTTCATCACCTTTTTTGAGTTTATGCATACTTCTTGTTACTTTTCCGACAGCTCTAACACATAATTCAAAATAATCGGAAATCATTGGAGAGGAGCATACCGAGATTGGTATTTCTCCGATTCCGTAAAGAGATACCATAACAAACTGCCCGGGTTCATGATCAAGGCTACCTTTATTTTTCAGTACTACTCTGAACAATTTTTCATTTTCTGTAAGTTTCTTTATATCCACTATTTCGGCTTTTTCTGACTTATATGATGAATATTTTAAAGCCATCTTTTCCATACTCTATCCTCGCTCTCTCTAACAAGTTGGCTGAGAGTTTCTTTGAGACTTATATTTGCCATGCATGTGCGGGTACATCTTCCACAGCCTGTACAAAAGAAACGGGAAAATTTGTCAACAGGATAACGGAATTTGCGATAATATCTGTGGCGCTGTCTTACGAATCTTTCCTTTCTGAAGTTAAAACCGCCTGCTACTTTGGCAAATGGTTCAAGCTGACAGGAATCCCAAACACGGTATCTTCTGCCATGTTTCATATCAAGATCCAGTTCATCTCTTATGTCAAAACAATAACAAGTTGGACAAACATTTGTACAATTTCCGCATGAAAGACATCTTTCTCCTACCTCTTTCCAGACATTTGATCTGAAAGATCTATCAAATAATTCTGGTATGTGTCTTCTCTCAATTGGCACTTCATTGCTAAAAATCTTTCTTTTATTTTCTCTGATTTTTATCAGTTCATTAAGATGGAATGTCTCAGCCTTATTAAATATTTCTGTATTAGTTACAATTTCTTCACCAGATTCAGTGTTAATATGAACAATAAAATACTCTCCGGCATCGGTAAACATAAGGTCATAACCACCAGACGGAAAATCTGCATTTACAAGATGACAGCTTGCAAATTCATCACAGTATTCATTGCATTCAAGCCCGATAATTGTTATAAAATTCTTCCTCGACAAATAATTGTAATCTTTCGGTCTCTCGGATAAAGCCATATTCAGGCATTGAATACCCGCAATATCACAGGTATGAAGCCCGAACAAAGTTACAGGTTCATACTCAACAAATGCTTCAACATTCGATTTTTTACCTGTATTAAATTCAAGCAAGGTTTCATTTTGCGGCATGAAATATTTTTTGGCAGGTAGTATAGTAGGAATATATTTTAATGCTATTTGTTCGCCCGAGGATACTTCTTCATAAGCAAAATTTTTAAAACCTTTTGAAACAGGTGCTACAAGTTTTTTTATTCCAGCAAGTCGTGTTATAAAATCATTGAAAAGTTCTTTTTTGAGCACAACATATTGATTTTCTTCCATAACCGCCTCTTTAATTTTATTAAAGTATAGTCAAAACTAATCACAGAGGACAAAGAGAAAAACTCTGTGCCTCTGTGGTTTCATATTCTTTTCTTTTTTCATGAAGCTTTTGACACTACCTTTATTAACTGTACTATTTTACTGTAGATATATTCAAAATAATAAGTCAAGTAGAGTTTATTTAAGCATGGGGCTGAATAAATCTTTATTTTTTGTTAAATTAACTTTAATACTTAAATAATTCTAAAATATGAAATATAATGCGAAAAATTCATTATTTAATCTCTTATTATATTTCTAAAAACAGTCAATTTAGTTTATGAAAAAATCAACATTAATGCTTATAACGGGATGTATAATTGTTTTTCTAAATCTCGTTATTATAATCACAAGCCCTGGCGGGTTATTCTCAAACATCACAGGCTATATTTTTGCGATCATCAGTAGCTTTTCCTCTGTTGCTGGTCTGATATTCGCTCTTAAAGTTATGAAGGAAAAACAGATCAAATTAATTTATCTGTTGCTGCTATCAGGAATGTTTTTTTATTTTTTAGGTGAATGTACTTATGCAATAATGGATCTCATAATGAAAATAAATATGAATGAGGCTTTTCCAGCCTTACCCGATTTTTTCTGGGTTACTGGTTATATTCCTTTATTTTCAGGGATGGTAATAACAATAAAACTTTATAAAGAAAAAACCAGTATCAGAGCGATAAAAAGTTTAAAATATATATTTATTATATTATTAATACCTTTTCTTGCAGGATTCATATATATTTTTCTGATGCCAATTATTGAAGACCCGAAAACCACATTTCTTGCAAAATTTGTTTATCTCTTTTACCCGATAGGAGACCTCTTTTTAATTGCATGTTCATTTCTAATTTTTTATATTGCGAGATTTTCACATGATAAAAACCTGTTATCGTCATGGAAATACATTGCATCGGGTTTTATTTTTATCACACTCGCGGATATAATCTATTCATATATGACGTGGAGAGGTACGTACAATACCTCAGAATTTATTGATGCTTCATGGAACGCGGGTTATTTTTTAATTGGAATAGGCGCTTTAAAAATGGCAGAAGTTTCAAAAACAGAAGATTAAATTGAATAAATACAGTTCAGGCAATTTCGAATTAAATACTGACTTGCACATAAATATCGCCTTATGTTAACCTTTCTATCAGAATTCTCAGAATCAAAAAATTAGATTATCTTCAACCCTGAAATTATCGAAACCTGCAAATTAACTCCTGAGGTTTTTAAAATGAGAATGGCTAAAGTTTTAAAAAGAAAAGATGGTATCTGGTTTATTGACGGTTATGATCCTGACATGAAAATCATGTTCAGAGTTGATAAAGTTGTTAAATACAAGAAAACACCTCTTCAGGAAATATTAATAGTCGAGATTAAAGGGTTTGGCAAATGTCTCATCATCGATGGCATCACACAGAGTTCTGAAGCCGATGAATTTATTTATCATGAATGCTTGATTCATCCGGCACTGTTTCAGAGAAGCAATAATGAATCAATATCAGCTTTAGTTCTTGGATACGGAGAAGGCGCAACTGTAAGAGAACTTGTTAAATATAAAAATTTAAAGCGTATAGTAGCTATTGATATTGATGAAAAAGCAGTAATGCTTCTGAGAAAACATTTTCCCTCGATGCACCTGAATACTTATGAAGATCCTCGTGTTAAAATATATTTTATAAGCGCGATTGATTATCTCAGGCAATCACAAGAAAAATTTGATTTCATTTTTTCCGATATTAGCGACCCCGGCTGTTTTAATTTAGCTTCAGATAAAAATAAATCAGAAATCACTTTTTATAAGCTGATTAAGAAAGCTTTAAACAGAAATGGGATTTTTGTTTCCCATGCTTATTTTCTTAATGAACTCAGTTTTTGTGAACACAGAAAAATGCTTTTCACTTTAAATAAAGTCTTTAGAAAATCTTTCAGCTCGCGGGTATTTGTGCCTTTTTTTGGAAATTACTGGAGTTTTATACTATCAACAGATGATGATTCCATCAATCCATGTAATTTTCCCGAAAATAAGTTTCAGAAGATAATTGAAAATATGGAGTTAACCGGGAAGCTAAAATATCTGAATCGGGATTCTTACAATGCTTTGTTTGGTTTGCCCAACATTCTTAAAGAAAAATTAAGACAAAGAAATCCATAATTACAGCAGGCCTTCCTTTTTCTCCATCTCTTCTATTTTTTCTCTTTTTTCTTTGCAGTCTATACAATATATAGCATATGGAAGAATTTTAAGTCTCTGTTCGCTTATTTCCTCTCCGCAGTCTTCACATATTCCGTATGTGCCTTCATCAAGTTTTCTTAATGCCTCATCTATTTTCTGCAAATCTTCCCTATGGGTATTCATGTGCTTGAGATTTATATCTTCGGAAAGATCAACTATAGACCAGTCTCCGTCGTCGAGCGCGGTATCAACGAGTTGCTTGGATTCACCTTTTATATATTTAGATATATCTTCCTTAATTTCTTTGAGAATTTCCTTGCGTTTTGATAGAAGCAATTTTTTTAATCTAATTTTTCTTTCTTCTTCGGTTTCTTTTACTTCTTGTTTGACAGGACGCGGATGACGTACTTTTCTGACATCCTGCCTGTTACTTTTTAAAACAGATTTCTTCAGGCTTTTTCTATCCTTGATTGCAAAGGATTTGCCTGTTGCTTTCTTTTTTTTGTCCTGTGTTTTTCTTCCCGGCATTACTGTGTTTTTTCCTCTGAACTTTTTTCTGTTTTTATTTCTTCTTTAAAAATCTCTATTATGCTTCTCACATTTATTCCTGCTGTCTTAAGAGCCTTTTGTATGTCAATAAGCTTCGCATCGGTAACTTTAAGAATAAAATTGCTGTTCGTCATCTTAGACTTCCATTATTTCTTTTTCTTTATTAGCAAGGACTTCATCTATTTTTGTTATAAATGAATCGGTAATTTTTTGTGTCTCATCCTGAGATTTTTTTACAACATCTTCACTGATATGTTTTTCTTTTTCAAGTTTCTTTATTTCTTCAATAATATCCCTGCGAATATTTCTTATGGCTATCTTGGCTTCTTCAGCCTTTTTTCTTACTGTTTTTACAAGTTGTTTTCTTCTTTCCTCTGTTAAAGAAGGTATATTAATACGAATCATTTTACCGTCATTAATTGGTGTAAGACCGAGATCTGACTTTAAAATAGCTTTTTCTATATCAGGTATAACCTTGGGATCCCATGGTTGAATGGCAATTAACCTGCTTTCAGGGATACTCAGGCTCGCAACCTGCTGTAAAGGAGTCGGTGTATTATAATAATTGACCATAATACCATCAAGTAAAGCCAGAGAAGCTCTCCCTGTTCTAATTGAAGCAAAATCTTTTTTTAAGGCTTCTATTGTTTTTGACATTCTCTCATTTGTTTTTCTTTTTAGTTCTTGCTCCATTGTTCCCCCTTACCAATGTCCCTACTTTTTTACCTTCAATAATCTTTCTGATGTTTCCTTTGCCTTTAAGATTAAATACCATAATCGGAAGGTTATTGTCCATACATAAAGATATTGCGGTAGAATCCATTATGCTCAAACCTTTTTTAAGAACATCAAGATAAGTAATGCTATCATACTTCTTTGCTTTTGGGTCTTTCATTGGGTCTGAAGAATAAACACCGTCAACTTTTGTAGCTTTCATTATTACGTCTGCACCTATCTCCATTGCTCTTAGGGATGCAGCGGTATCTGTTGTAAAATACGGATTACCCGTGCCTGCTGCAAAAATTACTGTCCGTCCTTTTTCAAGATGCCTTATTGCCTTACGTCTTATATAAGGCTCGGCAAGTTCTTTCATTTCTATGGCGGATTGCACTCTTGTCGGCACGCCAAGTTTTTCGAGAGAATTCTGCAAAGCAAGAGCATTTATTACGGTTGCAAGCATTCCCATATAATCTGCTGAGGCTCTCTCCATTCCCTGCACACTTGCTTCTACACCCCTGAAGATATTACCACCACCGATTACTATTGCAACCTGAATCCCCATTGATACAGCATCGCGTATCTCTCTTGCGATAAAATCAACAGTAGCAGGGTCAACACCATAGCCTTTGTCACCCATCATGGCTTCGCCGCTGATTTTCAGGAGTATGCGTTTAAATTTCATTGTCCAGAGACTTCTCCAAGTTGAAACCTTACAAATCTTCTTATAACTATATTCTCACCAAGTTTCGCAATTTTCTCTGTTACGAGATCTTTTATTCTTTGCTTTTGCTCCGTGTCTTTAATAAATATCTGATCAAGAAGACAGAAATCAGTATAAAACTTTTCGAGTTTGCCTTCAATGATTTTCTCAACAACCTGCGGGGGTTTATTTGTAACCTGTGCTCGATATATTTCTTTTTCACGTTCCAGTACTTCCTGAGGAACATCTTCACGTGAAAGATAAAGCGGGTTTGCCGCTGCAATATGCATCGCTATATCTTTAGCGAGATTCCTGAAATCATCTGTGCGGGCGACAAAATCAGTTTCACAATTTATTTCTACCATTGAACCTAATTTTCCCATATGAATATAGGACTCAATAAGACCTTCTGAAGCTGTTCTTCCTGATTTTTTCTGTGCTGATGCAAGTCCTTTCTGTCTGAGAATGTCTATTGCTTTTTCAAAATCTCCATTACTTTCGGTCAGTGCCTTTTTGCATTCCATCATGCCAGCACCTGTTTTTTCCCTTAAATTCTTAACTAATTCTGCTGATATTGTTGTCATTCTTTTACCTCTGATTCTTCCTGTTGTATTTTTTCTTCAATTTTTGCTTTTTCGGCTTCTTCAGCCCGGGCTTTTGACAAAGTTTCTTTCCCTTCAATAATAGCGTCAGCTATTTTGGAGCTTATCAGCTTTATCGCTCTTATAGCATCATCATTACCCGGAATAACATAGTCAACCTCATCAGGGTCGCAGTTTGTATCAACAATCGCAATAACGGGTATTTTTAATTTTTTTGCTTCTGCTATAGCGATTCTTTCCTTTTTTGGATCAACAATGAAAATGGCTCCGGGCAATGTGTTCATTTCCTTTATACCGGAAAGGTTTTTTCGAGTTTTTCCCTTTCTTTTTCGTAAGCAGAGACTTCTTTTTTAGGCAATAATTCATAAGTGCCATCCTGTTTCATTGTCTCTATTTTTTTGAGTTTTTCGATGCTCTTTTTAATTGTAGAAAAATTTGTTAACATTCCTCCGAGCCATCGCTGGTTAACGTAAAAAGCTCCTGCTCTCTCTGCTTCTTCACGGATAGCATCCTGGGATTGTTTTTTTGTTCCAACAAAAAGAACAGGCAATCCAGCGATAGAGATTTCCTTAACAAAATTATAAGCATCCTCAAGTCCTTTTACTGTTTTTTGAAGGTCAATGATATAGATGCCATTTCTTTCTCCAAAAATGTATTTTTTCATCTTCGGGTGCCATCTTTTTACCTGATGACCGAAATGTACACCTGCCTCAAGCAATTCTTTCATTGCTGCAACCATATTATTTTTTCTCCTCCTGTTTCCTTACAAAAATCACAGTCTCATTCAGTTTCCTGATTTTACTCAGTCTCCTGAAATCCTCTGTTCAAGATGTGAAAATATGGATTTCCTTAAAAAGGAAAAAACTTCATTTCAGAAAACTAAGGGTAACATAAAAAAGGCAATTTTTTCAAGGGATATGTAATAATAATTACTAAACAATTTTATTTTGAGGTGATATTATGATAGAGCGTTATACCCTGAAAGAAATGGGAGATTTATGGAAACTTGAAAATAAATACAGAAAATGGCTTGATGTTGAAATAGCAGTGTGTGAAGCATGGGCTGAAATTGGAGAAATTCCCGTTGATGCTGTCCAATCAATAAAAGAAAAAGCAAAATTCGACTTATGCGAGATTGATAAAATAGAAAAGGTGGTCAAACATGATGTAATAGCTTTTTTGACTTCTGTCGCACATAGTCTCGGAAATGAATCAAGATTTGTTCATAAAGGGCTTACTTCTTCTGATATCCTCGACACATCTCTTGCCCTTTTACTCCGTGAAGCTTCCGATATAATAATCAAAGATATTAAAGAACTTATGGAAGTCTTAAAACATCAGGCTTATAAATATAAAGATGTACCTGTAATTGGAAGAAGTCATGGAGTGCATGCAGAACCCATGACTTTTGGTCTCAAGTTTGCTCTATGGTATGAAGACATGAAACGAAATTTAATCAGAATAAAAAGGGCAAAAGACATTATCAGTGTTGGTAAACTTTCAGGAGCTGTCGGGACTTTTTCAAATATCCCGCCAATAATTGAAGAAAAAGTATGTATTAGACTCGGTCTTAAACCAGAGCCTGTTGCTACCCAGATTGTACAGAGAGACAGACATGCTGAATACCTGACAGTACTTTCATTGATTGCTGCATCAATAGAAAAAATTGCTGTTGAGATAAGACACCTTCAACGCACAGAAGTCCGCGAGGCAGAAGAACCTTTCATGAAAGGACAGAAAGGCTCATCCGCAATGCCTCATAAAAGAAATCCGGTAGGTTCTGAAAATCTTTCCGGACTCGCAAGAATAGTAAGAGCAAATTCAATCGCAGCGCTTGAAAATATAGCTCTGTGGCATGAGCGTGATATTTCACATTCATCGGTTGAACGAATAATAATACCTGATAGTACAATACTTGTTGATTATATGCTTCAAAGAATGAAGGGAATTCTTTCGGGCCTGCAGGTATATGAAAAAAACATGAAAAGGAATATGGCAAAAAGCTATGGATTGTTCAATTCCCAGAGAGTTCTTCTTGCGCTAATTGAAAAAGGTGTTACACGTGAAAAAGCATATGAGCTTATTCAAAAGAATGCTATGAATAGCTGGAAGACAGGGAAACAGTTCAAAATGCTTCTCAAAAAAGATAAGGAGATTAAAAAGTTTCTTACTCCAAAAGAAATAGAAGAAATTTTTGACCTGAAATATTATCTTAAGAATATTGATTATATTTTTGACAGGGTTTTCAAAAAGGCAGGCTAAATGAAATTACTTCACTATTACCGTAAACCAATTTTAAACACTTCAGGGAAAAATTCCTTGTTGTCTTCTTTAAAGTCTAAAGGTTTCTTCAATGTGCAGGAGATTGAGACAGAATACTGTTTTAATATTGAAATTTCCGAATACCTTACAGATGAAGAGTTTCTGAAATTAAAATGGCTTTTATCAGAAACATTTGAACCTGATAATTTTAGCGACAAAAGTTTTCTTACAAAAGAAATGGTTAATTCCCATATTATTGAAGTTGGTCCCCGTATGAATTTCACTACAGCATGGTCAACAAATGCTGTTTCAATCTGCCGCGCTTGCGGACTTCACAAAATAAAAAGAATTGAGCGTTCAAGAAGATATAAACTCATCCTGAATACCTTTGAAGATATTTTTAGGACTTATTTGATTCAAACTTTTCTGAATTTAATTCATGATAGGATGACAGAATGCGAGTATTTTGAACCTCTACAAACCTTTGAAACCGGGTTAAAACCTGAAAAAGTTTGCACTGTGCCGCTTATTGAGGAGGGCAAGGATGCTTTAAGAAAAATAAACATTGATATGGGACTCGGACTTGATGAATGGGATATAGATTATTATTACAATCTGTTCGTTAAACATATAGGAAGAAATCCTACGAATGTCGAATGTTTTGATCTCGGTCAGTCAAATAGTGAACATTCACGCCATTGGTTTTTCAAAGGCAAACTGATTATTGATGGAAAGGAAATGCCTTACACATTGATGGAAATAATTAAAGAGCCTCTGGAAAAAAATCCATCAAACAGCGTTATAGCCTTCAAAGATAATTCAAGCGCTATTAAAGGCTATTCGGTTTTTACTATTATTCCATCGAGTCCGGGCAAGCCATCATGTCTAAAAATGACAGAGCTTTGTTACTATCCTATATTTACTGCGGAAACTCACAATTTTCCGACAGGGGTCGCACCATTTCCAGGAGCTGAAACAGGGACAGGAGGTAGAATTAGAGATGTACACGCAACTGGAAGGGGCAGTCTTGTCATCGCGGGAACTGCTGCTTATTGTGTTGGCAATCTTTTAATTCCTGGATACAGTATGCCATGGGAAGATTCTTCTTTTAATTATCCTTCAAACCTTGCCTCCCCTTTACAGATTGAAATTGAAGCAAGCAATGGTGCTTCTGATTACGGAAACAAGTTTGGAGAACCCATCATTCAGGGTTTCACAAGATCATTTGGACTAAAAATGCCTGACGGAGAAAGAAGAGAATGGATAAAACCAATTATGTTCACTGGAGGAGTAGGGCAGATTGATGAGAGACATTGTGAGAAAGGTCATCCTGAAAAAGGCATGCTTGTTATAAAAATTGGTGGACCGGCTTACAGGATAGGCATAGGTGGAGGAGCAGCTTCAAGCATGATTCAGGGTGAAAATATAGCTGAACTTGATTTTAGCGCTGTGCAACGCGGGGATGCTGAAATGGAGCAGAAAGTGAACCGCGTAATAAGGGCATGTGTAGAAATGGGGAATAATAATCCCATTATAAGTATTCATGATCAGGGAGCGGGTGGGAATTGCAATGTCATTAAGGAGATTATTTATCCAGAAGGCGCAAAAATTAATATAAGAAAGATACATCTTGGAGATAATACATTATCGGTTCTTGAAATCTGGGGTGCTGAATATCAGGAGCAGGATGCTTTACTATTAAGGAAAGAAGACCTGAATTTTTTTACTGAAATATGTTCAAGAGAAAAAGTCCCCTGTGCTGTTATTGGTGAAATTACAGGTGATGGTTTTATAGTTCTTTACGACGAGCTTGACGGGAGCACTCCGGTAAATCTTGAACTTTCGAAAATACTTGGAGACATGCCACAAAAAACTTTTGATATAAAACGCATTGACGGAAATAATAAACCTCTTGAATTTCCACAGAACCTGAAAGTAAGAGAAGCTCTTGATAGAGTACTCAGACTGGTTTCAGTTGGATCAAAAAGATTTCTTACAAACAAGGTTGATCGCTCGGTAACAGGACTTATTGCAAGACAGCAGTGCACTGGTCCGTTGCAGTTAACCTTATCGGATGTTGCTGTTGTTGCCCAAAGTCATTTTTCTAAAACAGGAATAGCAATATCTATTGGAGAGCAGCCCATAAAAGGATTGATAAATCCTTCTGCTATGGCAAGAATGTGCGTTGCTGAAGCACTTACAAACATAGTATGGGCAAAAATAAGCTCACTTCAGGATATTAAATGTTCTGGAAACTGGATGTGGGCAGCAAAACTTCCTGGAGAAGGAGCTAATATATATGACGCTGCAGAAGCATTGAAAAATATTTTATGCGAACTCGGTATTGCAATAGATGGAGGAAAAGACAGTCTTTCAATGGCTGCAAAAGTTGTTGATAAAGATGGAAAGACCGAAATTGTAAAATCTCCTGGCACACTTGTTATTTCAGCTTATGCGACTTGTCCTGATATTTCGAAAGTTATAACACCGGATATAAAGAGACCCGGTTTGAGCAAGCTTATTTTTATAGATATTGCTGAAGGCAAATGCAGAGCTGGCGGCTCAGCATTAGCCCAATGTTATAAACAAATCGGGAATGAATGTCCTGATGTTGATAACATTGTGGTATTAAAGAATGCTTTTAATTCTGTTCAGAAAATGATTGATATGGATTTAATTCTTGCAGGTCATGACAGAAGTGATGGTGGACTGGTTGTCACATTGCTTGAGATGGCTTTTGGTGGCAATTGCGGGATAAAAATTCAGATACAAAACAAAAAATGCAGAATGCAAGAGGGTAAAAAATCAGGGATTTATACACCTTCAGCCAATAACTTCCTATCAGTTTTATTTTCTGAAGAAACAGGGATGGTCATTGAGTATATGCCTGAAAATGAGAATGAAATAGTTTCAATCTTAAATTCAAACAATATACCTTATCAGATAATAGGTGAAACTGTTAAAGATAAAAATATCTCGATATCTGTCAACAATGAAATTGTATTAAATGAAGACATGCGTATTCTAAGAAACATATGGGAAGAAACAAGTTATCAGCTCGATAAATTGCAGGCAAATCCTGAATGCGTTGAAATCGAGAAAAAAGCTATTTTTGATAGAGAAGGACCCTGTTACAATATTTCATTTGTTCCTGAGGAGACATCTGATATTTTTTCAGGAAAATATATCAAACCAAAGGTTGCTATTTTAAGGGAAGAGGGAAGTAACGGTGACAGGGAAATGACATCTGCTTTCTTTGCAGCAGGGTTCGATGTCTGGGATGTTACCATGACAGATTTGCTTGAAGAAAGAATAAATCTTAATGAGTTCAGGGGAATTGTTTTTGTTGGGGGATTCAGTTATGCTGATGTTCTCGATTCTGCTAAGGGTTGGGCTGGAACTATAAGGTTCAATCAAAAACTTTACGAACAATTTGTAGATTTTTATGAAAGAAAAGACACTTTTAGCCTCGGGGTATGCAATGGATGTCAGTTAATGGCACTTCTTGGATGGGTGCCATGGAAAGGCATTTCTGACAGAATACAGCCAAGATTTATCAGGAATAAATCAGGCAGGTTTGAATCAAGATTTTCGACTGTTAAAATACTCGAAAGCCCTTCAATTATGCTTAAAGATATGGCAGGCTCTGTTCTTGGCATATGGATTGCTCATGGAGAAGGAAGACTTTATTTCCCTGACGAAAAAATGTTAAAGGAAGTAGTACAACAAAAACTTGCTCCAATAAGATATGTTGATGACAAAAACAAAGAAACAGAAATTTATCCTTTTAATCCTAATGGTTCACCTTATGGGATAACTGCCTTATGTTCACAGGATGGAAGACACCTTGCCATGATGCCCCACCCCGAGAGAGTATTCCTTAAATGGCAGTGGGCATATATGCCTGAAGAATGGAAAAACCTCAAAGCTTCACCCTGGCTAAAAATGTTCCAGAATGCATTAAAATGGTGTATGAGCTAAAAAGGCATCTGAAACAATACAAGGTGTTACGAAAAATAAAATTTTTCCGAGGTCTGTATTATCAGGGTCAAATAAGTTATAATCTTCTGTCGTGAAACTTTATCTAATTGACGGGAATTCTTATGTGTACAGAGCATATTATGCCATCAGGGAGCTCACAAATTCCAAAGGCTTTCCAACAAATGCTATTTTCGGCTTTACCAATATGCTTCTTAAGATTATTCGTGAGAAAAAGCCTGATGAAATAGCTATTTCATTTGATTCTCCCATACCAACTGAAAGACACAGACTTTTTATTGAATATAAAGCAAATAGACCTGAAGCTCCTTCTGATCTTATACAGCAGCTACCACATATTAGAAGAATTATTTCAGCTCTAAAAATAAAGACTTTTGAAATTCCCGGATATGAAGCCGATGATATAATCGGCACTATTGCAAAAAAAGCAGCAGATTCGGGCAAAGAAGTTTATATAGTCACAGGAGATAAGGACATGCTCCAGCTCGTTGATGATAAAATCAAAATATACGACCCCATGAAAGACAGAGTACTTGATAAATCATATACTATTGAACGTTATGGTATAACACCTGAAAGAATACCTGAATTTATGGCTCTTACAGGAGATGCAGTTGACAATATACCTGGAGTTAAGGGGATTGGCGAAAAAACAGCAAAAGAATTGCTTCAGCAATTTAAAAATATCGGCGAGCTTTTAAAATATCCGGAAAAGATTAAAAAGGAGAAATTAAGAAGATTAATTTCTGAAAATACCAATCTTATCACATTAAGTTTGCAGCTTGCTACCATTGACACATCTGTTCCCATTGAAGATGATTTGAAGGACCTCGGTCTGTCAGAACCTGAATGGGATTCGCTCAGAAATCTTTTTGTTGAATTTGAATTCAGCAGTCTTATGAAACACATCCCTTCAAAAACAGATTTGATTAATTATGAGATTATACTTGAAACAGAAAAACTTCTGGACCTGATTATAGAATTAAAAAATGGTTTTGCTTTTGATATAGAAGCAACAGATAGAAATCCGATTTCTGCGGATATTGTCGGGATTGCTCTTTGTTTTAATAAAGACAAAGGATACTATATCCCTCTCGGTCATTCATATCCTGAAGTCCCGAAACAGCTTGATAAAAAATCAGTTTTTGAAATTCTAAGACCTTTGCTCGAAGATAAAGATATACCCAAAACAGGACACAATCTTAAATATGACATTGAAATATTACAAAAAGAAGATATAACCACAAAAGGCGTATTATATGACACCATGCTGGCTTCATACCTGCTTAATCCCAATAAATCCGGACACAATCTTGAAGATACGGCAAATTTATATCTCTCAAAACAGAAAAAACCTTTTACAGAAGTGCTTGGAAATAAAAAAACATTCGCAGAAGTATCTCTGGCTGAAGCAGCTTCTTACGCCTGTAATGACGCTTTATTGAGTTTTGAACTTAAAGAAATTCTTTTTGAAGAAATACGTAAACAGAATATCGAGCCTCTTTATAAGACCATTGAAATGCCTTTGATAAAGGTGCTTGCTGATATGGAGATGACAGGGATTAAGATTAATCCTGTTATACTTAATGGATTTTCAAAAGAAATTGAATCAGAAATGGAGTCTATAAAAAGAAGAATATATTTTATTGCTGGAGAGGAGTTTAATATAAATTCTCCAAAACAACTGAGCAGGATATTATTTGAAAACCTCGGACTTCAACCGGGCAAAAAGAAAAAAACCGGTTATTCAACAGAGATGAGCGTGCTTGAGGAGCTTGCTAATTATCATGAACTACCGCGCGAAATTCTCGATTATCGAAGCCTGAGCAAAATAAAAACTACTTATATAGATGTTCTTCCGGGTCTTATTAATCCAATTACCGGAAGGATTCACACCTCATTTAATCAAACAGTTACCGCAACCGGCAGGTTAAGCAGCAGCGAGCCCAATCTCCAGAATATTCCTGTAAAAGGAGATTGGGGAAAACGAATCAGGGAAGCTTTTATTTCCGAAGGAGAAAATCTTCTTATATCAGCAGATTATTCTCAGGTTGAGTTAAGAATTCTTGCACATTTAAGCGGAGATGAAGGTCTAATAAATGCATTTAAAGATAAAATTGATATTCATGCAAGAACAGCATCAGAGATATTCAATATACCTATAGAGAAAATAAGTCCTGATGCGCGTAGAATGGCAAAAACAGTTAATTTTGGAATTATTTATGGCATATCTCCATTCGGATTGTCACAATCTCTCGGAATATCAACTGAAGAGGCAAGAGATTATATTGAGAAATATTTCAAGAGACATCCAGGAGTAAAAATCTATATGGATAATTGCATAAGTGATGCAAGATGTAATGGATTTGTTTCGACTCTTTTTGGCAGAAAAAGAGCTATTCCTGAAATTTTTAGCACAAACAACAGCATCAGGCAACAGGGTGAAAGGCTTGCTATAAACACACCTGTTCAGGGCACTGCCGCAGATATTATCAAACTCGCCATGATAAAAATACATGATAAATTCAATAAAGAGGGATTTAAAACAAAAATGATTTTACAGGTCCATGATGAACTTTTATTTGAATCACCTCCTCATGAATTAAATACAGTTATTGACATTATTAAAGAAGAAATGGAAAATGTTGTAAGTCTGAATGTTCCACTTATTGTTGATATTCATACTGGCAAAAATTGGGCTGAAGCACACTAAAATTTGTCATTAATCTTAAAATTTTTTGAATTTACGATTAAGATATACTTATTTTAATCGAGAAATTTCTTAATAATGCTCGGGAAAAGCAGAACTATAAATTTTTAAAAGACAATAGAATGAAGGCAGGCCAAATATAGTTGATGCAATAAAAAATAAAGAAATACATCTGATAATTAATACTCCGAGCGGAAAACTCGGCAAGCATGATGATTCTTATATACGCAAATCAGCGGTTAAATACAAAATTCTATACATAACTACATTAGCTGCTGGCATAGCTGCAAGTCGTGGAACTGAAGCTTATAAAAACAAGACGAGTGAAATTAAGTCTTTACAGGAATATCATGCTGATATAATTTAACCCGAATAACTTGAAGAATAAACCATTAAAGTTACATCAAGTTTAAAACATTGTCCGGGGGAATTCAAAATTTCTTTAAAATGGATTGTCGCGAGGTTATTATAGAAAAAATTTTAAAACATATTCAGGAAAATGCCTGATATAACTCCCTGTAAGACATGCTTCTTTCTATAAGTTCTTCATGTCTGCCGATGTCTGTGATTCTTCCCTTTTCAATTATCAGAATTCGGTCAGCGTTTTTTATAGTTGAAAGCCTGTGAGCAATAACTATTGTTGTACGCCCTTTCATGAGTTCATCAAGAGCTTTCTGCACAATTGCTTCGGATACTGAATCAAGAGAGGATGTTGCCTCATCAAGAATTAAAATTGGCGGGTTTTTAAGTATTGCTCTTGCTATCGCAATTCTTTGACGTTGCCCACCTGAAAGCTTCATCCCTCTTTCACCTATGATAGTATTATAACCCTCGGGCATTTGCTGGATGAATTCATCAGCATAAGCGAGTTTTGCAGCATTTATTATCTCACTTTCTATTGCACCCGGTCTTCCAAATGCTATATTTTCAGATACCGTGTCATTGAAAAGAATTATATCCTGACTTACTATAGCTATCTGTTCTCTTAAAGATTGAAGTTCAATGTCATTTAAAGGATGGTTGTCTAAAAGAATTCTCCCTGATGTAGGAATATAAAATCTTGGTATCAAATCAACGAGTGTTGATTTGCCGACCCCGCTTCTTCCAACAATTGCTATCATTTCTCCACGTTTTATCACAAGGTTAATATCAATTAAAACCGGAGTTGGATTTCCAGAGAATGCAAAGGATACATTTTCAAAGCATATAGAATCCTTGAACCCGTCAATTTTTAAATTGCCTTTATGCTCATATGGAGTATTTAACAATGTATCAATTCTTTCCAGAGATGCTCTTGATTCCTGTAAAACACCATAAGCTTCCCCGAGTTTTTTAACAGGAGAAAACATCATATAAACAGCTGCAAGTATTGAGAAAAAGTCACCAGATGTTATTACTCCATTCTTAATCATATAACCTCCGTATCCAAGAGCAAACGCTATTCCAAGACCGGTTACAATATCAATTATAAGTTTTGTAAATTCTTTGAGCTTAATTACACGGCTTAATTCTCTGTAATATCTCTGGTTTTCTTTAATAAATTTCATCCCCATTATATTTTCACGGTTAAAAACTTTTATTATTCTTGCACCCTGGATGCTTTCATTTAATCTATGTGTTAAAAAAGACAATTTTCTCTGGGCTTCTTTTCTTTTTCTCTTAACGCCTTTACCAAATTTTTTCGTGCTGTAAGCAAGTAAAGGTAAAAGTAATAAAGTCATTAAAGTAAGTTCCCATTTTCTATAAAGTGCAATTCCGAGAAGGAAAATTACTGTAGGCACTTCAATTACAAATGTTTTTATGACTTCTGATACTAATCCATTTAAGTTTTCCACATCATTCATTACCCTTGATATAATCATGCCTGATGATTCCCTCTGAAAATGGCTTAAAGGTAAATATAAAATATGATTATAAAGTCTGTTTCTCGTGTCTCTCACTAATTTCATACCGGATGATTTCATTAGATATATTTGACCAAAACTTAAAAGCCCTTTTACAGCAAAAAGAATAAATACACCTACTGGCAGGAAAATAAAATATTCATATTTCTTACCTACTATAATTTCATCCACTGCTGGTTTAACAGACCATGCGATTGCACCTGTGATTCCTGAAACACAGAGACTCAAGATAATTCCAGCAAAAATTCTTCGCCAGTATGGCTTTATAAGTTCAATCAGTTTTTTTATGATTTGCATGTCAATATAAAAATTTTATTAAACTTTCCTTAAAAGATTAAATGCATTATTTGCATTAATAATAACCTTCTTTCATTGTTGCTATAACCGAACCCACTGCAACTCTGGTCTGCATTTTTACAGGCAAACGCTTGTTATCATCAGTAAGCCAGATAAATATATCTCCTTTACGTGAAAAAATACCCTCAGACTTTAAAATTGGTTTTATCAATATGGTATTGAATGTTCCTGCTGGAAGTATCACTTTTTCTTTTCTTAGAACCTGTACCTCAACGTTCCATATTTTTTTACTATCAAAAACTGTTACATATACCGATTCTCCAACAAGCAGGGGCAAAGTCCTTACATAATAAAAACTTGATATCGGATCATATACAGACTCAGGAATATCGTATTCCTTTTTTTCATTGCTTAAATGATCTATATAAGTCGCTTTTTTATTGTTTGTGTTAAAAATAACTTCCTTGTTTTTTCTGTGTTTTCCCTCTCTGATTTTTAGTTTATAATTTACAGGCCTTGCCCATTCTTTGTTATCAGATTTAATTATTATGCTTTCTGCTCTGTCTTCAACAGTATAGAAAAAAGAGACCCAATCAGCAGATTCTGCCGTTGAAACAATTTTATATTTTTCTCCGTCTTTTGTAATACCGAGGGTTGCTGTTCCAGCTTTTATTCCTGTCCATGTAAGTTCGTAAACAAATTTTTCCGGCAATTTGAAGGGTTCGGCAAAAACATTTATGGAAGAAAACACCCAAAAAATAATTAAGACATTTGAGATGAATAATTTGAAAACTCTTTTCATATTATTTTTATGGTATATTATCTCATGATAATAATTCCAGCAATAGATCTCAAAGATGGTAATTGTGTAAGGCTTGTTCAGGGTAAAAAAGACGCCCAGACTATATATTCACATGATCCTGTTACTACAGCGAGAAAGTGGGAATCCTGCGGCGCCCGCTTATTGCATATCATTGACCTTGACGGAGCTTTTACTGGAAATCAGAAAAATTTTGAAGCTATATCAAGAATCAGAAAAGCTATTAAAATTCAGATACAGGTTGGCGGTGGAATTAGAGATATTGGTAATGTTTTGAACTTATTTTCATTGGGCATCAACAGAATTATTATTGGCACAAAAGCGATTGAAGACCCTGAATTTCTAACATATTTATGCAATAAATACCCCGGCAAAATCCTAATAGGAATTGATGCTAAAAATGGCATGGTCGCAATTAAAGGATGGGAGGAAATTACACAGGTTTCAGCGAAAGATTTAGCAAAACGTCTCGAAATGGTGGGAGCTGCCGGTATAATTTACACTGACATCAGCAAGGATGGAATGATGACAGGCCCTAATCTTGAAGCAACCAGAGATATGGTTGAATCAGTTAAAATACCTGTTATTGCATCTGGAGGAGTATCCAGCCTTGATGATATCAAAAATTTAATGAAAATTAAAAATCTCTGGGGGGTAATTACTGGAAAGGCAATATATACTGGCTCGCTCGACTTGAAAGAAGCGATCAGAATCGCAGGAGGAAAATAGGATTTGCTCGCCAAACGAATAATACCATGTCTTGATGTAAAAGATGGAAGAGTTGTGAAAGGAATAAGTTTTATTAACCTCAGAGATGCAGGAGACCCTGTTGAAAACGCAAAATTCTACGATCAGCAGGGAGCAGATGAGCTGGTATTTCTTGATATAACTGCATCGCATGAAAAAAGAAAGATTATCCTTGATGTTGTAGCAAGAACTGCTGAAGATGTATTTATGCCATTGACTGTTGGCGGCGGGATAAAGACTCTTGAGGATATAAGAGATTTACTGAATGCAGGTTGCGATAAGGTTTCAATAAATACAACCGCTGTAAAGGATCCTTACTTTATAAGAAAAGCAGCAGAGCGTTTTGGCAGCCAATGTATTGTTGTAGCAATAGATGCAAAAAGAATTGATGCTAATATTATAAATGCAAGTGCAGAACCATGGTTTGATCAACCTGAATTAAAAGAAGTCTGTCTTGATATTTCTGGTTTAAAGTTTCCTATACAGGACTGGAACAGAAATGGAATTTGGGCTATTTCAACACATGGCGGAAGACAGATGAAATTGATAGATGCAGTGAAGTGGGCAATAAAAATGGAAGAGCTCGGTGCAGGTGAAATTATGCTTACAAGCATGGACAAAGACGGGACAAAAGACGGATACGACATAGAACTAACCAGAATAATTTCTGAGTCAACAACAATACCTGTTATTGCTTCGGGTGGAGCAGGAAATCTTGAACATCTTTATGAAGCGTTTGCGTTTGGGAAAGCTGATGCCGCGCTTGCTGCCTCTATTTTTCATTACAGAGAATATACAATCGAAGAAGCAAAAAAATTTCTGAGAAATAAAGGAATCCCTGTACGTTTATAAATTAAATCTCCAGCACTTCAATATCGTCCGTTGAATTGATAAAAGACTTTTCAAGATCAATAACTGCTATAGTACGCTCTATCAGATACGCATAAGAAGTCATTAAAGTTAAACAGCGTTTATTATATATAATTCTGTTAATTCCATTTTGATGAGAGCGCACACAAACATTCATCCCGAGTTGTTTCATAACTCTCTTAAAATAATCAAATCCATATTTCGGCCTTTCGTTTGGTTTGCTGAGTAATTCTCCTGATTCTTCGCTTAAATCACCCCATGTAAGCTGAAACCATTTTTCATCACATATCTCAATTTTTTTTATATGTTCTAAATCCGTCAAATCTGGAGGGACTCCATGAACTGCTAAAAGTCCGCTACTCGTAATTGCTGCATATGGAAGCAATTTGAATACCTCGGAATAATACTTCATCTCATGGTCTGAAAGACTCTCCCAGAAATCAGCAGGTTGAAACTGGAAAGAACAGTAAGCTTCATGATTTCCTGAAAGTAAATAAACCTGCTCGGGTGATTCATACTTTTTATTTAATAGAAACTCAACATTTTCTCTGGATTCCGGTCCGCGGTCAATATAGTCTCCGAGCAGAATAATAATATACCCGGCTTTAAAATAATTATCGAATACAACCTGTGTGGCATCGAAATCTCCGTGGGTATCACCTACAAAAACCGCTTTGCCTTTTGAAGGGAGCTTTATTAGTTTTCCATCATATAGGAATATATCTCTTATTTTATCCAGACTAACCATTTGTTATCTAATCTTCAAATCTCATGACTTTTAATGAGGCTCCTGTCTCACTGATTTTCCTGCTAAATTCTTCAATATACTTTTTTAATAAAAGTTGTTGTTCCTCCTGAAAAACAAGAAACATTCCCATCATTTGATTCTGCCTGCAAAAACAGGGTCTTTCAATTTTTAGACGTTTTGCTATGGGGTCAAGTTCCTTCAGAATTTCAGAAACTCTGGCATAACGCTCTGAAGGTTCTTTCATTATAGTTTTCATAAAAAAGTTTCTCAGCTCCACAGGAAGGTTTTCCATATAAATATTTGCACTATCAAAATCTTCCTCAAGATGCCATTTGAGTATATCTTTTCCTTCTGTGACCTTATATGGTTTCTCCCCTGTCAACATCTCATATACTGTTATGCCAAGTGAATAAATATCAGAACGCTCATCTACAGGATTCCCTTGAATCTGCTCTGGAGAAATATAGTGGAGAGAACCCGGGAAAAGAAAATTACTGTCAACACTGCCTCTTCGGCAGGCAAGTCCAAAATCAATAATCTTAACTCTTCCGTCAGACTGAAGAAAAATATTTCTCGGATTTATGTCCTGATGAATAATGCCAAGATTATGAGCATATTCCAGACCATTGCACACCTGTATTGTTATATCAATAATGCGTTCAAGGGAAAGTTTCTCTACATTTTCAAGCACATTATCAAGTGTGGCGCCTTCAAGATATTCCATTATAATGAAAATAGTTTTATATGCTTCCTCAATGTCATATACTTTTACAATGTTAGGATGATTCATAAGAGCTATTGTTTTTGCTTCGTTACGGAAAAGTTCAATAAAATCAGGGTCCATAGACATTTCATGAGTAAGCATTTTTATTGCAACAGGCATGTTTAATACACTGTGGGCGCCTTTGAATACAATGCCTGCTCCTCCATGCCCTATCTCATTTGTTACAGAATATTTACCTATCATTCTGTTATCAGGCAATTTTGATGAACTTAAAATATGGACCAAAACCGAGGTCATAAAACTCTTTAGATCAGGCATTTCCAGAGCAAGTTTTTCAAATTGTTTTCCGCTCATACAAAGCAACTCAACATCTGTTTCTGCATGCACATGTGCGGTTGAAACCTTTTCATTAAATAACGCTTCTGCTCCAATAATTTCACCGGAACCAAGTTTGTCTATATCATAGAAAATATCCGCTCTTTCTACATTCACGCCACATATACCCTTGAGTATGAGATAAAAATTTTCTAACTTTTTACCCTGATGAATTATTCTATCTCCTTTTGCAAATTTTTTAAGACTCATTTTCTTTATAAATTCATAAGCAATTTCCTGCGGCAGGGAGTCCAGGAATCTGCAACAAAAATGATGCTGAAATATCCTGGTTGTTTGCCCTTCAATTTCATCTATATCTATCAAAAAGCAAAAAGTTTCGGTATGAGAAGGCACAACATTTTTAATCATTTCCTTATCCATTTTATCTATCCTTTAAATTAGTTTCGGCATCCATGATTATATTCCACGGTTAAGTTAGCTAATAGTAAGACTGGTATTTTTATATTTACTTTTTATTTAATTTTAACACGAAAAACTATATCTATCCAAAAATAGATTCAGGGTTAACTATTTTTTCCAGAATTGAGGGATAAAAAGTATGAGAACAGTATAAACTTCGAGCCTTCCAGTCAGCATACAAAAAATAAGTATCCATTTTCCAATTAAAGTAATTTCAGCATAGTTTTCTGTCGGTCCTGCGATTCCGAAAGCAGGGCCAACATTACACATAGCCGAAATAACTGTTGTTGTTGATGTTACGATATCAATTCCAGTTGCTGAAACTCCAATTATTGCGATAGCGCATGTGACCAGAAACAAAAAAATCATTCCCCATATGCTTCCGAGAACCTCTTTATCAAGAAATTTATTATCGAGTTTAACAGAGGTTATTGCACGCGGATGAATAAGCTGATACAATTCTCTGTAGCCCTGTTTCAATGATAAAAGCATCCTCACCTGTTTGATTCCACCACCTGTAGAACCAATCATACCGCCAAAAAACATAAGCAATATGAGCAAAATTTGAGCCAGAGGATGCCATTTTTCATAATCAGCAGTAGCATATCCTGTTGTTGTCATTATTGAAGTAACTTGAAATAAAGCATATCTGAAAGCTTCGGTTAGAGAATTATAAGAAAATCCCCATAATGTAAACATGACTATAATAGTTGCTGCTAAAGTAATACTTATATAAAATCTAAATTCTCCGCTTTTCCAGAGAATTGAATAATGACCTTTGAATAAATAAAAATAAAGGGAATAATTAATACCTGCAAAAAACATAAAAATACTTGATATGTATTCAATTGCAGGATTATCAAAGTACGCCAAACTCGCATTTTTTGTTGAGAATCCACCGGTTGCCATTGTTGTAAAAGCATGACACAGTGCGTCAAACATATTCATGCCGGCAAAATAGAGCAGAATAGCATTAACAATTGTAAGGGAAAAATAAATAATCCATAATGCCTTGGCAGTATCTACAATTCTGGGTCTGAGCTTATCAACACTAATTTCAGGAACTTCAGCCTTAAAAAGCTGCATACCGCCTGTGCCGAGGAACGGAAGAATTGCAAGCGCAAAAACTATTATTCCCATGCCTCCTATCCATTGAGTCATGCTTCTCCAGAATAAAATTCCTTCAGGAATTATTTCGACATTTTTTATAACAGAGGCACCTGTTGTAGTGAATCCTGCCATTGATTCAAAATAAGCGTCTGTGAAAGAGTTCAATGTTCCCGATAAGAGAAAAGGCAAAGAGCCGAATAAAGACATCAGCAACCATGCGAGTGTAACAATAATAAAAGCTTCTCTGTGTTTAATATCTTCTTTTTTGTTTTTGGTGGTAAAAACAAATAATGAAAATCCAATCAGTAAGGTTATTAAGAAAGAATATATAAGTGAAAGCAATTCCTTGCCATGATTTAAAAAAGAAACTAAAATTGGAGGAATCATGAAAAAAGAAAGATATAAAAGGACTAAACCATTAAAATTTATTATGACCCGGGTGTTCATATAGATTTTTTCTTACATCAGGATCTTTTCAACACTTTTGATTGATTCTCTCAATGTGAATATTATGAGTTTATCGTTTTCAAAAAACCTGTCAGAACCTGAAGGGATTATAACATCATTTCCCCTGATTATTGCTCCTATGATTGATGCCTTTGTTTGAGCTTTATCAAGAGTCTTGTTTATTAAAGGTGATGTCCTGCCGATTCTTCCTTCAAGAATTTCTGCTCTTCCCTCTGCAATGGATGTCAAAGAAAGTATGTCACCCTTTCTTACATAACGAAGGATTGTGCTTGCAGTTAAAAGTCTTGGACTTAATACTGCCTGAAGACCGAGACTGTGTGCGAGAAAAATATATTCAGTCTTATTTACGAGGGCTATGTTTTTCTTTGCTCCAAGTTTTTTAGCGAGCAATGATACCATGATATTTAATTCATCATTATTTGAAACAGCAACAAACGCATCCATGTCTCCGATATTCTCTTCAATAAGCACTTTTTGCTCTGTGCCGTCAGCGTTTAGAATAAGCGAGCGTTTAAGGTTTTTGCTTAAATATTTGCATCTGTCCAGATTTTTTTCAACAATTTTTATATCAGCTTTTGATTCCATATAAGAAGCCACATTGAAACCAACTTTTCCTCCTCCGAGAATCATTATTCTTTTAGCAGGCGTCCGAACAATTCCTAAAATAGAGATAATATCCTGTATTTCACCCGCTCTTACAGGAATATAAATAATATCACCGTTCTTTACAACATCATCCCCGGTTGGAATAATTGTTTTTTCATCTCTTAAAATAAGCCCGATAAGAAATTTTTTGTTTATTTCAGCATTGAAACTTTTTAAAGATTTTCCGATTATAGGAGAGTTCTCAGGAATCTTGAAACCTATTACTTTTATTATTCCACCTTCAAAATCTTCTATATCGGTTGCAAAAGGAGCTTCAAGTATTCTTGATATTGCTTTTGCTATTTCAAGTTCTGGATTGATTGCTGGATCAATATCTAAATTCTTAAGCAAACTTTCATTGAAAAAATATTCTGGATTTCTTATCCTCGCAATCTTTCTTGGAATTTTGAACATTGCCTTAGCAAGAAGGCAGGCAATCATGTTAGTTTCATCTTTGTCAGTCACAGCAAGAAGAATATCGGCTTTATCTGCTTCTGCTTCACGTAAAGACGCAGAAGACCCTCCTTCACCTTCGATAACAGCCACGTCTATTTCTTCAGAAATGCGTTTTATTTTATTTCTATCCTTATCTATTACAACACAATCTATTTGCTCATAGGATAAAAACCTGGCAATCTGATAACCAACTTCTCCTGCTCCTATAATTATTACGCGCATAGAAAATTATAATACAATACGAGAAAAATATTTGTACAACTAAAATAATCAATGTTTTAAAATAAAAATTAAAAGAGGTTTTTATGAGAAAAATAAATGTCTTGTTATTTGCTTTTATCTTATTTTCATTTTTACTAATTTGTTCCAAAACTTATGCTTCTCAAATTTCTAAACCAGACAGGTCGGAAATTATTGAAGAAGTTTCTACTGTTACAGGTCTTACAACAGATATTGTAAGTCTTGTTTTAAGTGAAAATCCAAAATTGCTTGATGACATTGGAGACTCGGTTTTCACTGTAAAAATAATAAACTTATTCGCTGAAGCTAAAGACGTTGAAGCTTTTGAGGATTTATATGAGTATTCTCTTGATAAGGTATTAACAAAAAGTCTGCCGCCTCAAATGACTTTTTTTCTTACCGCAGTTAGAGCATACAAGACTTCTCTTGAAATGGTAAGAGATTATATGGTTATTCCAGCATTTGACGAAAAAATGTATTCCCGTTATTTTGAAACACGCCTTGAACAAATCAAACAGGGTGACATGAGTCTTGAAGCAAAACAATATGCTTTTTCCGCTGCCACCATAGATAAATCATCAGGCTCGTTATTCCCTGATAGAGGTTATTATGTGGTAAAGAACAAGATGTTTGAAGATATTATTAAAGCTAAGGGATATAATCCTAAATTAATAGGAACTGATGAAAAACTTGGTTTGCATTTATGGAAACAGATTGACGAATTCTGGATGAATCGGATGGAAGCACGTTTAAATCATGAACTTATAAAAAAAGGCCGAAAGGAAATAATTAATTCTGTCTGGAAAAATTCCTCAAAACAAATAAATGCCATAAAGGTTGCAGCGAGTAAAATTCAGGAAATAAAAGAAGTGAAAGAAAAACACAAAGAAGATATTGAAAAAAAGCAAAATTCAATGGAGTCATATAATTCCGAACAGAAAGATGAAAAACTCAGGAAACTGCAAAATATTTTTGAAGCGCAATTTTCAAAAGACGGGAAACTTACTTACAGTAAACCATGGCAGTATGATGAAAAAAACAAATGTTATACTTTCAGCTATTGTTATAAAGGAAGCCTTGGAGATACATGGTGCTGGGACGATGTTTGCGTAACACAGGGACAGGCGCAGGATATTTTAAAAAGAGGTTCATGGAAATAAAATATTTATGCTAATAATCAATTCCTTTCTGGGGCTCAATATTCTGATGATAAGAGTGTTTTATTTCTTTCATTTCGGTCACAATATTGGCTCTTTTGATTATATCGGAATGTGCATCTCTACCGGTTAATATTAAATGCATAAAAGGTGGTTTAACATCTATCAATTCAATCACCTGCAAAATATTAATCAGATTTAAAAATACAGCATTGTTAACTTCATCAAGAACCAATATATCGTATTTTCCACTTAACATTTTCTCTTTAGCAAGTCTGATTGCAGATTGAGCTTTTTCCCGGTGTTCATTATAAACTTCAGGGTTATCTTTACTAATATAAAAGCCTTTACCCATAATATGAAGTTCGATATCCTTACCAAGTTTTTTTATCCCGTCAATTTCCCCGGAATATATATCTCCCTTTATGAACTGAATAATGCATACCTTCATGTTATATCCAGCAGCTCTCAGAACCGTGCCCAGAGCAGCGGTTGTTTTCCCCTTGCCATTTCCAGTAAAGACTAAAACAAGCCCGGTTTTCTCTTTTGTTTTAATATAGCGCATTTTCAAGTTAAATCAAATTATATATTCTAATTCAACATTACTTGCTATGATATTCCTGCAAAGATTTAATTTTCATCTTTTTCTTTTTCAATATCTCAATGGCTTTTACTGCTGCTTTTGCCCCTGTAATTGTAGTTGTAAAAGGAACCCTGTATTGTAAAGCACTTCTTCTTATCGAGAAGGAATCTTTCTGCGCCTGTGCGCCTGTAACTGTATTGATTACAAAATTTATCTCCTTATTTTTTATTTTGTCAACAATATGCGGTCTGCCTTCTGTAACTTTATTTACAACCTCTACATT
>JACAFE010000068.1 GCA_013388435.1 Nitrospirota bacterium | reverse complement strand
CTGATCCTGAATGTGATATTGATTGTGTTCCAAATAAACCAAGAAAACAAGTAGTAAATATTGCATTAAATAATTCATACGCCTTTGGCGGAAATAATGCCTGCTTGGTTTTAAAAAAATATAATGAATAATCAGGGGGAAAAATGATTGACAAAAAAGTTCTTGAAAATGAAATAAAGGAAATAATATCAGATGTTTCAGGCTATAATTTGGAAGAAATAAAACCAAACACAAATCTGATTAATGAGCTGGAGATTGACTCAATAAAAGCAATAGAAATTACTGTAGCAATAGAAAAAAAATATAAAATATCCGTTAGAGATGAAGATGTTCCTAAAATCGTAACCTTAACCGATGCTGTAGAATTAGTCTATGGTATGTTAAATCAAAAAGGAAATTAAATATGAAAATGAGTTCAAACGAATATGATGCTGTAATTATTGGAGCAGGCATTGGCGGGCTCGTTTGCGGCTGTTATCTTGCAAAGGCAGGCATGAAGGTACTAATCGCTGAACAGCATAATAAACCCGGAGGTTACTGTACTTCTTTTAAAAGAGGTAATTTTACATTTGATGCGGCTCCTCACTGTTTTGGTTCTTATAGAGAAGGCGGTATGTTAAGAAAAATATTTTCTGATATTGGAATTGATAAAAAATTAAACGTAATTCGAGCCAATCCTTCGGATATTATTATAACGCCAAATTATAAAATAAACATATGGAATAATATGGAAGAAACAATTGAAGACTTTAGTCAACATTTTCCTGATTATAGAGATAAAATTAAACAATTATTCTATTTACTTGTAGATACAAATCCATCTTCCTTCTCAAATTTTCGTAATATAACTTTTAGGGATTTGTTAAATTATTATTTAAAAAATGAAATACTTAAAGAAATTATTGCTTTGCCTTTATTAGCAATTATAGGGTTGCCTTCATCAAAAATTTCTGCGTTTGTGGGAGCTAAACTTTACTCAGAGTTTCTTTTTGATGGTGGATATTATCCAGCTGGTGGCATGCAGGTGCTTCCGGATACTTTAGCAATGACATTTATAAAATTCGGTGGTGAATTGAGATTGTCATGTCTTGTAAATAAAATAATAGTAAAAGATAATAAAGTGAAAGGTATTATTCTGGAGAAAAATGAGATAATACAATCTAAATATGTTATTTCTAATTGCGACGCAAGACAAACATTTTTAAAATTATTAGGAAGAAAATTAATTACTGATGATTTTTACAATAAACTAATTTCTATGATTCCTTCTATGTCAAATTTTATTCTTTATTTAGGTCTGGATAAAAATTTTCAAACTTCCCTGAAAACAGGCTCTGCTCACTATTTTTTCAATCATTACAGTTCGGAATTTGCATATAAATTTGTTAAAAAAGGTGATTTTAAAAAATATGGTGGATTTGCGTTCAGAGTTTCTCATGACAAGTCATCAATATATGCAGGTATGCCAGCCCCATTTAAAAACAAAATATTTTGGGGAAATAACAAATATCATGTAATGAATGCTTTTATTGATAGAATCGAAAAATATATTATGCCTGATTTATCAAAGCATATCATTTACAAAGATGCGGCAACACCATATACAATGTATAGATATACTTTAAATTACAGGGGCGCTGCCTATGGCTGGTTATCAGTACCTTCACAATTAATCATTCCAGAATTTAAAAAGCCGCCATTTATTAAAAATCTCTACATGGTAGGACACTGGACAACATACGGAATTGGTATTTCTGGAGCAGCTTATGTTGGATACGACACAGCAAAATTGATTTCAAAGAATAATGATAGACAGAATAATAAAAATTTGATAATTTAAAAACATGGATAAAGAAAATTATATAAAACAGGAAATTTATAGAACGAATAAAACTTTCGCTTCATTACTTATTATTTCAGGTGGATTGACTATTATTGGTCTCTCTTTATTAGATTATTTTGCAACACCACATTTTTTCAAAATATTTTTTATATACAGACTTATTGCCTCCTCGTTATTTGCAATAATGTATTTTATTTATAAAAAAGTCAATAACTATCCTGAGGCTTTTTTAATTATAGGTACTATTATTGTTTCTTCAATGGTAGAAGTAATGATTCTTCATTTAGGTGGGCATAAATCTCCTTATTATGCAGGAATGATAATTATTGTTATGTTTTTGTTGGGTCTTCTACCAATTTCTTTTACTTTATCTCTGATAATAGCATCAATAATTTATGGGATATATCTTTTCCCAATATTAATATTTGACAAAATCACAGATATAAATATTTTTATGAATAATAATATTTTTTTACTCGCCTGTATAATCAGCGGTCTGATGTGGAGATATTTGAATTTTAAATTTCATCTTAAAAAACTCTCTGTTGAATATGAGCTTTTTCAAAAAACTGAAGAACTAAAAAAGTATTCAGTTCAACTTGAAGATCTTGTTCAGGAAAGGACAAAAGCTTATAAAATTTCTGAGGCATGGTACAGGTCAATTTTTGATAATGCTACTGATGCAATTATTATTACTGACACAACTGGGAAGATAACCTCTGTAAATAATAAGTTTTATCAGATGTATGGCTTTGATTCTAAATCATTGCAGAATGCCTCTATTGAATTGCTTGAACCATCAGAAAATAAAGAAAAGATTGAAAAACGCAATCAGAGAATTCTTAATGGAGAAACAATTCTTTATGAAACAACTCATTTTAAAAAAAATGGAGAGAAAATATATGTTGAAATAAGTTCAAGGGCTCTGGATATTGGTGACAAAATACATATTCTTTACTTCTGCAGGGATATAACTGAAAAGAAAAGAATACAGGAGCAGCTCATACATTCTCAGAAAATGGAATCTATTGGAGCTCTTGCAGGAGGTATAGCTCATAATTTTAACAATATTTTGACTGCTATACTCGGGAATTCCGAATTATTGCTTGAGTACAGCCAGCTTGATGAAGTTTCAAAGAAAAAAGTCAGAAATATTGAAGGAGCATCCCGCAAGGCTGGTATAATGGTATCAAAACTTCTGAGTTTTGCAAGGAAGGATTCAACCGAAAAAGTTCCCTTCAATCTCAATGATGTCATTAATGATTCCGCAAAACTTTTTGATGGCGTGCTGGATAAAAAAATTGGTGTAAAAATAACTCTGGATGAAAATATTCCTTTCATAGAAGGAGAACCCAATCAAATAGAACAGGTGATTATGAACCTTATTGTTAATGCAAAGGACGCAATGCCTGATGGAGGGTTGATTGAAATTAAGACAAATTTTGTAAAAATTGAAGATAAATCATCCCATTTCCCTGTATATGTTACACCCGGGAATTATGTAGTTATGAGTGTTTCTGACACCGGCACCGGAATACCTGATGAAATCAAACAAAAGATATTTGATCCATTTTTTACAACCAAAGAAAAAGGTAAAGGCACAGGGCTGGGACTGGCAACAGTTTATGGAATTGTCAAAGACCATAACGGTTATGTGTCTGTTGACAGTGAGGTTGGCAAAGGAACATGTTTTTATATTTATATTCCTGCTTCGGAAAAAATAGCTTATAATTTAAAAAAACCCGTTCAACCTGTTTTGCAGGGATTTGGGAACATACTTTTAATTGATGATGATAAAGATGTTCTTCAGTTTATTAAAGATTTACTCGAAAGTCACGGCTATATTGTTATTGCAGAAAATAATCCTCTGAACGCCATAAATTTATTCAAGGAACAGAATAAAAATATACATCTTGTCATAACAGATATTATGATGCCCCTGATGGGGGGCGAAGAAGTTATTATGCATCTCAGAGAAATAAGAAAAGATATTAAAATATTGGCAATGTCAGGTTATTTAGACAAACCTCTGCAAAATCTCCATTTAATTATAGATGCTTATCTGAAAAAACCTTTCGAGAAAAACGATATGCTTTTTACAATAAAAAATCTTCTTGATTCAAACAAAAAAAGCTTACCATTTTATTAAAGCTGATGCCCACGTAAGTCCGCCACCAAAGGCTTCAAGAAGAATATAATCGCCTTCTTTGATTTTATCCGAGATTACTGCCTCATGAAGAGCTATTGGAATTGATGCAGCAGATGTATTGCCATATAGTTGTAAGTTTACCAGAACTTTTTCCATTGGCAGTTTGAGTCTGTCAGCAGTTGCCTGTATTATTCTCATATTCGCCTGATGCGGAATAAGTAAGGACAATTGCGATGGGTTAAGATTGTTTACTTCAAGAGTTCTGACAGCAAGGTCTTCAAGGGTTCTTACAGCTACCTTGAAGGTTTCATTACCCTTCATCTTAATATAATGCAAGCGATTTTTAATAGTTTCATCTGAAGCAGGATTTCTCGAACCTCCGCCGGGCAGATTTATAAGCTCCCAGAGACGGCCGTCTGAATTTATATGAGTAGAGATAACCCCCCTATCATTTTCAGAAGGTTCTAAAATGACAGCGCCAGCTCCATCGCCGAATATGACACATGTGGTGCGGTCTTCCCAGTCAGTAATTTTAGAGAGAGTTTCTGCACCAACAACAAGTATTCGTTTGTGCAATCCTGATTTAATCATGCCGTTTGAAATATGCAGTGCATAAAGAAAACCTGAACATGTTGCATTCACATCAAAACCTGCTGCATTTACAGCTCCAAGTTTTTCCTGCAAAAAACATGCAGTTGAAGGAAAAGGCATATCTCCGGAAATTGTCGCAACAATAATGAGATCAATATCTTCCGGTGTAATGCCTGCTCTTTCAATCGCAATTTTTGATGCTTCATAAGCGAGATCCGAAGTTGCCTGTTCTTTTGATGCAATTCTTCTTTCTTTTATTCCAGTTCTTTCAGTTATCCATTCATCCGATGTATCAACCATTTTTTCAAGATCAGAATTCGACATAATTGTTTCAGGAACATAAGCACCAGTTGAGACAATCCTACTTCTTTTCATCTAAAACATTTTTCCTTTCATGATGTAAAATATCCTTCTCTATTGCCGAAGAAATAATTTCATAGACTCTTTTTTTAGAGAAATCTGAAGCAACTCTGATGGCATTTCTTATTGCTTTCGATGTTGACCTGCCATGACTTATAATACATGTGCCTTTAATACCAAGAAGCGGCGCTCCACCGTACTCGTCATAATCGGTTTTTTTCTTGAAATTTCTTAAAGCAGGTTTTATCAGAAGGTAACCCAGTCTGCCTGTGGTTAAATTAGCCACTTCTCTTTTAAGCATTTTAATTAAAGCATCTGCAAGACCTTCGCTGGTTTTTAATATAACATTACCAGTGAATCCATCACACACTATAACATCATATTCTCCTGTAAAAATATCTTTGCCATCAATATTGCCTATAAAATTAATTTCAGATTCTTTAAGAAGTTTAAATGTTTCTTTAGTAAGTTCATTTCCCTTTGTATCTTCTTCACCGGTGCTCACAAGAGCAACCTTAGGATTTTTTCTACCAAGCATTGTTTCACAATATGTGCTTCCCATAAGAGCAAACTGAAGAAGATTATTTGGTTTGCAATGTATATTTGCGCCTGCGTCAATAAGAACAAAAGGTGATTTAATGGTTGGCATGATAGTGGCAATTGCAGGACGGTCAACAATATCTGAAGTGCCGATAACAAGCAATGCAGTAGCCATTACAACACCTGAATGCCCTGCACTTACAAAAGCGTCTGCTTCACCGTTTTTAACAAGTTCGATCCCTCTTCTGATTGAAGAATCTTTTTTCTTTCTTATTGCATAGGCAGTGGATTCATCCATGCCAACAGATTGTGAAGCATGTTTGATTGTCAATCTGCCGGATGGATATTTTTTGTCAGCTAATTCTTTAGATAGGATGCTTTCATCGCCAACAAGTATGACAGATATGTCAGCGGTATCGGTAACAGACTCGATAGCACCCTCGATATTAACATAGGGGGCATAGTCGCCCCCCATAGCATCAAGAGCAATTCTCATACTTCTTTTTCTATTATGGTGAGAATTTTCCTGCCACTGTAAGAACCACAATGCGGGCAGGCTTTAAAAGGCAATTTAAGTTCATTGCAATCAGGACATAAACTCAGATTTGGTAGTTGTCCTTTCCAGTTTGCTCTTCTTTTGTCTCTTCTTGATCGTGTATGTCTGTGTGTCGGGTTTGCCAATTTAATACTCCTTTCTTTTAGAATTAAATTTTTATTTCAAAAGCTTGCTCAATTCAGCAAAGCGTGGATCAATCTTTTGTTTAGGGCAACTGCATACCTGAAAGTTTAAATCAGCGCCACAGCCGGGACATATTCCTTTGCATAATTCATCACATAAAGGTTTCATTGGAATATTAAGCTCAATTTGCTCTTTTATCAAAGCAGAAATATCGAGTTCATCTCCTGAATAAAAGTCGGTATTTAATTCATCAATCTTTATTTCATGTTTTTCAACTGTTACAATTTCTGTAAGCGGATGATATACAACATCAACATGAATATAATCTTCTTTTTCGAATTCATTAAGGCATCTGCTACATTGCAATCTTAAACGGGCTGAAAAATCTCCTTTAATAGAGATTTCTGTATCAGCTTTATCTATTCTAAGATGAATATTAACAGGAGAGATAATAGATTCAGACTCACAGACAATGCTTGTGTCTAAATTTAATCCTTCTATGGGTATTTCTGATATTATTAGCTTCATTTATTAAAATCCAATTTTTCATAGGTAAAGTATTTAATTATAAAGATTACAATAAAACACTGTCAAGCTCATGGATTTATAAATACTTTACAAAATTATGTTGACAGACATAGTTTTATTTGATATAAATGAATTATATCATAAGCAGTATAGGTAAATATTAAGATAATCCGTAAAATTAGCTGCATTTTACTTTATTTATCATCAATAAGAAAGGAGGAGTTTATGAAGGTTTTAACAAGGAGAGATTTTATCAAGCTCTCCAGTTATACTGCAGCCGGCATTGCTCTGAGTCAGCTTGGATTTGATTTGAGTCCTGTTCAGAGTTATGCCGCAGAACTTAGAACTGAGTCGCGAATAAAAGGCGCTAAAGAAACACCTTCTATTTGCTGTTTTTGCTCAGTTGGCTGTGGTATTCTGGTAGCAACTGACTCAAAAGGAAAGGTAATTAATGCTGAAGGTGATCCTGATCATCCTATCAGCGAGGGTGCGCTTTGCGCAAAAGGAGCTTCAAGTTATCAGATTGCTGTAAATGAGAATCGTTTGAAAAAAGTGCGTTATCGCGCACCTTACAGCGATAAATGGAAAGAAGTTTCATGGGAATGGGCTTTAAACAAAATAGCTAAAAACATTAAGAAAAGCCGTGATAAAAGTTTCACGGAAAAGAATGCTGACGGTAAAGTAGTCAATCGTTGCAATGGTATTGCATCCGTTGGTAGTGCCGCGATGGACAATGAAGAGTGCTGGCT
>JACAFE010000037.1 GCA_013388435.1 Nitrospirota bacterium | reverse complement strand
TCCATGTTTCTCCGCCATTTGGTGATGTGACTGTTACAAATGGGCCGTTAATTGTAAAATAATCATCACTAATGTCACTAACAGAACTATTTGAATTGCTTGTTATTTTTATTCTGTAATCTGACCCTGTTGAAATTGAAATAGGAATTGTCCATATATAAGAACCAGAACCATTAACTCCTTTATTAGCCATTGAAGCTATTGTAGTTACGACTGAGGAGCCTTTTAAGAGTTCTATCTTCAAATATCCAGGGTCTCCTGTATATGTCCATTTAATTGTCTTATTAGTACCTGCAGATAAAGTTTCTCCGCCATTCGGTGATGTAACACTTATTGATGATTCAGTGGTATTAGATAAAGCAGTATATGCTATAGTCCATCTTCCAAAATTCACAACACTCGAGATTTCAGAATAAGCAATTTTAAAAAACCCTGATTCACCCCAACCTGTACCCCAGCTATTTTTTGCAATAAAATACTGACCTGAGTCATCATAACCGACTAGTAATATGCCATGTCCTCCTTGATAACCACCCGAAACATATCTGTAAATACCACTTCTGTAGTAATAGAAATCATAATATACATTCATGGTGGTAACAAGTGGGCCATATGCATTAAGTGCAGCCTTAAGAGTTTCAACTGTTGGATAAAGTGTTGCAATCCATTGCCAGTTATTTATTTTGAATGTGTTTAATTCCCAGTTTGAACAAGCATTTCCACAATAACCATTCTGCGCAACATAAGGGTAACAAGATTCAGGAGGAAGACCTATAGACTGAATGAAGTCTGAAGCAGAGTCAATATATCCTCCTCCACAATCACCAGCTCCACTACATGAAACGAGAATCTGTTCAGCAAGATTCAAGTCAAGTCCGGGAGTATTATTTGCAATCAAAGTTGCTGATTCGAGTGCTCCAGCCGTTGCAAATGCCCAACAGCTTCCACAATTACCCTGATTTCTAACAGGTGTGACAAAATTGCCTCCATTGTTTCGCCAATCAAGAGATGATGGAATTATAACTTGAGTTTTTATTAAAGATAACATATTGGCTGTTACCATCATGTCATCAGGTGCTTTTTCGGGAAAATAAAGTCCAAGACGTTTCTGTCTGTCATTTGGTTGTAACTTTGAAATAGATGTCTCACCTGCAATCCAGCCTGCTTTTTGAGATTTTATTTTTGTTTGTATTTTGTAGAGGTCTCCTGCAATTACATACGAATTTGCAAAGAAAAGGAATGCTATTATAGCAGTAGCCAAAAATATAAATTTACGCTTGAACATTTTGTCCCCCTTTTAATTTATATTCAGTTTAACTTCGAACTTTTCTGCTGATTTTTCAGCCCCTTCCCATGGCCTGAAATAAAGCATTCTAAGTCCGGTAACCCCTTTTTTAACAGCTTTTATCTGCCAGTATTCAACAAGCGGTGCACCAACTTTCCCCATTGAATTATCTTTGGTGCCTTTTGAGATTACGAGCAAATATTCTTCATCTAATTTATCAATATGCCATGTATAACCTGCAGCTCCAAATATTTCAAGCTCAATCCAGATTATGTCACCTGATTTGATAGTTATTTCTTTATTATTATCATCTTTTGTAATTAAAACCTTATTCATAGTTTCCCCTTCTGTTATGTTTATAACAATTAGTAGAAGAAGCGTTAAAAAAAATAATTTCGAAGTTGAATCTGTTATATAATTGTTCCCTGTAATCATAATTTCCCCAATTTTATCAATTATTAAGAAGCAATCTTTATGCCACAGTATAATAGTAATTGCATATAAAATATTCTTTTAATTCAGTAAGTTAGATATGGATACATGAGAAGTTACATTAATTGAACTTTTTCTGTCATTTTCTTGTAACAAAATTTGTCAATATGAGAATTATTATTGATATGCTATTTGATATTATTTATTTTATGTGCGAGACATCCGGCGCCGAACCCATTATCAATATTCATCACAGCTATGCCAGGAACACAGGAATTAAGCATGGCAAACAATGGAGTTAAACCACCAAGATTTGTGCCATAACCAACTGAAGCAGGAACAGCTATTATCGGTTTATTTGTTAGACCTCCCACAACTGAAGGCAGAGCTCCTTCCATACCAGCAACAACAATAATAACGCGAGCAATATTTAATGATTCCTGAACATAAAATAGACGATGAATTCCTGCGACTCCAACATCGTAAACGCATTCAACTCTATTCCCTAAAAACTCTGCTGTTACCATAGCTTCTTCAGCCACAGGGATATCAGAAGTCCCGGCTGATAATATCAGGATATGGCCTTTTTTTTCTTTTTCCCCACCAACAGATATTGCCTTTGAAGCAGGATGGAAAATAGCTTCTTTAATCTTCAATTTGCTGTAAATTTTTTCTGTCCCGCGTGTTATTAAGAACTTTCTATTTTTTTTATAGATAGATTTTGCAATAGCAACAACTTCCTCAGGGTTTTTACCTTCAGCAAAAATTACTTCAGGAATGCCCTGCCTTATATTTCTATGATGATCAACCTTGGCAAATGAAAGGTCTTCAAACGGTAGATTTTTCAGAAACTTTAAAGCTTTCTCAATATCTATTTTATTGTTTTTAACATCCCCGAGGATTTTTTTAATTCTTAGCTCATCCATTATTTATAAAATTCAGATTTCAAAGAACGCTCCATAAGGTCTTTTACTGCTGACAAAGGATCTTTTTCTTCATAAATCACTTTATAAACCTGTTCAATAATCGGCATCTCAATCCCATATTTTTTCGAAAGTTCATAAGCAGATTCTGCTGTTGGAACGCCTTCTGCTACACTTTTTGTCTGACCAAGAATATCTTTTAATTTCATTCCCTGCCCGATTTTCATACCAACAGTGTAATTTCTTGATAAAGTGCTTGTGCATGTCAGAACTAAATCTCCTATGCCACTAAGCCCGGAGAATGTTCTTTCAGAGGCTCCCATTGCAATACCAAGTCGTGTCATTTCCGCGAGCCCTCTTGTAATTAAGGTTGCTTTAGCATTGTTGCCAAGTCCAAGACTTTCGCAGATACCTGAAGCTATTGCCATTACATTTTTCAAAGCACCACCAATTTCAGTTCCTATTACATCATTGTGGGTATATACTCTGAAATAATTTGTATTGAACATCTCCTGAAGAATCAAACCAAGATTTATATCATTAATCGCAAGAGTTACTGCTGTGGGAAGTTTTTTTATAACTTCTTTTGCAAAACTCGGCCCTGACAAAACTGCTACAGGATGCCCTGTAAGTTCATTAAGTATTGTTGAAACAGTTAATAATGAGCCTCTCTCAATGCCTTTTGCTACGCTTATTATTACAGCCTCGCTATTCAAAAAAGAAGCGGCTTCTTTAAATACTGAACGGGTAAATTGCGCCGGTACAGCATTTAAAACAAATCGAGCTTTTTTCAATGCCTCATTTAAATCATTTGTAGCTTTCAGATTATCAGGAATTATTGTATCGGGCATATATGTCTTATTTGTTCTTTGTTCATTGATTTCATCAACAATATCTCTCTCATATGCCCAGAGAGTCACATCATAATTTTTATCCGTAAGAAGACAGGCAAGAGTGGTTCCCCAGCTACCTGCGCCAATTACTGTAATGTAACTCATAATCCTATCCTTTCATATCTTACATAATTAACTCAGTTTACTTGGTTTATTCAGCTTGCAAATTTAACTCAGTTATAAATACTTAACTTATTTCAACTATGTAAACAGTGTTAACTTTAAAGTTTTTTCTTGATTTTGGCCCATGTGTCTTTCAATGTTACAGTCCTATTGAAAACAGGCTTTCCTTCTATTGAATCAGGGTCAGCACAAAAATAACCCTGTCTCTCAAACTGATATATATCCCCTGGTTTGACAATTGAAAGTGAAGGTTCAACACGACATGAATTAAGAATAATCAAAGATTCAGGATTAATATAATCAAGAAATGTTTTACCCTCTTCAACGTCATCCGGGTCTTCTTTTGTGAATAAAGAATTATAAAGCCTTACTTCCGCTTCAATTGAATGTTCTGCAGAGACCCAGTGCAATGTTGCCTTAACTTTTCTTCCATCAGGAGCATCACCTCCACGTGTTGAAGGGTCATAAATACATCGAAGTTCTTTTATTTCACCTGTTTCGTCTTTTATGACATCAATGCATTTTATGAAATATGCATAACGAAGTCTTACTTCACGTCCGGGAGCGAGTCTGTAGAACTGTTTTGGTGGATTTTCCATGAAATCTTCTTTTTCTATGTATATTGAGCGTGAAAACGGAACTTTCCTTGTACCCATTGACATATCTTCCGGATTATTAATAGCTTCGAGTTCTTCTGTTAAACCTTCTTTGTAATTTTCAATTACAACCTTCAATGGATTCAATACTGCCATTGCACGTGGTGCTCTTTTATTTAAATCTTCACGAATGCAATGCTCAAGCAGTCCTATTTCCACAGTGCTGTCGCGTTTTGCAACTCCTATTCTGTTACAAAAATTTCTAATTGCTTCTGGAGTATAGCCTCTTCTTCTTAACCCCGAAATTGTGGGCATTCTCGGGTCGTCCCAGCCTTTCACAAACCCCTCTGACACCAGTTGAATTAATTTGCGTTTACTTAAAACAGTATGGCTCAGATTGAGTCTCGCAAATTCTATTTGCTGCGGGTGATATACATTAAGCTCGTTCAAAAACCAGTCATATAAAGGACGATGGTCTTCAAACTCGAGGGTACATATTGAATGGGTTATCCTTTCAATAGAATCCGAAAAACAATGTGCAAAATCATACATAGGATAAATACACCATTTATTCCCGGTTCTGTGATGCTCGGCATATAATATACGATAAATCACAGGGTCTCTCATATTAATATTTCCGGAAGACATGTCTATCCTGGCGCGGAGTGTTTTTGAGCCTTCGGGAAATTCACCTTTTTTCATGCGCTCAAAAAGGTTTAGATTTTCTTCAACAGAACGATTGCGATATGGACTTTCTCTGCCCGGGGTTGTGAGTGTGCCTCTATACTCTCTAATCTCTTCAGGACTTAAATCGCACACATATGCTTTGCCTTTTTTTATAAGCTGCACTGCATATTCATAAAGTTGATCAAAATAATCAGAAGCATAGAATTCTCTGTCGCCCCAATCAAATCCAAGCCATTTTACATCTTCTTTTATGGAATTTACATATTCAATATCTTCTTTTGAGGGGTTAGTATCATCAAAACGCAGGTTGCATAAACCATTATATTCCTGAGCTATCCCGAAATTAAGACAGATAGATTTTGCATGGCCTATATGCAGATACCCGTTTGGTTCAGGCGGAAAACGGGTATGAACACGGGATTCATACCTGCCTGATTTTATATCCGCATCTATAATTGCACGTATAAAATCACGGGGCTCAATAGTTTCAGGTAAAACATTTTCTTTATTAATTTCTGTATTCATTTCTGGTATTTTTAATAAAATAAATTCAAAATAATATTGACTTTAAATGGAAATATTCTAACATAAAATAAACTACAACTCTGTATAAATTTTACCCTATCTCTTTAATAGCATCTTCTATTCTTTTAATTGCTCTTTCTTTCCCGAGTATGTTTATTACTTCAAAAATTCCGGGGCTTTCGGACTTTCCTGTTAATGCTACTCTGACAGGTTGGGCAATGCTTCCTAACTTTACATTATATTTTTCAGCAATTGATTTGAAAATATTTTCTAACTTATGAAGTGACAAGTCCCCTGTATTTTCAAGACTTGATTTTATACTCTTTAAAAACTCAATGTTTTCGGTTTTAAGGAATTTGGACTTTGCTTTTGGATTGTATTCAACTTTTTCTGTTATATAGAAATTCAGAGAATCAGCAAGTTCATCGAGTGTTTTTGCTCTTTCCTGCAAAGTTACAATTGCTCTTGAAAGCCATTTTTTATCAATATCCTGCTCTTTCTTTATTATTTCTTTCTTTAACAAAAATGGAATAACAAGTTCAACAAGTGTCTCAGGAGATGTTCTCATTATATATTGACTATTAAGCCAGAGTAGTTTCTCAGGATTAAATACAGCAGAGGCTTTACCAACATGTTCAAATGAAAAATATTCTATAAGTTCTTCCCTCGAAAAAATCTCCTGATCCCCATAGGACCATCCCAATCTTACAAGGTAATTGGTTAATGCTTCAGAAAGATAACCCATATCCCTGTAAGCTATAACTGAAGTGGCTCCATGCCTTTTGCTAAGTCTTGTTTTATCAGAGCCAAGAATCATTGGAAGATGAGCAAAAACAGGCGTCTTATAACCGAGAGCATTATAGATATGAATTTGTTTTGGAGTGTTATTAAGATGATCATCACCCCTGATAACATGTGTAATCCCCATATCTACATCATCAACAACAACAGTAAAATTATATGTCGGGGTACCATCCGAGCGCATTATAATAAGATCATCAAGCTGGGAATTCTCAAAAGTTACCACTCCTTTGACCATATCTTTAACAACAATAATACCTTCTTGAGGCATCTTGAAACGTATGGCTGGTTCTTTTCCAGAGGAAGGCTTATCCAGCCCGAGGCACCTGCGATCATACTTTGGAGACTTTCCTTCAGAAATAGCTTTTTTGCGCCTCTCTTCAAGTTCTTCAGGTGAACAATAACAATAATAAGCCTTTCCTTCTGAGACAAGCTTTTCCGCATATTTTCTGTAAATTTCAAACCTGTCAGTTTGTCTGAAAGGTCCTTCGTCCCAATCAAGCTTTAGCCATTTCATCCCTTCCATTATTGAATCAATATATTCTTCAGTAGAACGGCTTCTATCAGTATCTTCAATTCTCAGGATAAAAACACCCTTATTATGTCTCGCAAAAAGCCAGTTGAAGAGCGCTGTTCTTGCGCCTCCAATATGCAAATGTCCGGTTGGACTTGGAGCAAAACGAACTCTTACCATTAAATCTTCTCCTTTAATCCCTTGCCTTTTTTACATCTATTCTTAAAACTTTTTTTGTATTTTTATCTATTCTGAATCTTTCATCACTTCTATGCTCGACTACCCAGACAATATTTTCATCACTAATAAGTAGTGGTATTCTGTCTCTCTCATCTCTTGGTATCTTTAAGTCAACAAAAAAATCCTGGATCTTTTTTCTCCTGCCAAAACCTGAAGGATAAAAAAAGTCACCATTTTTTCTCGGTCTAATCATCAAGGGCATTTTCAATCTGTCGAAATCGAAAAGTCCAAAAGATATTCCTTCCCCGAATTTACTGATATTATCTGCTTCTTCTTTAGAAATTATCGACGATTTCAATAAGATGCCTGATTCTTTAAGTAGCGTTTCACCCGGTATTTCTACGTTATATATGCCAAGAACAACAGGTGCCTCAGATGTCAGTATAAGAGTTGAATAATCTTTTATTACCCTTATGCCTTTCGGAAGATATATTCTATCACCTGTTTTTCCATTTTTTACAAGGTCTATAATATCTTCTATATTAAGAAAACTTATTCCGCGCAATCCCTTTGTCTCATCAATCACCCGCCTCAGCACTCTCCTCGCAATCACCTTATCCATTACTTCAAATGGCGAGAGAAAAAGCTCGATTCTCTCATTTGTTTTTCTGCTTATCATTTTCATAAGAGATTTCGTGACAATTATTTCAAAGTATCTTTCTTCATCTCTGAATAAAGCAGTAGTTCTCGAGAGCACTGTAGTTATATCAGGGTTTATATTTTTTAGAAGCGGCATTAAAGTCAATCTTATCCTATTTCTCAAATAATCTTTCTTCATATTTGAAGAATCTGTTATATAATCAATCTTATTCTGTTCGAGAAACTCTTCTATTTCCTTGCGTTCAATTTCTATTAAAGGTCTTATAAAATGTTTGCGGACAGGAGGAATGCCCGACAGTCCTGTTGTCCCAGAACCCCTGAAAAGCCTCATTAACAGGGTTTCTGCCTGATCATCAGCTGTATGAGCAAGAGCTATTTTGTCAGCCTTAATTTCCCATGCTTTTTCTTCATATGCATAATAGCGAAGTTGTCTTGCTGCTTCCTGAATATTTAAATTTTGTTCTTTTGCAAAATTTTTAACATCAACAGATTTCACAAAAAATTGTACCGAGAGTTTATTGCAAAGGCTTTTGCAAAATTCAATTTCAGATGGTGTTTCATCAGGCCGCAACATATGGTCAACATAAATAGCAGAAAGTGTAAATCTGAATTTATCTTTAAAATTATCAAGTATATGTAGCAAAGACACAGAATCCGGACCGCCTGAGAGGCCGACCAAAATCTTCTCGCCCCCAAAAAACATTTTATATTTCTTATTCGTAATAAGTACGCTATTTAAGATTTTATCCGTTAACATTTCAATCAGGAGTCTTCCTGAATTTTTTTCATATATTCTTCCCATTCAAAAGGAAGAAGGTATTTCTTTTTGTTATTGCATTCCTTGCAAGCAGTAACTACGTTGCTTTTTGTTGTTTTACCGCCTCTTATAAGCGGAACAAGGTGATCCATTGTTAATTCAGACGGAGAATATTTTCTACCACAATAATAGCAGATACCCCTTGAAAGTTTTTTTTTCCACCAGCTCGTTTTTTTCAGCTCCCGGGCTTTTAGTTTTTCCTTTTTTATATCTTCTTCTGTAACTTCAGAAATAAAAGCTTCCATTTAAAACATTTTACCGAGATTCCCGAGTCCGGGTAACTGAAGGCCTCCTGTAAGTTTTGACATTTCGGAATTAACCATTTCCTGAGCACGTCTTAACGCTTCGTTGACAGCAGCTATTATAAGATCCTGAAGCATTTCAACATCATCAGGATTTACAACCTCTTTTTCGATTTTTATAGAGACAATTTCCATTGCACCGTTTGCAACAACTGTAACCATGCCGCCGCCTGCTGTTGCTTCAACAGTCTTTTTCTTTGCCTCTTCCTGAATCTCAGCCATTTTTGTCTGAAGCTTCTGTGCTTCACGCATAATATCTCCGAGCATCTTTTTGGACATATATTTCCTCCCTATATAGAAAAATTCAAATTGAACTTTCCTGTTTTTCAACAGGCGTTATATCAACAATCCTGCCGTTGAATAGCTCGAGCATATCCTTAATAAAAGGATCTGCCATTATCTCTTCTTTCAGGTCTTTTTTACTTATTCTTCTTTTATCAGCTGAAATTTGTACTTCTATCTTAACTTTTGCACCAATTTCCCCGGAAAAAATTTCCTCTAAAATATTAGAGTTCTTTTTTATCGAATCCTCGAAGACAGAATAGCATTCATCAAGAATAATATTAAGAATATTATCTTTGAGACAATAATCTGCTTTGGAAAGTTTCGAAGCCAGAGGAGGTTCCATCTTTTTCAGAGCTCTTTGCCATATTTCATCATTTAACGAAGCAACTTCTCGAGGATGTTGCTCGTTTTCTGTCAGTTCAGCAGGAGGCATCGAATCAGTAGATTCTAATTCGCTATCAGATTTTTTTATCTCATCCTTTTTTGTGCAAATACCCTGTTTATTAAATCTTACGTATTTATCAATATGTTCAATTATCTCTTTGACCGGCTTCATGGTATTCAAAAAGCTTGTTTTTAAAAGAGCCATCTCAAAAGCAAGACGTGGGGAAGACGAATTTCTCATGTCAATTTCTGCTTCGAGCAATTCATTCATTATCAAAGTAAGCTGCTCTTCAGAAGTTTTCTGCAATATTTCTTTTATAAAGGAGATATCTTCACCAGCTAATTCAAGAATTTTAGACGGATCTTTAACCACACTCGAAACAAGAAGATTACGGAAGAAAAATATCAACTCTTTAATAAATGTCCTGAAATCCGTGCCTCTTTCAACAAGTTCGGAGGTTAATTTGAATATCTCCTCTCTATTTCCCTGAATTATAGCGCTGGAAAAAAGGGACAAAATATTGAATTCTGTAATACCCAAAAGGTTCCGCACATCGGACTCATTTATATCTGAAGAAAAAGATGAAACCTGATCCAGAATAGTTAGAGCATCACGCATACTCCCGTCAGCTGTTCTTGCTATAATTTCAAGAGCCGGTTCTGATATATTCAATCCTTCTGAGACGGTTATTTTCTTTAGTCTGTCAAGAATTTTTAATAAGGATATTCTTCTGAATGGAAGATGCTGGCATCTTGAAAGAACTGTAGCAGGTATCTTACGTGGTGCGGTCGTAGCAAGAACAAATACAACATGTGGCGGTGGTTCCTCGAGTGTTTTCAGAAGGGCATTAAATGCAGCATCTGAAAGCATGTGTGTCTCATCAATAATATAGACTTTATATCTTCCGCCAGAAGGAACATATTTGACTCGTTCCCTTAAATCCCGTATGTCATTGACACTATTATTTGATGCACCATCTATTTCCATTACATCAACAGAAGAACCTTCTGTTATTGATTTACAAAAAGAACATTTGTCACATGGATTTGGCGTTGGTCCATCAACACAATTCAAGGCTTTAGCAAATATTCTTGCAGAAGATGTTTTGCCAACTCCTCTTGGCCCGGAAAAAAGATAAGCATGGGCTATTTTGCCCTGCTCTATGGAATTTTTTAAAATTTTAGTTATTGTTTCCTGACCGATTAAGTCATCAAATTTCTGCGGTCTCCATTTTCTTGCAAGCACAAGATAACTCAATTTTGTTTCCCTCCAGCCTGGGAACGACTACCTCCGGCACCCAGAAAAAATGCTTACCGCTGCTTCCTTCCGGACCTGACGGGGTTCACATCCTTCTGCTGCGAAGGGCCGTACCCAGGCTGCAGAAAAACAAACTGGCGGAGAGAGTGGGATTTGAACCCACGGTGCGGGTTTAGCGCACACACGATTTCCAGTCGTGCTCCTTCGGCCTCTCGGACATCTCTCCTTTCACCCGATAATATTATGAGAATGAAAAAGATGTTTAACTATTAAGATTAAATTGAAACAGGTTATAAAATCAAGTTAGTCTGTCCTAAAACTGAAACAATTAAAATAATACAGCCAAAGCTGTAACGCCTCTCAAATACCAGAGAGGCTGAAATAAACCTGTTCTTAGAAAATGGCAGGATTCAGCATATGACATTTAAAGCCGGCAATTATACGTCAATTTTAGTAATAACAGGATGCAATTGTCTTAAATCATCTATTATAAAATCAGCACTTAATAATTCATGTTTTTCCCTGAATCCATATGTAACCGCAACTGTTTTGATTCCTGCTTTTTTCCCGGCTTCAATATCAAAAATGCTGTCTCCTACAATTATTGCTTGCTCTGGTTTAATTTTCATTTTATCAAGCACATAGAAAATTGGCACTGGAGATGGTTTGCGTTCAGGGGCTGTATCACTTCCTATGATTACATCAAAATACCTATATAAATCAAGTAGTTCTAAAATTTTTATAGATAAGCTTTCTCTCTTATTGGAAACAACCGCTTTTTTACAATTTTCGAGCATATTAAGTGCTTCTTTTACCCCTGGATAAACATATGAATAATCAACAGGATGTTCTGAATAATATTGAACAAATCTCTCGACTATCTGATTCACCATGGCTGGATTATTTTTACTTGTAATTTTCTCAATAAGTCTTGTAATCCCCTCGCCCACAATTTTTTTTGTTTTTTCAACTGTCAATTCTTCATAACCATAGTCTTTTAAAGCAAAGTTAAGAGCATTAGTAATATCTCTACTTGTATCAACAAGTGTTCCGTCAAGATCAAATATAATCAATTCAAAAGACATTTAAAAATTATAGCATATAAGATTTACAAACATATGATGTAAATGCTATTTTTATAAATAAAGAAATGAAATATCCAAATTTTTATAAACCAATACTTTTATCAGTTTTAATAGTGGCTTTGTTTCCGATAAGAATTTTCGGCATCGAGAGTCAACTAAAAACTATAGAAGCAGCCCCTCAGGAAATTACAGGGTATTTCACTCTAATTTCCTATGGCGGAAGATATGCCGACGATTTGGAAACCATTGCTTTTCTGGATAAAGAAGGTGATATATACACCCTGATCCCATTTGCTCCTGATTTTGATTTTAAAATCAAAAAAGGATTATCAGGAGATGAAGCATTTAAAGAATCCAGAAGTTTTATCTCATTTCATCCTGCTTTCTGGCGCTTACAGGTAAATAAAATTATTGACATAGCAGGTGATATTATAGGGTATGAGATAAAACCTTTATATTTACCTTTTTATTTAGGATTCAGTGATATTATTGAGACCTCTTATTGGCCTAAGGAAGAAGGTAAAGTAAAAATTATAATAAAACTCAAACCAGAAATAGAAAGAATGAAGTATCATGGAGGAAATGGATTTACATCAGGTGCCGGAGGCGATTAAAGACCTTGAGAAGAAGGTTATGCAAGGCAATGAGTTATCTAAAGAAGAAGCAAATTTTATTGCTTCAATTCCTGATGATAAAATATTCGCGCTTATTGCTTCAGCAAATAACTTAAGAAATTACTTCCGTAAAAATAATGTTAGTTTGTGCTCTATCATAAATGCCAAATCAGGCCTATGTTCTGAAGATTGTGCCTTTTGTGCTCAATCCTCTAAAAGCAAAGCTAAAATAGAAATCTACCCTTTATTAAATAAAGCCACTATAATTGAAAAGGCTTCTGAACTATACAGGTCAGGGGCAAAGAGATTTTCTATTGTGACAAGCGGACGTTCTCTAAGTCCGAAAAATCTATCAGAGATTGCAGGAATTATCCCTGATATAAAAAAAATTGGACTTGTACCATGTGCGAGTCTCGGTTTTTTATCCGAAGAGAATCTAAAATCCCTTAAGAAAGCAGGACTTGAACGTTATCATCACAATATTGAAACTTCAGAGGCTTTTTTTAAAAAAATCTGCACCACCCACAGTTACAAAGACAAGCTTGAAACTATTCATGCAGCATTTTCTGCAGGACTATCTGTCTGCTCAGGCGGGATTTTCGGGATGGGCGAAACATGGGCTGACAGAATAGATATGGCTTTTACTTTAAAATATCTTAATGTTGATTCTATACCTTTAAACTTTTTGATTCCAATCAAAGGGACACCACTGGGTGAAAGAAAACTTTTACATCCATTTGAGGCATTAAAAATCATAAGCTTATACAGATTTATTTTACCGGAAAAAGAAATCAGGGTATGCGGTGGAAGGCTACAGGTGCTTTCTGAATTCAACTCCCTTGTTTTCGCTGCTGGAGCTGACGGTATAATTACAGGGAATTATTTAACGACTCCCGGTAAAAAACCTGACGAAGACCTTAATCTTGTACATCTATACGGTCTGAGTTTATCCTGATTAAGTGTTCCAAAAATGCCGCGTAAAGCCTTGGCAGAGTTCTCTTGCGGTGAGTGGCTATATAAAATTTACGTCTCATTTTAATATCAGAAAGTTTTATCTCCTCAAGCGTTCCATGAACGAGTTCTTCGGAAACAGAAAACTTTGACAATATTGATACCCCGAGCCCTGCTTTTACAGCCTGTTTTATTGAATCTGTTGAACCAAATAGACCTGCTATCTGAATATCATCCAGTGAAATTTCTTTTTCCATAAAAAATTTTTCAGTAACCTTACGTGTACCCGAACCATCTTCACGCAGAACCATGGGATATTGAACCAATTCTTTCAGGGTAAGAATTTTTTTCTTAACAAAATTTGGAGCAGAAACTGCTATAAGTTCATCTTCAACAAAAGGAATATATACTATATCCTCATTGCCAAGTTTAGCACCAACTATACCCATTAAAAGATCATGTCCGGAGATTCGTTCTGAAATTTCCATTGAATCAGAAATAATTATCTGAAAAGAAATTGCGGGATGATTTTTCTTAAAGCCGGCAATAATTCTTGGGATTAAATATACACCCGGGATAGAACTTGCACCAATAAGTAATTTTCCGGAGACATCCTTTTTTATATTTGCTATTGTTTCTTTGATATTGATAACCTTTTCAATTAACTCTGTTGATAGATTATACAAAACCTCTGCTTCTTTTGTGGGGATTATTGTCCTGCCAAGCCTGTCAAATAAGTTGCATTCTAATTCATCTTCAAGAGCTTTAATATGATTGCTAATAGTAGGTTGGGTCAAATAAAGCTCTTCAGATGCCTTAGAAAAGCTCTTATTTTTAAAAACCGAAGCAAATACCCTGAGATGATGTATATCCATTAGTAAATTTTAACATATATATATTTTTAAAAGACATCTTTTGTTTTACCAAAAAATGCAATTTAAATAATTCAGATTTTGTGATAAATTTCATTTTCTATAACAAGCCCTTTCACCCCATTTTCTAAGGGGAACATATCGAAGAGCGAAGAGCAAATAACAAAGAGCCAAATTCAGCCTCTGTTAAGGCGGTCAGGGGGTTGTTTGCTGGCAATAACTCAATTTATAAAACAAAATAAACTACCTTAGTATAAGAACATGGCTTTATTTTATATTTTGATATTGTCGCCTATTTTATCTCTGAGGCTTACGCTTCGACTTCAGCCTCAGTAAAAATAGACCCGTGTTTTTGTTTCATAAATTGAGCTATAACTATAAAATTAATCGGGCCTGTCCGCCTTTGGCGGATAATATTTTTGAGCAATATGTACATCTTCTGGGTTAATCATCTTTAGAAATATGCGAAAATATTATAAAATTAAAAATAACAATATATTAAATAGAGAATTCTTAGAAAGGTCCGGGAGTTTTAATAATGAACTCTATGAAATGCTGGGAATTATTTAAATGCAATAAATTTCAATGTCCTGCCTATAAATCAAATGACCTTAAATGCTGGCTATTCTCGGGAACACATTGCAGGGATTCAATTCAGGGCAAATTTCTTGAGAAAATAGAAATGTGTCTCGATTGCGAGATGTTAAAAGCAAATAAAGATATAGATGCTTTGAAAGCAACCATTAAAGTTGCAAACAAGCAATTTAAAGAGTTTTCAAGAATGATTGCTGAGCGTGATAAGGAACTTGAATCTATGAGCATGGAACTCGCCTTGAGCATGTCCGAAGTTTTTGAAGCATTAAAGAAAATCTCATCAGGAGATCCAACTGTAAGAATATCCGAGAACTCAAATATCGAGCTTATAAGAAAACTGAAAAAACTAATAAATCTTACAGCTTCAGAAATAGGAGAAATAGTTGATCAATCCCATGAAATAGCTATAGGTCTTGCTGAACATTTTGATGTCCTTCACAAAGTTTCAACTGGTAATCTTAATACAAGAGTTAAGGGTATTTCAAAAGTTGAGTTACTTGAATCGCTTAAACGTGTTACCAACGAAACTATTGAAAATATTCATCAGGAAATTACAAAAAGAAAAAAAGTAGAGAAAGCTCTACAATTAGCACATGATGAATTGGAACAAAGGGTAAAAAAACGTACAAAAGAACTTACTCTCGCAAACGAGAAGCTCCAGCAGGAAATATTAGATAGAAAACGCGCTGAAGATGCACTCCGGCAAAGCGAAGAACATCACCGAACCCTTATTGAAACCATGAGCGAAGGTCTTGCAATGATAGATAAAAATAGCATAATCACTTTTGTAAATGAACAGTTCTGTAAAATGACAGGTTATCCTAAAGAAGAACTTATCGGCTATCAGATTATGGTACTTTTTGACAAGGAGAATCAGAAAATATTTCAAAAGCACTGGTCTTCAAGAATGCAAGGTGATTCATCTCCTTATGAAATTACAATATCAAGGAAAGACAAAAAAGAGCTTTACGCACTGGTTTCTCCAAGACCTATTTTCGATGAAAACAAAAATTTTAACGGAAGCTTCGGCGTATTTACAGATATTACCGCTAGAAAAATAGCTGAAAAAGAATTGATATCTTATCAGGAACAATTAAGAACATTATCATCTGAATTATCTCTGGTTGAAGAAAGACAGAGAAGATGTATTGCTTCTGAATTACATGATTACATTGGACAAACTCTTTTTTACTGCAAAAATAAACTCGAAACTCTAAGAGACTCTGATTCAATTGACAAATCAAAAGAACTCACCGATGAATTGATTGACCTGATGAGCCAGACAATAGAATATACAAAATCACTTACATTCCAGCTGGGTACTCCTATTTTATATGAAGAAGGACTTGAATCTGCACTAAAATGGTTGGGGTATCAATTCCAGAAACAACTCGGACTTGTTTTCAGGTTTGAAGATGATCTAAGACCAAAACCAATAAGTGATGAAACAAGGATACTTCTCTATCAGGCTGTCAGGGAATTGATGATAAATGTTGCCCGACATGCAAAAGCGAGAAATGTAAAAATTTCTATAAATCGCGACTATAAAAATATGCAGATACAGGTTGAAGATGATGGTATTGGTGTTGATACAATTAAAATAAACCCTCATACAAACAAGAAAGAAGGGTTTGGATTATTTACAATACATGAAAGAATCAAATATCTTGGCGGACATTTTATATTTGATTCAAAACCAGGATTTGGCACAAAAGCTACTATTATCGTTCCTTTGAAACCAATTAAAAAAGTTGCTTGAGCAGAAAAATACAGACTATTTACTTTTCATGTTATAAGAGCAGCATCTGCCTTTTTGTGGTTAATCAGATTAAGCGCTTTTCTGTGCAGTAAAATATTGCCAGATACAAGCAGGGAAGTAGATTTTTCAATCCCTACCCTTATATTTTCTATTGATTCACCTTTTATATCTGTAAAGACTCCGCCAGATTCTCTGACAATAAGCCATCCACCTGCAAAATCAATGCATCTTGAAAGAGAAGGATTTGCAAAAACACTCAAAGAACCAGCTGCAAGGTATACAAGATCAAGAGCGGTTGAACCAAAACAACGGACTTTCCTTGCTTCCGAGAGCAAAGGGAAAATAGTTTTTAAATCTCTCGATGGCGATTGAGCTTCATAAGCTATTGTATAAAAAGTATCATCCATCTGGGATTTGAGCATATTATTGTTCATGAATGCTCCGTTACCTTTCTCAGCATAAAATTCATCACCGTTGATAAGATTTATAATATATGCAATTTCAATATCTCCTATTTTATCTCCATCTGCTATAGCAATTGAAGAACAATAAAAAGGAATCCCTGAAACTGCATTTCTACTTCCGTCAATAGGGTCAATTAATACAATCTTTCCTCCGCCTTTAATTTCTTTAATACCGATTTCTTCAGATATAATTGTTAAGGGTTCACCAGTTGATTCAAGCGCTGAAATAATAATTTCCTCCGCAAGTTTATCTATTTTATAAGTTATATCTCCTGAAGCACCTCTGCCAAGAGATTCTCCTGCTTTCTCAGAAAGTGAGCGAATTTCCCTGAAAAGTCTTTTGCCCGTTTCTTTTAAAAAATGAATTTTCATGATATGACTATTTAAAATTATACATCTGGTGAGGATAAATATAAAGCTTTGATGGTAATCTATATATATGAGAGTTAATATTATGGTTTTGTTTTCAGTAATAATTTTCTTATCTATTTCTTCTATCTGCTTGCCAGAAGAATTCTTTTCTGTCACAAAAGATTATAAATTAAAATTTCCTGAAAATTTAAATTTCAAAAAAGACTTTCGCATTCAATGGTGGTATTTTACAGGGCATATTTATGATGAAAAAGGCAGTGAATTTGGATATGAGCTTACATTCTTTGTGGTAAATGTGCAGAAAAAGAAATTTAATTCAAAATTTGGAGTAAACAGGATATACATTTCGCATTTCGCTATAACAGACGTTTTGAATGAAAAGTTTTATTTTAGTGAAAAAGCTGACTCAGGCGCTTTTGGATTCGCGGAATTGAGTGAAAACGAACTTAATTTCCGAATTGATGAAAATAGCTTAAGATACAATATTATCAATGGATTCCATATTAAAGCTCAGGACAGTGAAAAAGCTTTAGAATTATTTTTGAAGCCTTTGAAACCTCTGGTGCTTCATGGAGAAAACGGTTATTTCAGAAAATCGGAAGAATCACCTTTTATAGCATCTTATTATTTTTCATATTCTAACCTTTATACACATGGCACTCTTAAAATAAGGAATAAAAAATTCAAAGTTACAGGGAAAAGCTGGTTTGACAGAGAATTCCTTTCAAACCTCATAGGAACAAAACTCTCAGGATGGGACTGGTTTTCTATTCAACTTGATGATGAAAGAGAAATAATGTTGTATATCTTAAGAAAAAAAGATGGTTCAATTGACCTTCATTCTTCAGGAACTTTTATATATGCTAATGGCAAATATAGAAATTTGTCAATTAAAGAGTTTTCTGTGACCGCGAGGTCATTTTATATTTCCAGAAAAACTAAAGCAAAATATCCGATAGAATGGGAAGTCAGGATACCTTCTGAAGAAGTTAATATAAGAATTACATCATTAGTAAAAGAGCAAGAAGTTCTTGCATATAAAACAACAGGCAATTACTACTGGGAAGGCACGTGTAAGGTGGAAGGTTCTTCAAATGGCAGAGCTTATTTAGAAATGACAGGTTATTAACAAACGATATTATCTAAAATAAAGGTTAACTTGATAAAGCTTGAACACGTTGATAAATATTATGGCAGCTTTCATGTTCTGAAAGACATTTCATTTGAAGTTGGCAAAGGCGAATTTCTATCCATTGTTGGAAGATCAGGTTCCGGAAAGTCAACTTTACTGAATATCATAGGTGGAATGGATAAAGCTGAAAGCGGAAAAGTTATCGTTGATAATGAGGATATATCTTCCTATTCCGATGATAAACTAACCCTATATAGGAGAAGAAAAGTCGGCTTCATATTCCAGTTTTTTAATCTATTGCCCAATATAACTGTCTTCGAAAACATCTCAATGCCCCTAATTCTTAATAATATAATGGATGAAGAAAAAGTTAAAAATTTTATTAAGCTGGTAGGGCTTGAAGGCAAAGAAAAATCTTTTCCATTTCAATTATCAGGAGGTGAACAACAAAGAGTAGCAATCGCAAGAGCGCTTATCCACTCGCCTGAAATTATTCTTGCTGATGAACCAACAGGTAGTCTTGACAGTGAAACTGGAGCAATGATTATGGAGCTTATTTGCGGCCTTATGAGAAATCTGGGCAAAACAATTATAATTGTTACGCATGAAAGTTATATTGCACAATATGCAGGTCGAATTATAACCATAAAAGACGGAATCATTTATAAGTGAGTTTCTTTAAGCTTTTAAGAATTCTTATCTTTAGAAATATCCAGGAGAATAAATTTCTCACATTCTTATCAATATTTGGAATCGCTCTTGGCATAGCACTTTTTACAGGCGTTAAAGTTGCATCTGATAAAGCCATCGCATCTTTTGAATCCAATATTCAGGGAATCATCTCTTACTCAAATTATGAGATTGTGGATATATCAGGTATTGATTTTAACGAAAATATATACGTGAAAATACGCGAAATAGAAGATAACTGCTTCCCTCTATTACAAACTTTTGCTTATGTGCCTGAACTAAAAGACTCTGTTGAAATAAACGGAATATTCACTGTGAAAGCAACCCAGTTTTTAAAACTTATTCCATCTGAAGCCCATTTTTCGAATCCCGAAAGCCATAGCAGGGGATTTTTTGAAAAATATAATTTCGATGATTTTTATAGACAAACAAATGCTGTATTTATAACTAAAAATTTCGCTGCCAGGCATGCAATAAAAAAAGGAGACATTTTTAAAGCTATTGTTTATGACAGAGAATATCCTTTGAAAGTTGTGGATATTATGGATTCTGATATTCTGATTACAAATACAATTATTATGGATATCGGGAATTTTCAGGAATACTTTGGGAAAACAGGAGCACTTTCGAAAATCGATATTTTCACTGATGAACATAATGCAAATATAATTAAATCTGTACTGCCTTCAAATCTAAGAATCGAAAGAAAAGAAAATATTTTCAAAAACCAGACCGCAATAGTCAAATCATTCAGGTATAATCTTCAATTTGTGAGTCTGATAGCCGTCCTGGTTGGCATATTCATGCTCTATAATACAGTCTTTATTTCAGTCGTAAAAAGGCGAACAGAGATCGGGATACTGAGAAGTCTTGGAGCAGACAAAAAGATTATTATTATGCTCTTTACATCCAACGGTTTAATTCTCGGAACAATAGGTTCTATTATTGGCATTTTACTCGGACAGATTACTGCGTATTTTTCTACTATTGCTGTTGAAAAGACTATATCAACAATGTACACTGCGATAACAATCGCAGATTATGGAATTAATGTAAAAGACGCGGTTATTTCCCTGCTTTTTGGAATAATAGTCTCATTAATCGCTTCAATAATACCTGCTTTTGAAGCGTCAAACATAAGACCTAATGAGAGCTCACGTGAAGGCTCATTCGAAAGAAGATATGCAAAATTTCATAAATGGTTTTTTACATCAGGAATTTTTTTTATATTAGCAGGTATTGGTATCTCTTATATCGATTATTACTACGCACCATTTACAGCCCCAATTTTTGCTTATACAGGAATTATCATGTTGATTGCAGGGTTCACTCTTGCTTCTTCATTTTATTTTTTTATTTTACTAAAATTATTCAGGATTCCAATTAAAAAGGTTTTTGGAATAATAGGAGAAATAGCTTCAGGGGATATTTATGGAAATTTACACAGATTTTCTGTTGCCCTTATGAGTGTTGCTATCAGCGGTGCTTTGATTATAGCATTTCTTACCATTATATTTTCTTTCAGGACATCTTTAAATAAATGGATCCATAAAAATATAACTGCTGATGTTTATATAAAGCCGGCATCATGCAGGGCAAATTACTGCTTTTATCCTGTTTCCGAAAATGTTATTAAAACTGTTGAAAGTTTTTCCGAAGTTTCAGGTATTGATAAATTCAGGGGGATGCAGGTTGATGTATATGGTAAAAAAATTATTGCAGGATTCGCTGATATTAAAGTAAAAAGAGAACACCTTTATAAAAAATATAAAGATGAAAATTATGAAATGATTCTCTCTGAAATGGAAGGAGATGAGCCTATAGCCGGAATCTCGGATTTTCTCAGTATTAAATATGGACTGGGGAAAGGAGATAAACTGCCTGTTTATACTCCTGAGGGTATTGTTAATTTTAAAATTAATGATGTTTTTTCAAGCTATTCAACGACATCAGGTTTTGTATATATAGATAGAAAATGGCTGAAAAAATACTGGGGACTTGATGATACAACCCAATTCAGCGTTTATTTAAAAGAAAATGTTGATGCAGACCTTTTCATAAGAAAATTGCGTGACTCACTTAAATTAAATTACTCTTTTGAAATTATGAATAATCAGGAATTAAGGAATAGAATAATTTTTATATTTAACAGAACGTTTGCAATAACTTATGTTATTGAAATTATTTCAATCATTATTTCACTTATAGGAGTGGTCAATACCTTGCTCGCGCTTGCTTTTGAAAGAAAAAGAGAAATCAGCATAATACGTTATCTCGGCGGCACATGGAAACAAATTACACAAATATTTCTCTTATCAGCTGGGATAATAGCAACTTCAGGTATATTATACAGCATATTGCTCGGACCACTTATGAGCATTATATTAATAGAAGTCGTTAATAAACTCTCGTTTGGCTGGAAAATATATTTTAGCATTCCTTATCACTATGTGGCTGCAGTCTCTATTTTGCTTTTTTTCACAACATTACTGTCGGGATTAATTCCATCAGGTGTTGCAAGAAAAATTGATCCCGAGCGTTTCATTACATTCGAATAAAATAAACATTGATCTTATTATATTTTGATTTCAAACTGTTTATTCTTGTAAAACTTTTAGTTATAAGTATAATTATTATTAAAAGTATGAAAGATAAAAATTCTATTAAAATTAAGTCCCGTCTCCAAAAAGAGATAAGTACCAATATTGTAATTAATGGAAAAAAATATTTGATTCTTACCGAAGATGTAAGCCCTTTTAGACAATTTGTTAACACTAAAATATATCTTAACGGAAGAATTATTTCCTCAAGAAACATAGAGTGTAAAGATGTTCTTAATTCACCTGACCCGGAAAAGAAAATGGTTGAAATTGTTCATCAACAGCACCAAACAATAATAAAAATGCTTAATAAAGACAATGAAAGAAGAAACATGACCCCATCAAAATATCTTGATGAAGTAAAATTTCTTCTGAAGAAAAAAGAAAACAGGGAAGCTCTAAAGGTATTATTACAAGCTCTTAAGAAATATCCTGACGATGCTTTTTTGCTTTCATATTATGGCTGCCTCGAAGCTGTAATTTTAAAAAATCATGCTTTTGGTATAGAAACATGTCTCAGAGCAATTGATCTTCTCAATAATACAACTCCATTTGGACAGGAAATATTTTATCCTACTTTTTATCTTAATCTCGGGAGAGCTTATTTGAGTGCGGGCAAAAAGAAAGAAGCAGTGGAATCATTCGAAAAGGGACTCTCTTTTGATAGTGATAATCGAGATATTATATGGGAGATGATAAAATTAGGAATTAGAAGAAAACCGCCTATACCTTATCTCAAAAGATCAAATCCCATAAATAAGTATATTGGCATGATTCTTCATAAAATTACGAGCAAATCTAAATAAAACTTTTAAATACAAAATATAACCAAAGAAAAATACAACCCGCGAGAAATCCTGCAAAGAAAATAATAAAATATATTTTTTTCATAGAGGATTTCTGATGGGAGTCTTTTAATAATTGTTCATTTTTTCTAAAGCCGGACTTTTTGGGTTCCTCTGAATATGAATTACTATCCTGATCCGATTCTATCCCCGTATCTTTTTCATCTGTATCATAAAATTCTGAGGGTGTAGCAGGAGGTTTTGTTCTTATTTCAAGAAATTCTGATTTAGGGAATTCTTTATATTCGACCTCAACTCTCTTTAAATGGCCATTGACAGTTGTGCCACATTTTTTACAATTATTTTCTTTATCAAGCTCAAAACCACAAACAGGGCATTTCATTTAATAAACCTTTTAATTTTAATTTTAACATAGATTCTATTTTTTTCTAAAAAAATCCTTCTCTATTTTTCTTTTATAAAGAGAGTTCGTGAACTCAAGAACTTTTTCGTGCATTACTAATAAATATCTTTTAAAATAAATTATCGGACACCATCTGCATTATTCCTGTTGTATTTTTGGGTTTGTAAAAAACAATAATTGTAAATTTTGGACTGAGTTAGATGAAAAAAACAAAAGAAAAAATTCCAAAACAACCTGAAGACACCATTAAAATATGGTGTGATGATTCCGGAAGTTTTAGATATGTAAAGGCTTGTCTTGCCAACTGCAAGAAAAAACAGCAATGTAAGGCTTTTAGAAATTATCTCGAACCACGCCTCTTTTAGATTTAAAGGGGCATATCTCCTGCGATGGTTTTCATCGCAGGAGATTGGTATTTATATTAACCCTCGCAACAAATGCGTCTCATTCTTTTTTTCCCGGTAGGGGAAACGGAAAGAACAACCTCTACTTTATTTCCGCACTTGCTGCAGAGATGTACCCTATTTTTAGCCTCAACTCTTGCAGATACGTCTGTTTTTGATTTTCCTTTTTCTGCCATTATTATTCCTCCTTTAAAATTTAAATGCAAAAATATTTTTCCTGCCATCAGGCACGCAAAATACCACTGAATCCTTAATTTTTGGATTGATTGGTACTTATCATGCGGGCGAAAATCCCGACAGAAAAACCTAAACCTTTTAATTTTAATAAAAGGAAAATAATTTTGTCAATATTTTTTAAATTTGTGTTACGTAAAAATCATTTATGCACATTTGGGAAACTATTTATGCACATATTCATTTAATTCTATAAATGATATTCCCATATCTTTTTATTATCTTTGTAAATACTTTAAAGATCTAAGATGGCTTAAATTTAATTGATGAGAATCAATAATGGAATCCTATTTTGACCAATTATGTTTTTTACCAATAGTACATAAATGATTTTTACGTAACAAACATAACAGGTATATTTGAAATTAATTTTTTAGACATGATAAAATATAAACTCTGTATTTCTACAATATAAATAAATGAAAAGAATAATACCATTCAAAGGAATTCTTTATAATACCTCAAAAGTATCTATGGAGGATGTTCTTGCTCCTCCTTATGATATTATTACGCCTGAATACAGGGAAGCCCTCTATATGCAGAGCCCTTATAATATTGTCAGAATTGATTTTGGCAAAGAATTGCCTGAGGATAATGAAACAGAGAATAAATACAAAAGGGCACGCAATTATCTTGAAAAATGGCTTAAAGAGAATATATTTATACAGAGTGATAACCCTTCCTTTTATATTTATGAAATGGATTTCAGCATAGACGGTAAAATAAAAAAACTTGCAGGTTTAATCGGTCTTGTTAAACTTGAAGAACTTGGCAAAGGAAATATTTATCCTCATGAATGCACCCATTCAAAGCCGAAACAGGACAGACTGAATCTTATGCGTTCTTGCGAAGCAAATACAAGTCCGATTTTCTCACTTTATAAAAGCATGAAGAATGGCATTTCGGAAATAATTAAGAAAACAACTGAGGATAAACCTTATATTAATGCTATAGATATTAAAGGAGATACCCATAAATTATGGATTATTGATAATCCTGAAGAAATAAGAATAATTCAGGATGAGCTTGAAAATAAGCCAATTTTTATTGCCGACGGTCATCACCGCTATGAAACAGCCTTTGAATTTTACAGAGAAATATCAGGCAAAAATCCTTCTTCAGAATTAAATTCTGGATATGTAATGATGTTTCTTGCCAATATGTGTGATGAAGGCGTCACAATACTTCCAACTCACAGACTTTTAAAAGAAATACCTCCTGAGATGGAAAATTTACTCTCGGAACACTTTAATTTTGAGGTAGTAAAGAATGACTTTGATATTGTAAAAAGACTCGGGCAAAGAAAAAACTCCTTTGGTTTTGTGATAAATAGTGAAAAACAATGGTATATCCTCTCGTATAAAGGTGGCAGAATCGCAGGTATTCCCGAAAACCTTCAGGATATTGATGTAATGATTTTGCACGAGTTGATTTTCAAGGAATTATTGCATACTGCTGACATAGGTTATGAGATGAATGTTGATCTTGCTCTCGACAAACTAAAACTTGGCCAATACAAAGCTGCTTTTTTCCTTAATCCCACTAAAGTTGAGGATGTGGAAAAATCTGCTTTATCATCAGTAAGAATGCCTCCAAAATCCACTTATTTCTATCCAAAACTACTTACAGGACTTGTAATAAATAAATTTGGTTCTTCTACGAATTAGTTTCCAAAAAGGATTATCTGTTTTTCAGATTCTCGACTTCTTTTTTCAATAAATTTGCGAAATATTGATACCTGTCAATTCCTTCGGGTTTAGCTGAAAAATCAATCTCAGCAGGGATTATCGGTTTTCCGAAAATTACTTCAATACTCTTAAATTTTGGTATTTTCGCATTTCTCGGCAAAGCTTCGAAAGCACCTTTAATATAAGCTGGCACAACAGGGATATTCATCTCCACCGCAAGAATCCCGACTCCTTTTTTGAATTCCATGAGTTCACCATTAACAGATCTGCTTCCTTCAGGAAAAACAAGCAGGGATTTTTTATTTTTCAAGATATAAGCAGACATTTGAAGAGCTTTTGTAAGATATAATTCCTGATCTATTGGAATAACATTGGCAAGTCTCGCAAATGTTTTACCGGCTTTATTCGCGAAATATTTTTGAATTCCAAGAGAATAAAGATTTCTAAAAATATCAAAAGGAATAGCTGAGGCTATTATAAATGCATCAAGATAACTGACATGATTAGGCGCAATTATAAAAGGAAATTTCAGACTTATATTCTCAATACCCTTTACTCTTAATCTAAAAAATATCTTTGAGATTGCTTTAACAAACTGAAGTCCGGAAAACAATAATATCTTCTCAAATATATTATGATGAAACCCTATATTTCTCCTGTCTTCAAAAGAAGGTTCTGCGGATAATATCTCTTTCCACTCAGGTAATTTTTTTAATGAACTGCTTTTCCCTGTGGCAGATTCTTTTATCTTTGAGACTAATTCTTCAACTGTCTTCACACCTATGAGAAAAGTTTCGGGCAGTTTAATCATGAATACTTTTTCAAGCATTGCAATAAGTTCTAATTTCGAGAGCGAATCAAGTCCGAGATCAAGCTCAAGACTGTCAGTAATTTTTATCGGTACTTTTTCTTTTTGTAAGGATTTTAAACATTCGATAATCTTTAAGCCTGTCTCATCTTTTGGCGCATAAATTTCTTCTTCAGACATTTCTTTTTTTAATACAGATTGTTTTATTAAATCCTTCACCATAAATCTGCGAAGCTTACCCAGAGGAGTACGCGGCAGAGGTTCATTATAAAGGGTGAAACCTTTAAGTGTCATATAGGAAGGCAGTTCAGTTGACAACTTATTGATTTCCATGTTTAATGCATCCTTAATATTGCTTATCTTATTTTTTTCTGCATATTCGAAATCAGGAACAACTACAGCATGCAAAGATTCGACAATTCCCTTTGTTTCAATTCCTGAAACACATATTTCCTTTATAAGCGGAATTTTTTGATATTGTTTTTCAACTTCTTCAGGATATATATTTTTGCCAGAACTCAGTACTATAACTTCTTTAATCCTTCCGGTTATAAACAAATAGCCATCTTCATCAAAATAACCAAGATCACCGCTGTGAAACCAGCCGTCCTTAAGCGCCTGCAATGTTGCCTCTGGATTTTTATAATATCCTTTCATAACCATCGGGCCTTTGATAACAATCTCTCCTTCTTCCATTAAGCCCTTTTCTCTATCTGTAACTGGGTCAACAATCTTTATCTCTGCAGAAGGCAGAATAATTCCAGCTGAACCGGGTTTCCTCTTTTTCATAGGATTGAATGAGACTACTGGAGAAGTTTCTGTCAATCCATAACCTTCAAGTATTGTTAAACCAAGAGCTTCAAGATCTTTCATAACCTGAGGATCTAATTTAGCTCCGCCACAGGCAGAAAACCTGAATTTTTTGCCAAAAGATTTATGAACAGAACTAAAGAAAAATTTACCCATATTAATATCGTATTTCCTGCGAATAATACCACTGATATTGAGGATGCTAAACATAAGCTTGGGTAAAGGTTTATGCAGTTGTTTTATTTTGTTGAATATACCGTTTCTTATTAGCTCAAGAAGCTGTGGCACACTGACAAGCACTGTAACATTAAAAGTTTTCATGGTTTCCATAATGTCAGTTCCTTTAAGGCTTGGTGGAAAACAGACCGCTATCCCAAGAAAAACAGGCAGAAGACAATTACCAAGAAAAGGGTAAGTATGGTGTAAAGGCAAAACACTTATAACACTGTCTTTATTTGATAGTATTCCAATGTCCATGAGAGCTCTCGCATCAGAACAAAAATTCTTATGTGAAAGCATTACACCTTTTGGTTTGCCGGTTGTGCCTGATGTATAAATAATTGATGCAATATCTTCTTCATCAATATCAGGATATTCATCCTTAATAGGAGTATTCAAAATTTCTTTGAATACAGGCGAATCAAAATTGACAGGCGATACCTTTAAATTATTCTTTGCTTCAAGTTCTTTAATAGCAATTTTCACATTATCAGCAGTTTTTGAACTATGAAAAATAATCTTTGCTTCTGAATCTGAGACAAGGTTTAATATCTCTCTATGACCGAGCTGAATATCAAGTGGAACGCCTATGCAGCCTGCAAAAGAAATTCCGAGATAAGATGTACCCCATTCAGGACGGTTCTCGGAACAGATAGCAACTCTATCTCCTTTTTCAATGCCAATTGAAATTAGATAAGAGGCAATAGATTTTACATTTTTAGCAAGCTCGGAATAGTTGATTTTTTTCCATTCATTATCAAAGTAATTAAAAGCAACATTATCTTTAAACTTTTCTGCTGAATCAAGAAAAATATCAGGTATTACATTTATATTCATAATTTATAGCTTAATAACTTTTTCCATCTTATAGTCGTCCATAACAAAACCATTTCCTATGTCTGTTATAATCGAACCCGTATTTATAAAACCCAATTTTTCATAAACTGTAATAGCAGTTTTATTATTTTTATTTACCGTAAGGTAAATCTTTTTAAGATTCATATTGCGAGCCAATTGCTCAATAAAGTCCAGAGCTTTTTTGCCTATGCCTCTTTTACGGTATGAAGAATGAACATAGAATTTGCTTAAAAACAAACCGTCTTTCCCTGGTAAAACTGCTATATATCCGACTGCCTGTTTTTCATTTTCCATTAAAAAATACATATAGCCTTCATCTTTTATCTGCGAAAAAATAGCAGAATTTGACTGATATTTTTCCAGCATATACTCAACCTGCTCTATTCCGATTATAGGAATGTAATGTTCTGTCCATATCTCATAAGCAAGTTTTTCTATAATGCTTATATGTTCCCTTGTTGTTACTTCAGTAATTGTTATCATCATATAATAAAATCGCTTTAACCCGGATAATTCATAAAATTCGCTAAAAAAATAGCCAGCAATCCTGAGAACTTTGGTATTATTGAGTTTGCAAGAATAAAATATCAAACAAAAATAGTTGGCTATATGACAGAGTGTACCACAAAACATTTTATTTTTTCATTCCTGATTGTGTATTGAAAACTGACATATTTTTGTTTTTATTCGCTTTGCATCAAATAAAAAAGGTAAAAATACAATGAGCATAAAATTTATAAATTAAGCGGCTTAATTTTCTACTTTTATTATGTAAGGAAAAGATTATCTACGATATTTTATGATGCTTCTTAACAAACATACACAAATTTATCTTATAAATGAATTTTGAAGGTTTGGCCTTCATTTCCTCAAGTCACCTGGTGCTCTTAAAATAAAGTTTCCTCTTGCATTGGCAAATCTTTACAATGATATGGTTCTTTTTCGATTTGTGAAAGCGCCTCAATTATTGCTATTAATCCAGGGTCAATTTTGTTCTTAACAGCAGAGCCTGAGATGACTGGTTGGGGCACCTCTCTTGACAAAAACTCAGGTATGAGCTCTTCTGTGAGAGTCCCTGTAAAGTTCCACCGGAATATCAAACTGTCTAATATGCCTGTATAAAGTTGGGCCGCCTATATTCCATTCAAGCTGTCAATGCCCACAGCCAAGTGGAGGTAGAGCAATAGAAGTAATTCCCCACTCTTTATAATGCTGTTCGAGATATTTCAAACCTCGAATTATATCTGAAAGATTTGATATAGATCTCCAGTGGTTTTTGATGGGGAATTTAATATCCACGGAGGCGTGAGTCTTTTATATAAATAATGTTCGCCAGGTTTTACCTTTCCTTCAGCATAGCGCCTCAAATAGTCTTCATACATTTCAGGAAAACGTTTTTTAAATTCAAGGGCAATTCCCTTACCCATAAACAGTATTGACTGTATTTACAAGTATTTGATATTCAGACTCAAATAAATTCCCAACTAAAACTTTAATCATCAATCGCCATATAAATCATTGAATATTTTTTTAACTATTTTTTCTAATGGAACTAAATCTTCCTCAATCGTCTGCCAGATAATATTAAGGTCTATACCAAAATATTCATGAATAAGCTTGTTTCGCATTCCAATTATTTCCTGCCACGGCGCCTCTGGATATTTTTCCAAAATATTCTGTGGAATTTTTTTTACTGCCTCCCCGATAATTTCCATACTTCTCACTACAGCTTTAAAGGTCTTTCTATCTCGAACAAAATTTTCAAACGTTATCCCTTTCGTGAATTCTTTTATATCAGTTATTGATTCCAGTATATCATTAAGATAATCCTGCAACGGTCTCTCTTCAGACATACTTTACCTCTTGAAGAATCCTTTTGCCAATATAGGGTTTTAAAGCATTCTTTGTTACAAGATCAACTTTGATGCCGAGCATGTCGGAAATTCTATTTTCCAGTTTTATAAATTTCACAAAACCTATGGGTTTTTCTAATTCAATAAGAATATCTACATCGCTGATTTTTTTCTGCTCGCCTCTGACATAGGAGCCGAAAAGACCAATTTCTTTAACCCCATACTCTTTCTTCAAGTCCTCCTTATGTCGCTTAATTATTTCCTTAATTTCCTCAAATGTCTTCACTTTAACCTCTTAACTTTCTATAATTATACCCTATTTGCAGTTACCATCATATAATGCAGTTCCTCTAATTCTTCTAATCTCATATCTATACTTTTTTATAAACAACGGTCAGTTTTGCCCTCAACGATTTTGATTTCTTCTTCAGTCAAACCATAAAGTTTATAAACAATCTGGTCAATGAGCCAGTCGGTTTTGCGAAGTTTTTCTTTCATCAGAGGTAGAAGTTTTGAGAGGGATTTTTCATATTCGGATTTGATGTTCTCATAAAACTCTCTGGAATTGATATTCGCCTGAATCTTTGTTTTATTCTTCTCAAGAATCTTCCAGAAATCTTCAAATGGAATATATTCTTCCCCCTTTTGATAATCACCGAGGTAGTTTTTAATCTGACTCTTTCCAGTAAGGACTTCAATACCTTTATCTCCTTTGACATCTGGAATAATTTTCAATTGACTCTCAAGCCATCCAAGAAATCCCTTAATCTCCTTCTGCTTTTCCTTGTTCATCTCAATCATCTGCTCAGCATTGACTGTAATATTATTTCTTCGCCTTCATTGTTTGTTATAGAACATACCGTTAACTCTTAAATATTTAATTCTAACAATCCTAATCAATTGCCTTCCATTTTTTTACTCCATCCTCATGTATTTCGATAACCCATTTTGTTTCCAAAAGTTTTCTGAGTTCGATAAGTGTTTCTTCTTTCGGAATTTTAAGTTTTTGAGCTATAGCCCATACTGGTAATGATTCTTCTGATAAGATCTCCATTATCTTTTCCCGGTTGCTTTTTTCAAAAAAGGCTTTCTCATCAAAAAGAAGCTTAGATTCTTTAAAACTTTCTGTAGGTTCTAAATGTTTTTCAAAATGGCTTAATTCTTCTGTTTTCTCGACATAAATCTCTTTGTCTACCGGTTGTTTTTGTAATTCTTCTATTAGTCTCTCTATGGTCTTTTGTGGGTCAGCATAAAATTTACGTGAGGAGATTCTATGTACAAACCACCCATATCGTTCTATAATGTCCTGTCTTTGATAGTCCTCTTCCCTAAGCTCGCCTTCTTCATAATGAAATTCACCATCGCATTCAACAGCCATTCTTCTACCCTCTTTGTCAATTACGACAAAATCTATGAAAAATCCAGCGCAGGGGATCTGTGAATATACCTCTAAACCCTTTCTTACAAGCTCATCGAATACATCTTTTTCAAAATCGCTCTGACATTTTTCTCTTTCATTTGGGTTGCCAAGTCTGCTGTAAGAAGAACCCTGTACTATTGCAACATGGTTTAGATATTCTTTAATTAAACCTTTTGGGAAATTATCTTTTGGCATCGAGATAAAACATACGACTTTTCTTCTTGCTCTGCTAAAAGCTACATTTAAGCGTCCTAATGAATGCTCATCTTCTCTTTGTAAAACATGGATTGTCCCTGGCTTTGAATTTGGTGCATACCTGAAGGAATAAAGAATTACATCGCGTTCATCTCCTTGAAAACCGTCTACTGTGGAAGTAATTATTTCATGTTCTTTAATAATATGTGGACGCTCGTTAAATATCTCATATACCATACTCTGAAGAAGCGATGCCTGTTGCCTAAAAGGAGATAGAATACCAAGAGTGAGTTTCTCGCCTTTTCTATCTCCTTCAAGTTCGCCATTTTCTATTATTCTTTTCAATTCATCGATTACAGCTCGAGCCTCTACAATATTTTGTTTTGTGTAAGGGTCATCATAAGCTCCATTGATAACTTTAATCTCCATGCATGGATTGAAACGTTTTCGACGAAATGGCGTAAGTATTTTCAGATTCTCATCATAGAATTGCTTATTGGAGAATTCTATTATGGGCGGTTCACACCTGAAATGTTCATTAAGAAATACCGGACTGATGTCCTGGCATCCGAGAGCGAGATCTAAAAGTGAATTTCTTCCATGAAAGAATTCTGCCTTAGTATGTTTATCCATTCTATTTTTTGTAAGATTTAGACGAACCACGGAATCACTTAAGAATTGTGTATTAGGATTTTTCATCTGTTTTCTATCTCCAACGACAATCATCCTTTTAGCACGATATGCTAAATGCAATGCGGTTGCCTGATTACACTGCGAGGCCTCATCAATAATGAGATAGTCAAATAAACCAGCCTGTAATGGAAAAATGCGTGCAACATCTTCAATGCTCATTATCCAACATGGAAATACTGATAGAAGCTTTCTGTAATCAATTTGATTACGCAATTGGACAAAGGAATAAGTTTTACGCCTTCTTCTAAGTATTTGATTCATTTTATTTACTAAAAACAAGGTGGCGCGGCTTTGTTCTGCTTCCTTTAAAGCTAATTTGCGGCTTACATCTAAGATTTTCAAGATTAATCTTCGAGTTTCTCCATTAATTTCACTAATCTTTTTTGCTACCTCATTGATATCATCTGGATTTTTTAAAAGATCCTCTCTGATGAATGAAGAAAGTCTGAATGCATCTACAACTAAGTCCGGCCTTTCCAATGCTGCGATATCTATCCCTTTGAGTATTACACTTTTTATTTTTGAAACTGTTTTTGTGAGCGTTTTTAAAGCTGTCCGCTCGATCGTTTTTAACCTTATGTAGTCATCGAAGTATGGATATAAATTCTTAATTTCAGTCTCATTCAGCTCATCTAATTTTTTTGTTAAATTCTCTCTTATATATGATGCGAGCCTAAATGCCTTAGGAGTGAGTTCAGGATGAAATAAAGAGATATTATTTTCTTTAATAATCTCATTTTTCAGTCTAAGGCAAGTTCTGGGAAGTGTTTTTAAAGTAGTTTCCTTGAAGATCTTTATTCTCTTGTAATCTTGAAAATAAGGATACAATTCTTTTAACCTCTTAACGATTTTATCAGCCTTTTCATTTGGTACCAATTTATAGATCGACTCCTCAACGGGGGAAAACAATTTATCACACAAATACGCAAAATGGCTATTAGACTTTAGTTTATCCAAGGTCGTGCATGTTTCTAAGTAGATCCTCGATTTTTCAAGAGATTCCTTAAATTTAAAAATATCTTCTGGAGATGAAACGCTTGCTATTTGCTGTTCCATAAAGTCTTTAATAGTATCAATTGAAGTGACTGGAAATGAATTAATGGCACCTAGTAAATGAGAATATTGTAATACAAGATTAGCGTTTTGGTGAAGCTCTCCAAGGGAAGGTTTTAGAGATAGGTTTTTTATTGGGATATCCATTTCAGCTAGATATTTTAAGTCTCTTGCTATATGATTCCTTAATTTCCAATAGCTATACCACGCATTAATATTTTTAAGGAATCCTAATCGATTTTTATATGTAACTCGGGGAAATTTCTGTGCCCCAAAAAATTTTCGTGCTTTTTGGGCTTTTGGTAATAAATACCACTTCCACCAAGAACCTGATGCATCACGCAAAATATTTATATGTAATGTCACTTCTTCCAACAAAGAATTTTCAGGATGTTCAGGGTATTCATCATTAATTTTGTATTCTTTGAGTGATTGTAATTTATACTGTAAGTTTTCAATGCATTTAATAATATTTTCTATTTCAGCTCCATATTTTGCGCATTGGTTTTTAGAAGTTTGAAAATCTATTTTTAAATTATATGCTTCAGTCAGTAACTTTAAAGAGCCTATCAGTTTATTGAAATGTTGGCTCGTCCAATTAATGAGATTATCCAGGTAATATATAATTTCATCATTTTTAAGACTTGATTTTGAAAACTGTTGAAAAAAATTTATTGTCTCTGCATATGAAAAAAGATTCTTTTTAACCCAATCATATGAATCGATGAGCTTTCCAATATTTTCTATTGAAACTTCAATATTATTATCTTGGATATCAACTGATTGTCCGCAACGCCCGCACTTTATAGCAAGCTGTACTTTACCTTTTGGAATCCTATTTTGGACACCACAAGATATGCACCTTATAATAACGTAATCACCCTCCGTCTCTGTTTGGTCAGAACAGGGTAAGATTTTCTCTATATCTGAATAATTATCTCTGAGTCCCTTTAACAAAGCTGAATATTCAGATAAAGCCTGACCCACATTGGAATCCATTCCATCCTGAATTGAATCGGCGGGATCGATTAGATCATAATTGCAAATCTCACAATAATTGATAAACGACAAAAGATAATTACTCCTTGCCTTTAATTTTTCGGGATCATCATCAGGCAATAAGTTTTCAATACGTAAATAGTCTTTTCTAAGATTTTTCAAAAGTTTTGAATACTCCGATAAAGCGGAAGAGATAGCAGAATCCGTCCCTTCAGGAACAGAATCGGAGGCGTCAATTACATCGTAGTCTCTTATTTTGTGATATTTATGGTATATCGAATATTGATCTCTTTCGAGAGTTTTAAGTTCCGAAAACCTGACTTGCAATCTATTTATATCATAGTTATTTTTACTTAAATCAGCCCACCGCTCTTCCAGCGACTTTTTATAATCACCAATATCTACATTGCTAACATAAGAATGGAACCCTTCTATCTTGTTCCTAAGTTCATTGATGGATTCTATTTCTCCCTTTAGCAAAGACATAGCTAAGTAATTAATGTTTGGCATGATTTTGGTAATGACTTCGAGAGCCTTATTTTGATGGCTTGTAGCTAAAACAGTTTTACCCTGTGCTACAAGATGACAGATAAGGTTAACTATGGTTTGAGATTTTCCAGTTCCTGGCGGGCCCTGTATAACCAGAAGTCTGCCCTTTTCTGTCTTTATTGCTGCAAGTCGTTGTGCCTTATTGTTTAAAAGTGGAAACAAAAGAAGTGATTGGTTTTCGCTTATATTTTTATCATTTTTAATATCTTCATTTTCGATCTCTACGGGTTCTGACAAAATAGTATTTATTATTGTTTCATCATCTATTTCTTCTATCTGAGCCAATTGAGCCAGGTCATCAAGCAAATAAGCATTTGTTCTCCTTGCGTTGACAATAATGGAAGTATCAAGAATGTTGGCACCAGCAGTCTCTCTCAACTCAAGTGCTTCTCTTAAAAAAGATGGTTTTAATGAATACGATAATCCCCTGAACCCCTCAACCAATTCAGAAAGCCTTTGAATGATCTCTTGAATTGTTGATAATCCAAAGTCTTCACGATAAAGATGCGGTAAAATTTGCTGACGAATCATTTCGATATCTTCATCAGATTCTACAAGATGTTTTATCAGTTGGAAGTTTAATGCTGGTATTTCAAAATCCTTAGTAAGCGTTATTAAGCCTTTCAAAGGGTCGAAATCAATGCGTACTTTATAGTAAAAAAGCGGTGCACAAAACTTCTTTTTTTCTACTTTTCCAGAAACCAATGGGAATCCAATGATAACTTCACGGTTATAGGGATCAAATTCCTGTTTTCGATATATAGCTACGAGTATGGCTGATGTTTTTTTTCTTTCTTGTCCCTCAAGACTTACTTCAATGTCCTCAGAAATTTCACCTTTTTCTTCTTTATCTTCAATTTCGTTGGCTTTTTCAATGATTTTATTAACAATTGAAGGCGAAGCCTTGTCTATAGTGAAACTAATTGTCCCACTGGTAATAAGCTCTTCAATTTCTGGGACAAACAGACTAAGATCAGTAGTTAGTCCATAACGCAAAACTGCGTTGATGTCTACAAAGTGTTTCCCTACCTGACTGGAAAGTGAAAATAATAGATCTCTGTAGTATTTTGCAAGGTGTTTTAGATGTTCGACATTATTCATCTATTATCCTTAAGCCTTGGTGGGTATATCTATTACAATAACGATCACTTCCCATAGCCTAATTTTATATCCATTAATATCATATGGTCAATAAGGCTCAAACAGGTTGATATTACTATTTTAAAATGTCACACTTTATTACTATTTTGAAATGTCACATTTTGGTTATTCTTTTATCCTTAAGAGATAAGTGATTACATCTTATCTCTGAGAAGAAGGATAACCACATGAGTAAGTTAATGGTAACTATGGGTGATATTCAAAGATATAAAGAGTTATGATGAAGCGAATAAATTTCTAAATGAGAAATTCATTCCTTGGTATTACACCAACATAAGGCTGAAAGTGTATATATGCCTCTGCCAGAAGATAAGAACCTGGATTTAATCTTTTGTATCAAAACACATAGGACTGTTAATAATGATAACACTATCAGCTTTAACAAAAAGATTATTCAAATACCTCCATCAGATAAGAAGCTTAACCTTGTCAGAAGAAAGGTTGATGTATGTTTATTAGAAAACAATAGAATCTTTATCCTTTATGGAGAGAAGGTTCTCGCTCAGTCCATCTTATCAGAGGAGAACAAGACCCTCCAGCGTGAAAAGAAGATAAAGGAGATTCTCGATAAGAGGGTATACATACTATTGCAGCTCAGAAGAAAGCAGAAACCTGTTTATACTCCACCATTAAACCACCCATGGAGAAAGATTCAAGCTAAAGAATTCGAGATGAAAAAGATAAATTTATATAAGATGAAATAAATACCTAAGAAGAGAGCGGAAAGATATTCAGAAGGTTTATTACTTGTGTTCATTGAACATCTAATGTGACATTTCAAATTTGTAAAAATGTGACATTTGACATTATTAATAACATAAGGCTCTAAATTTGTTCTCGTAAACGAGAGTGAGAGGAGATGGTCATAAGCATAGGCAAGAGACAGACGGTTTGCCTCATAATTGAGATCAAAAAGAATAGGTGGATCAAAATTATTATTTTGGATTTTTTCAAGCGGAGAAAGGATTTTTTCTATTTTAGTAGGCGGGCAAACAAAGTCTTTTGATGGTCCTTCTTCAAAGGCGACTTTAACAATAGTGGAACTGCCTCTATAATCAATACGTATAATTTCACCTACTTTATCTCCAACTTTGACTTTATTGCCTATTTTAAAGAGACGTTCCATATAATAAATATATCTGTTATTAAATACAAAAGACCTCTTAGTTTACTCCTTATATGTGTCCATTTTTCAAACTTAATACTTTTCTTTCTTCTTAAGAATCACCCAAGCAATAGCTTGAGTTTCATATCATATTGGTGTGCTGTATATCCATTATTACAATCACAAAACCTTTATTTTTACTCAACATTACGAATTTTATATTGCTTACATATTTTATTGTTTATTATTTTATAACAAGACTATTTGTGGAATATTATTAGTATCACACATAGTTTAAGTCCTTTAGGCAAATTGTATTAAATTTTCATTTTCGAGTAAACTAATTTTATCTAATATTTCTTCTTTAGAAAATCTTGGTTTAATAGACTGCACTATCTGTAGCAAATCATCTTTTGAAGTATCCTTTTCCGTGTGCATTACATAAATAATTGTAGATATTAACTCTAAATCCTTTGCAGTATAACCTCCGAATTTATTAACAAGCCTTTCAATGTTGTCTGAATTTTCACTTAAGAAGTCTCTTGCCTTTTCTCTTAGAACTTCATTCCTTTCGCCTATGCTAATATCATATCCAAACTCAACTGGATTAATCTTCACGCCTCCCCAATAGTCGAGGATTGAGAGGTCAGCATCAAGTTGGGAACAAAATGGTCCATAAATATAAAAATTGAAGTCATACCCGCAGTCAACACCATAAATCTCTTGAAGTAAAAAGATAAGTTTTTGAAGTTTAGTTTTACTCAACTGTGTTGGAATATCTTTTGCTCTATTAGCCAATTCAGCAATAACACCATATCTCTTCCATAGAATATCAAAATCTCCCTTTCCCATTTTCCTCTCCTCCTCACATTATTATTTACATTTTATTTTCTCTATCCTCTTTTTTATATCATCTTTTTTCTCAACTGAGACATAGATTCTTGACTGACCCACAGGCTTCAAGCCATAAACAACACTTGAGAGTTTAGATAAATATGTAACCTTTTCATCTGATTTATTTATATTTTCTAAAATAGGTATATCGGTATTATCAAATTTATACCAAGAGTTTTCTGCTTTGTCTAAAAACGCATCATCATTGCCAATTTCATCCCATATTTTATTTAAGGCTTCGACATCCTCCTGAGATGGGACCTCTGGCGTCTCATAAACTTTTCTATAATGCCTTCTTTCTGATATGAGTTTTCCATGTTTACCGCCATTCCCATTGTTTATCTCTCCAAGTACGCACCAGTCATTCCATTTTAAATATTCTTCAATATTGTTTCTATTTGTTGGTGGTGGAAATTGCTGCTCTTTAAGCAATGACCTCATAGACATTGCAAGATGATAGTCATAGGCCCTTCTTGTATGCTGAAAATATACTTGTGTAAACATCATGTATCTTGCAACTATTAGCCCCTCAGCGGCATGAACACCGCTTTCTTCGACAGCAAGTGTTGGATTAGATTCTGGATCTATTGCTACGGTCATAGTTACAAGTAGTCTGTTTAAATCATATTTCCCATATGCGACACCAATATGATGAGAGTCTCTTAACAGATAATCTGATCTGTCTGCATCAAGCTGGCTTGACAGTAAGCTTCTCCATAATAATGACCTTCTTAAAGAAAAATTATTTAGAAAATCAGCAATCTCCTGGGCTCTAATACGGTGATTTTGATTTAATGGATGGTCATCAATGACATCTTTCATTAAATAAACCACTGCTGCCGCAGAGTAATTTTCATGTTTATAAGGCCTTCCTTTTTCGTCTTTAGGCATTAGATCTTCGGAAGCATGGGAAAAAGGAGAATGTCCAATATCATGTAGTAAGCATGAAAGACGCAATAAAATTCTGTCTCTTTCTATTCCTCCATCTGAGTAATTGAGTTCTTTCTTTAGAAAATCAATTCTTCTTTTTACTATTTCATCAAACATCTTTGTAGCTAAATGCATGACACCGAGGGAGTGCTCAAAGCGCGTATGCATAGCCCCAGGATAAATCATATCAGTTAAACCCAGTTGTCTTATTCTTCTTAGTCTTTGAAAAACAGCATGATTTATAATGTCTCGTTCCCACTCATTAATTTCAATAAAACCATGAATAGGATCTCTTATTTCGTATATCTGTGACATTCTTTATTATATCATCCCATCTTTCCTATAACTATAAAACGCTTCTTCAGAAATTATAAAATGCTATTGAAGCGTTATATCTACCATCTTCAATCATCTTCAAGGCCTCTTTGACTGCCTCAGTTAATCTGTCATCACCTTTAGATAGTTCGGCTATATCTGAACTTGGAACAAATTCTTGAAGGAGTTTAAATATGTTCTCCATCTTAGTAGTTTTTGCTAACAATATTTTTTAAAGTTACACGGATAATACGAATGTTGTTCAAAAATTTTTTTTAACTCCATACAAATAATCTGAAATCAAATAGCTCATGGCTTATAGTTAAAATAAAAATACAGAGGAATAAGATTATGATATGTACAGATGGTCTAAACAGTTTTTTAATTCTCCTTTAAAAAATTATAAAGGCGGATTTAAAAAACTGGAAAAACTTGTAACAAAAGAAAGAATAAGGGAAGCTTTAAATAACAGCTTCCCTTAATGAGAATTTAATCCATAATTAATATTTGATGATAATCCTTTTATATTGCTGGATTAAGGGTTTCCCTTTTCTATTGGATTGTCACTATAATATGTCCACTCAAACCATCCACCATCATAATTAGCAGCATTCCAGCCCAACAAATATGCATAGAATGTATAAAGTCCAGAACGCCATCCAGTACCACAATAAAAATAAATCTTATTATCAGGACTAAATCCAGCTTTTCTCCAATTTGATTCAACCTCTGTATATGTTCTAAGTGATTGAGCATCAGGTCTCACAAGCTCTACCCAGTCACCTATCCATTTTGCTGTTGGAATTCTACCTAAAGCAAAAAAGTATGGATAATAGGAGTTGGAATCACCAATGTATTCCTCCCACGAGCGGTCATCTGCTATTAAGACATCAGTAACAGTTCCATTGACTACATTTCTAACATCTTCCATTGTTGATAGATATTGAGGATTACCAGGACTATCTCCAAATTCAACAGGAACCCAAGGATTTGGTGTTGTCTCAATAGGATAACCTTTTTTAACCCATGCTTGAAAACCACCATTCAAAATACGCACATCAACTCCAGCAAGGAGTAATGCCCACGCTACTCTGCCAGCTGTCATCATTGCAATCTCATCATCTGCATAAATTATAACAGTTTTATCTTTGGATATACCCATATTCCCAAGGAAATGTTGAAGTTCTGGTATCGGTTTAACATTTCCCTCAGAAGGATGTTTATATCCCTCACCATACTCAGAATTAGGTCCATTTTCAATACTGTAAGTATCAAGAAATATTGCACCGGGTATATGACCTAATTCATAGTTGGTTCCAACATAGTCAGTTCTATTTTCACTATAGCGCGCGGTCCATGTTGTATAAAGAATGACATATCCATTCCCATGATAAGTCGATGGATTTTTACCATCAATTAAATCCTTAACCCATTCCGGATATACCAATGCGTGATAATTTGCCATCTTCTCCATTGGCAAAGACGAATCTGATGCCCATTCCATTATTGATGCATCATAATTTGAAGCCTTTGAATAACCCATCAGTCTCAGTAGAAAATAGACAAAACCGCTCCTAATCCCTAC
>JACAFE010000006.1 GCA_013388435.1 Nitrospirota bacterium | reverse complement strand
GCCTTCCATACTCTATTGAAATTTTCCTCAGTAGCCTTCTCAAATCTCTCAAAATCTGATTTTTTTACAGTCTCAGCAATTTCTTCTTTTAAATATGTAAAAGCTTTGAGTAAGGGAAGTCTCAGCTCTGGTGATATTTCATCTATTGCCTCTAAAAGTTTGGACATGTTAAATTTTAGCATTTATGTAAATAAGGTTTCAACGTTAAAAATCTTGCACTTCGGAAGTGCAAAGAGTATGTGCAAAGACTGAATGTTTTATATAGCTTTTTACTTGCAAAATGATTACGGATATTTTAAAAATTGGATATAAATATATAGAAGACGGGTAGTTTACACATTACCAAAGATTTGAGTTATTTGATTTTTGATGAGAAGTTTATTATGATATTGAAGATTTTTAAGTTAATAAAAGAGAGGTTAATGGGGATTAGCTATTTAAGATTCAAGCCTGACCCCATATTTGACTTATGAAAAAACGCATACTTGTCACAGGAGGAGCGGGATTTATCGGCTCGCACCTTTGTGAACATCTTTTAAAAGAAGGCGATGAAGTTCTCTGTGTTGACAATTTTTATACAGGACGAAGGGGAAACATTGCCCATCTTTTAACAAATCCATATTTTGAAGTTATGCGTCATGATATATGTTTTCCTCTTTATGTTGAGGTTGATGAAATCTATAATCTTGCGTGTCCTGCATCACCTGTACATTACCAATTTGACCCTGTTCAAACTATCAAGACTGCAGTTCATGGTGCTATTAATATGCTCGGACTTGCGAAAAGGCTCAAGGCGAAGATCCTTCAGGCATCTACAAGTGAAGTTTATGGTGACCCGACTATTCATCCACAGCCTGAAACCTACTGGGGGAATGTAAATCCCATAGGTCTCAGATCCTGCTATGATGAAGGTAAGCGTTGTGCAGAAACCTTATTCTTTGATTATCATCGTCAACACAAATTAAAAATAAAAGTTGCAAGAATCTTTAACACCTATGGTCCAAAGATGCACCCAAATGACGGAAGAGTAATAAGTAATTTTATTATTCAGGCATTAAAAGGGGAAGATATAACAGTTTTTGGAGATGGTAGACAGACAAGAAGTTTCTGTTATATTGATGATATGATATATGGCATTGTAAAGCTTATGGAAAGTCCTGATGATTTTACAGGTCCGGTAAATCTCGGTAATCCTTCTGAGTTTTCAATCCTTGAACTTGCAGAGAAAGTTAAACAGCTGACAGGCTCAAAATCCAAAATCGTATTCAAACCCCTTCCTCAGGATGACCCAAAACAAAGACAGCCTGATATAACCCTTGCAAAAGAAAAGTTGGACTGGAAACCTATGGTAGACATTGAGGAGGGATTAAAAAAGACTATAGAGTATTTTGAAGCGTTGATTACAAAACATGTACTACTATAGCTTCCAATTTTACATTACACTCTTGCGATGGTATCCTGAAAAGACAGGGTGTTTTCCACTCTATTAAGAGGGGTGCGGGGTGCGTTAATTGAAAGACGCGAAAGAAACATATGTTTATCATTTGAAAAGAAGTCAGATTAGGTTCAAGATTCAAGACCTGACCCCCAAATTCATTAAATTTTAATAATTCATTAAAAATTATACTATTTTATGTAATATTAATTTGACATAAAGTTGAACTATTTGTAAAGTATAGATATGATTAAACCCAGATTAATCCTTAAAAAGATTGAGCTATATTTTGATTCACCTGAAGCAATTATTATTACAGGGATGAGGAGAACTGGGAAAACAACTATTTTAAATTTTATTTATGAACAGATTGAATCAAGAAATAAAATCTTTTTAGATTTAGAAAACCCATTAAATAGAAAATATTTTGAAGAAAAAAACTACGAGCGGATAAAGAAGACATTAGAAATTTTAGGAATAGATTTTACAAAAAGGCCATTCATCTTCTGTGACGAAATTCAATTTGTAAGAAATTTACCCTCTGTAGTTAAGTATTTTATTGACCATTATAATGTAAAATTTTTTCTTACAGGATCAGCAAGTTTTTATTTAAAGAACCTTTTTACAGAATCTCTTGCCGGAAGGAAATTTATCTTTGAATTATTTCCCCTTACTTTTAGTGAGTTTCTTTTATTTAAAGGAGTAAACTTTAAGATTTTAGAGGATGCAAAAGATATAACTCCTTCTGCATTTGAAAGTATTGCATATTTATATGATGAATACATTCTTTTTGGTGGTTTTCCTGGTGTTGTTTTAAAGACAAATATTGAAGAAAAGAAAAAGGCATTGGAAGAGATTTTTACTTCTTTTTTTCAGTTAGAGGTAACTCAATTAGGTGATTTTCGTAAAAATGAAATAATTAGAGATTTGATATTGCTTCTTATGCAAAGAATTGGTTCAAGATTAGATATTCAAAAGATTTCTAAAGAGTTGAAAGTTTCACGTCCTACATTAAATGAATATGTATCTTTTTTGGAAAGCACCTACTTTATAAAGACCATAAAGCCTTATAGCAGAGGTAAAGATACTGAGATTAGAAAAATGCCCAAGGTTTATCTTTGTGATACAGGCCTTGCAAATCATTTTGCTAAATTAGATCCAGGTAGTATTTTTGAAAACAGTGTTTTTCTGAGTCTTAGATTAAAGGGGGCAGTTAACTACTACCAGAAGAAAAGCGGTGTTGAAATTGATTTCATTTTAGATAAGAAAAAAGCCTATGAGGTAAAATTAAATCCTCAAGAATCTGATTTAAGAAAATTAAAAGAGATAGCTAATGAATTAAAATTAGAAGATTTTGCAATTGTATCAAAAAGTTATTGTGAGTTAGATAAGATTGTGTATGGATTTATGTTATGAAAAGGATACGTGATTAATTATAAAGTTAGCTGGTGGCTGAATATAATTGTGCAAAAATTTGTAAATTTATATAGAGTTGATTATTAGGAAACATTTTACTTGCAAGAGGAAGAAGTTTTTGTAAGAATTAAATTAAATGTAGTGAATATAAGTAAAAATAAAAGATAACAATTTATAAAGATTTAAGTTCTTTTGATTCTTCATGAAAGGTTTATTATAGTATTTGAGGTTTTAAAATTAATAAAGGACGGGTTTAATAAGGAGTTAATGGTTTGAAGGTGAGGTTAGAAATTCAAGATCCAAGATCTGACCCTCCAGAATTATTATTTATGGGCAACCCCCTTTTGACCCCTTTAGGGGAAAAGGTAAAATCCGAAAATCTTTTAAGAAAAAAGCATGGATAAAGAATATTTTTTAGAGCTTGAAGAAGGAACAATTGCATATATATATTTTAAAACAGAAAACGGAGATGTTGTAGAATTTGTAGTCAAATTACTGTTAATGCTTGAAGGTAAGTGGCATGAAATTATGAGATATGATAGTGGACATGATTGTCCTCATAAAGATATACTTAATATAAATGGCGATGTAATAAGAAAAATCTGGTATGATTTCCTTGATAATGGACAAGCATTAACAATGGCAATAACAGATATGAAAGAGAATTTTGAATTTTATAAAGAAAGGTATCAAAAATGGCTAAAAGGAAACTAAAAGAAAAAGATATAAAAGAGCATTTACAAAGGGAAGGATTCAGGGAAATCAGAGAAACGGAAAAGCTTACTAAATGGTATAAAAAAGCATCTGAACGCCCATCTTGTTTAGGTGTAATACACAAGAAAAAGATAAAAATTTAGACTTGGATAAAAGAAAAATTGGAGTTCGAAGAATTCACAGTTTCGAGTTGTTATCTCTCATATTAAACTGACCAGAAAACTCAAATTAAATTGACCAATATAAAATAAAGAAAAGGCAAGGAGGAAGGGGCAATTAATAGACCAATTCCTCCGCCTGAACTTTGATGTATAGACAGATTCTTCTGTGAATAGATGTTCTTTTATTCCTGCAATCTCAAGATGCCATTTTAGATATTGTGCTGTATCTTGAAGTTTCATGCCTTCAAAGTGACTTCTTCCCACTATTCTTG
>JACAFE010000038.1 GCA_013388435.1 Nitrospirota bacterium | reverse complement strand
TGTATCAATATCAAATCCCGTGACTCTAAATCGTTCCTGTGAAAAACGGAGACATAATGGAAGTCCGACATAACCGAGCCCAATGACACCAACAGTAGCATCCCTGTTCTTTATTTTTTCGATTAACTCTTTCATTGAGCTTTTCTCCCATAAATATCATCCAATCTCACAATATCATCCTCACCAACATATTCACCATTTTGAACTTCTATTATTTCAAGTGGAACCTTACCGGGATTTTCAAGCCTGTGTAAAGTTGATTTGGGAACATATATTGATTCGTTTTCATGAATATAAATCTCTTTATCTCCAATGGTTACCTTTGCAGCTCCTTTTATAACTACCCAGTGTTCTGAGCGGTGATAATGCATTTGAAGGCTGAGTCTTTCTCCGGGATTAACGACAATTCTTTTTATTTTATACCTTGTACCTTCTTCAAGTATTGTATAGCTGCCCCATGGTCTATAAGTAGTCAAATGTTCAAGAGCTTCCTTTCTTTTACTGTTATTGAGAATCTTGACTATTTCTCGCACTTTCTGGGTTTCTCCCTTTTTTGCAATTAAAACAGCATCGTCAGTATCTATTATAAGACATCCCTCAATACCTATAGTGGAAATGAGTCTTTTATTACTTATTATTAAAGTATCTTTTGTATCAACAGTAATAATATCTCCCATTTTCACATTGCCCTTTTCATCTTTATCAACAACATCATAAAGTGAATCCCATGAACCAATGTCATTCCAGTAAACATCTATTGGAAGTACAGTCATTTTTTCTGATTGTTCGGCAATGGAATAATCAATCGAAATATCAGGCATTTCATCAAATCTCGCTATCAATTCCTCAAATCCTAAGTCAAACATACCGCTAATATCTGGAGCATATTTCTTAAATTCTTTTATCATTGTCCCGATTTTAAATGCGAACATACCCGAGTTCCAGTAATAGTTACCATCCTTGATATATTTTTCTGCTGTTTTAGTGTCAGGCTTTTCAGTAAATTTTTCTACTTTAAAATATCCTTTGCTTTTTCTGGTATGTCCCTTATTTTCTACCTTAATATAACCATAACCTGTTTCAGGCCTTGTTGGCTTCAGTCCAAATGTAACAATATACCCTTTGCGGGATATTTCTTCTGCGGCTTTTACATATTCTGAAAACTTTTCGTCCGGTCTTATCAAATGGTCTGAAGGAGAAATAAATAATATTTCATCCTCTGAAGTTCCAAGCTTCTCAAGACAATATTTCATACCCAATGCTATCGCAGGCGCGGTATTCCTCCCAATTGGTTCGAGAATAATATTATTTATTGTTTTTTTACTATTGGAAATAGAATTCAGATCAGAAATAACGTGAAATTTATATTCATTATTTGTCATTACGATTATTTCCTCTGGTAAAAATATATTTAAAAGCCTTTTTATGGTTTGTTGTAATAGAGAGTTGTTTTCACGCAATTTTAAGAATTGTTTTGGAAAATTTTTTCTGCTCAACGGCCATAACCTTGTACCAGAACCCCCTGCGAGAATTAAAGCTTTCAATTTATAACCTCCGGATAGTTAATTTATACATTTATTTAATTCATTTTCAATAAATTGTTTGTAGATATTCAGGGAATCCTGATCTTCGGCTTCAAAACGCATCACTATAACAGGCTGTGTATTACTTGTTCTTACAAGTCCCCATCCTTTTTCGAATATTACCCTTACGCCGTCTATGTCAACAATTTTTTTTATTGGCAGGGGGCTTTGTCCTGTAGAAATATAATGCCTGAATTTATCAACAAGTCTGTCAACAATTTTTTTCTTCTTGTTTTCTTCACATTCAAAACGTATTTCAGGAGTATGAAATAAATAAGGGATTCCTTTTAGCAATTCCTTCAAATTCAAGCCAGTTTTTTTCATTATTTCAATAATCCGAAAAGATGTATATAATGCATCGTCAAATCCAAAATATTTATCAGCTATAAAAATATGTCCGCTAAATTCTCCCGCAAGGATTGCTTTTTCTTCTCTCATTTTGTTTTTTACAAGTGAATGCCCTGTCTTCCACATTATGGATTTTCCACCATTTTTTTCGATATCATCAAATACTGATTGTGAGCATTTTACGTCAGCTATAAAAACTGAGCCAGGCAATCTTTTTAGAATATCTCTGGCGAGTATAACCATCAATTGATCTCCCCATATAATATTGCCGTTATTATCAATTACTCCTATTCGATCAGCATCTCCGTCATATCCTATTCCAATATCTGCTTTTTCTTTGACAGTAGTATGAATTAAATCTTTGATATAATCCACAACAGTTGGATCAGGATGATGATTTGGAAATCTACCATCAGGTTCACAATAGAGAGGGATAACTTTACAGCCCATTGATTGAATTATTTCGGGAGATACTATGCCTCCGGTACCATTTCCAGCATCAATAACTACTTTTAATTTTCTGTAGTTATCACTGGAAAGGTAAGAAAACTTTTCTTTCATGAAGTCTTTATATACGGTTTTTATATCAAAAGATTCTACAGTTCCTTTTGATATATTATTTATAAATGCCTTTTGCTCGATAATATATTTGATTTCCTGTATCTTTTCACCGAAAATTGTTTCTTTCCCAGCGCTTATTTTGAAACCATTATACTCGGGTGGATTGTGACTTCCTGTTACCATTATACCGCCATCAAGATTTAGATGAAAAATTGAGAAATACTGTAGAGGGGTTGGGCATAGTCCTATGTCATATACATTTATACCTGTTTTAATAATACCTTTAATAACAAAATTAGCCAGTGATTCAGAACTGAGTCTCCCATCTCTCCCAACACTCACCCATTTTGCATCTGGATTAAATTTTTTAAGATAGGTTCCAAAAGCGAGTCCAAGATTATAAGCGAAATCTTCATTGATATCTTTCCCGGCAATCCCTCTAATATCGTATTCTCTAAATATATTTTTATCCATTTCTTACCTGTAAACTTTTTCCCAGTATTTTTTTAAAATATTGAGTTTCTTTTTAACCCAGTCCATGTTTTGTATATACCATTTAACAGTTTTTTCAATTCCTGAATCAAAAGAGACTTTAGGTTTCCAGCCAGTTTTATTCCGTATTTTACTTGAACTTAAAGAATACCTGAAATCGTGTCCCGGTCTGTCCTTAACAAATTTGATAAGACTGTAGTCTTTTCCGAGTAAGTCCAATATTTTCTTAACAACTTCGATATTTTTCTTTTCCTGTCCGCTTCCAACATTATAAATTTCACCGGCATAACCTTTATTTATAATCTTAAAAATTGCTTCGGCACAATCTGAAACATAAAGCCATTCCCTGATATTTTCACCTTTCCCATAAACTGGTATTTTTTCATTATTTAATGCTTTTAAAATCACAACAGGTATTAGTTTTTCAGGATACTGCCACGGGCCATAGTTATTTGAAGGTCTGACAGTTATGACAGGGAGTCCATATGTTCTGAAATATGCTCTTCCAAGCATATCTGCTGATGCTTTGCTTACTGAATATGGAGAATTTGGATTAAGCGGGCTTGTTTCGGAAAAATGCCCGTTATAACCGAGTTCTCCATAAACTTCATCAGTGGAAATATTAATAAATTTGTTGATTCCTTTTTCTTTTGATACATCCATGAGTATCTGGGTACCCTTAATATTTGTGTCAATGAAAGGTGTAGCATCCAGAATACTTCTATCAACATGACTCTCTGCAGCCCAATGCACAACAATATCTGGTTTGAATTTGTCGAAAATTTTCCTCAAAGATTTTATGTCGGTAATGCTCTTTCTGTAAAAAGCAATTTTATCATTGATATTTTTAAGACGTTCCAAATCACCTGCATAGCTGAGATTATCAACTACAGAGATTGAATATCCTTTTTTCACTCCTACTCTTACGAATTCACTGCCAATAAAACCTGCTCCACCTGTAACAAGAATTCTTTTCATTTTTTTTAAATATCTTCCTTTTTATATATAGTTTCAATATATCTATCAATACCTGTTCGCCAGTCTGGTATTTCAACATTTAAAGCTTCAGATAGCTTCTTATTAGACATTGCTGAAAAAAAAGGTCTTTTTGCAGGAGATGGGAAGTCTTTTGAATTTGCCGGCAGAACAAGATTTTCTAATCCTGAATGTTCTATGAAATACCTTGCTACCTCATATCTTGAGGCGTATCCGCTGTTTGTTAAATGATAAATTCCACGAAGTCTTTTATTAATAGCAAAAAGTGTCAGGCTGACAATATCTTTGGTATAAGTTGGAATGGAAATCTGGTCACATACTATATTGAGAACTTTATTATTTTTAGCCCAGTCCAATAATTTTGATAAGAAATTTTGCCTTCCCCCACCAAATACCCAGCTGACTCTGAATAAAAGAAAATCACTCATGGTATCCTGAAGATATTTTTCACCTAATAATTTGCTCTGACCGTATTTATTCAATGGATTTGGTTCATCGTCTTCATTATAAAAGTCTTTTTTAAATCCATCAAAAATATAGTCTGTGCTGTAATGTACGAGCATTGCGTTAAATTTCTTACAGGCAATGGCGAGATTCATGACTCCTTCTGCATTTACCCTGAGAGCTGTCTCATAATCATCTTCAGCTCTATCAACGAAATTGTATGCCGCACAATTTAAGACAATATCAGGCTTGTTATTCTCTATTTTTTCCAGAACAGATTCAATATTTGAAATGTCAAGATTTTCTCTATCAAAGGAACAAAATTCGTGCCCAAAATCTTTTAAATATTCTGGAAATTCTTTCGCAAGTTGTCCGTTAGCCCCTGTTATTAAAAATTTCATATAATTATCTCAATAGCAATAAAAATTAACGTCAATAAATAAAATTATTGTCTGCCTCCTTCAAACATGGGTGCTTTTTATCCTTTTCTGAAAGAATAGGTTCTGAGACAGGCCATTTAATGTTTATGTCAGGGTCATTCCATATTACTCCTCTATCACAAGAAGGTGAATATTCTTTTGTACATTTATAAATAACTTCTGCAGTTTCAGAAAGCACAACAAATCCATGCGCAAAACCAACAGGAATATAGAGCATTAATCTGTTTTCTTCTGATAATTCTACTGAAATCCATTTGCAATAATAAGGAGAGCCTTTTCTTATATCTACTGCTACATCAAATATTTTGCCTTTCAGACATTGAACAAGCTTGGCCTGCGCATCAGGATTTTTTTGATAATGAAGCCCCCGTAAAACTCCTCTATGGGAAAATGAATAGTTATCCTGAATAAAAAATTCTTTAATTCCAGCTTCTGTAAAATCAGAAAATTTATAGGTTTCAGCAAAAAAACCCCTGCTGTCAGAAAAAATCTCTGGCTCAATTAAAACAACTTCGGGAATAAATAATTTCTTAAAAGCAAACGGCATAGTTTTATTTTATCAATCGCATTAAGTATTTCCCGTATTCATTTTTATTGAGGTTTTGGGCGAGTTTGATAAGCTGCTCTTTTGTGATATACCCAAGTTTAAAAGCTATTTCCTCAACACATGCAATCTTAAGCCCCTGCCTTTTTTCGATAGTAGATATAAATTCTCCTGCTTCAAGAAGACTTTCATGTGTGCCTGTATCAAGCCATGCATAACCTCTACCCATAAGCTCCACTCTTAATTTCTGTTGTTTAAGATATTCTTTATTTACATCTGTTATTTCAAGTTCTCCTCTATGGGAAGGTTTTATGCTTTCTGCAATACCAATCACATTGTTATCATAAAAATAAAGACCTGTAACCGCATATTTTGATTTTGGGATTTTTGGTTTTTCTTCAATAGAAAGAACCCTGCCATTTTTATCGAACTCTACAACCCCGTATCTTTCAGGGTCATTTACATAATACCCGAATACTGTTGCACCTCCGATTGTCTCAATGTCAGAATATGCTTTTTTGAGTAAATTTGTAAAACCATGACCGTAAAAGATATTATCTCCAAGAACAAGGCAAACATTGTCATCTCCTATAAATTCTTTTGCGATTATAAATGCCTGGGCAATTCCACCGGGATGCGGCTGTTCCTTGTAAGAAAATTTAAGGCCGAGATTTTCTCCTGTTCCAAAAATCTGAATAAAGCGTGGCAGGTCAACAGGTGTTGAAATAATCATAATATCCCTTATCCCTGCAAGCATTAAAACAGATAAGGGATAATAAATCATGGGTTTATCGTATATAGGTAATAATTGTTTGCATACCCCTAAAGTAATAGGGTACAATCTTGTTCCACTTCCCCCTGCTAAAATTATTCCTTTCATTTAATATTTTATTTTACAGTACTGTAATAAATATTAAAATACCCTTTTATTCACATTGTATTAATTTTTGTGATAAGATTAGTTTAATGAAAACAATAGATATTCATACTCATGGAATTGGCGGGTATGACACAAGAACCACAGATTTTAAACAACTCCTGAATATAACACGTCTTCAAGGCTTAAGAGGTGTATCAGAAATTATTCTTACAGTTTATCCTGCAACAATTAAATTAATGCGTGAGAATATGGAAAATATAAGAAAAGCCATGGATATGCAGAATCAATCAAATGATGAAGGAGCAAAAATATCAGGAGTACATCTTGAGGGACCTTTCCTGAATCCCTCCTATTGCGGCTCTCTAAATGCCATGACTTTTCTTGAGCCCAGAGAAAAATATTTCTATGAATTAATTGATGGTTACGAAAATATTATCAAAATTATGACGATTGCACCTGAACTTGACGGTGCTCCTGAACTTATTAAAAAAATGTCTGACATTGGAATCATAGCAAGCATGGGACATTCAGATGCAACATATAATGAAGCTGAAAATGGGTATAATCATGGTGCAAAGGGAGTAACTCATATATTCAATGCTATGAAAGGGTTTCACCACAGGGAACCGGGTCTTGCCGGATTTGGTTTATTAAACAAGGAAGTATATATTGAGATAATAGCAGACCCTTTTCATCTGCATGAAAAAACAATTGATTTGATTTTTAGTGTTAAAAATCCTGAAAGAATAATTATTATTTCTGACTCAGTAAAAGAAACCGGAACTTCTTCTGAGAATAAAGGTATATACAATAATTACGGTAAATTGCTTGGCGGTGGTATAACAATTACCGAGTCTGCTAAAAGATTGATTGATTCAGGTTATGAAAATGAAATAATAATGAATTGCATAACATCAAACCCGAAAAAATATTTAGGAAAGGAGTAAAAAATTGTTGGAGAAAATTATTATTTATGGAAAGCCAGGTTGACCATATACAAAAAAAGCACTTGATGCTTATGGAGAGAATGTTGAGTATTATGATGTAAAAGCAGATGATAAAAAAATGGAAGAAATGTTGAAGCTTTCTGGTGGAATTAGAAAAGTTCCTGTAATAGTTGAAAAAGGCAATGTGATTATTGGGTTTGGCGGAGCTTGAATGGTTTGAATACTCAGCAGTTTGCTGGAAGAAAAAGCTAATTTTTCAGGAAAAGAATAATTTTTATTTTAATAAAAAGCTTGACAAACATATTTATCTCTTTTATATTTGTTTTTAACTACTTAAAGTATTAATCTAAATACTTTAAGTGTAAGGAGGTACTTTCTTAATGTTACCAAAATTAAACCCATTGTTGTTAATATTTTTTATACTTAATATCTGTTTTGTTTATTCTAATTCTTCCCAGGCTCAGGAAAGTTTATCATTTGGCGAAATACGCTCTTCTGGAAATGTTTATATTGAATCATCAACTGGTAATTGGCAAAATATTCAACCTGTATATCCTTTGCTTAAAAACACAAAACTCCGCACAAAAGATGGCGTCGTTTATATTACAACTCAAGAGGGAGGAAGAATTGATATATCAAAAGATTCAGAATTATCTATAGAATCCTCAAAAAGAAAATACATTGTTAACTTATCAAAAGGAACTGTATCTTTTAATGTAAGTTCTGATATTGATTTTTCTGTTTTAACACCTGAAGCAACAGTTTTAATCAATACACAGGCTGGAGGTATTTATTCTCTTGTTGCAGGTCCGGGAGCCCCGAATATAACAAATATTTATGGGATGGTGATTCGTAATGACCAGGGTACTTTTATAAGAAGCCTTTCAGGAAGGATAATGATAAGACATAATTCACGATATGTACTTATTGAAAATGGTGAAACCTTTTTTGCAGGTATTGGAGAAGGAACAACTCCTGCAACATCGCACATTGTAAGCTCTGGCTCTTATTTAGGTCCTGTTGTTGTACTTGGAGGATTTTCTGCCATTGTTGGTGGTCTTTCTTTTGAGGCATTTAGAGGAAACGGACATGCAAGTCCTCACAGCTTTAGCAGATAATAATTATTTTTTTTGTTATTTAAAGAAAACATTATTAATAAGTCTTTCATTTCTTTTTTTATTTTTCTGCGGTTGCAGCAGCGATCAACCTGCTAAAAAATATTCAACAATTGATATCTCTGCAAAAAACAAAACTGAACAATTCAATGCCATGTTAATCGCCAGTTCTGCGAATAAAGTCATTTCCAATGACGATTATCGCATTGGGCCCGAAGACTTGCTTGAAATAGAGGCTTATAATGTTGAAGAAATTAAGAAAACATTAAGGGTGAATTCACAGGGTGATATTGCTTTACCTTTAATAGGTATTATTAAAGTAAAAGGTTTAACTACATCTGAACTTGAAAAACTTATAGCAGAAAAACTTGAAAAATATGTCCAGGAAACTGTTGTAAATGTTTTTGTCAGAGAATATCATAGCCAGAGGATTTCAGTAGTTGGTGCAGTTAAAAATCCGCAGGTTTATGCTGTAACAGGTCAGAGATATTTGCTCGATATGCTGATGGTATCAGGAGGTTTAAAAGACACTGCTTCCAATATTTGTTATGTTATACGTCCAGCTGATAAAGATAAACCAGATGGTCAAACAAGCACTATTATAATTGATCTTGATGAATTGCTAATTAAGGGTAATTTTGCACTTAATGTTCCTGTTTTTTCTGGAGATTTAATTAATGTACCTGAAGGAGGAATATTTTTTGTTGATGGAGCTGTAAAAGAACCCGGAGCTTATCCGTTAAAAGGAAAAACTACAATTATACAAGCCCTTACTTTAGCAAAAGGATTAAAACCTGAAGCAAAGCTGAGCGATATAAGAATATTCAGAGATAATGGTAGAGGCGAAAGAGATATCATAGGAATTGATTATGACGCAGTCAAAAAAGGCGAACTTCCTGATATACTTTTAGCAAATAACGATATAATTATTGTTCCTGTAAGCGGAATAAAAAATTTCTTTAATGGTTTTATTAGCAGTCTTAGAGGTATGATAAGTTTTGGTTCCGGATCTTTAGGAGCAGGGATGTAGTTTGGAATAAAAATTATATGGTAGAAATATTATGTCTGAAGAAAATGAAATAAACAAAGAAAAAGCTCTTGATAAACCCCGCGACTATTCTCTTGCAACCCCTGGACAGATTTATTATCCACAAAATGAAGAAGAAGTTCATCTAAGGGACTATCTTCATGTAGTATTAAGACGCAAATGGATTGTTATAACTTTTTTTATTGCTGTTGTAACAACTGTAGTTATAGGCACTTTTATTAAAAAACCAGTATATAAATCAACAATTACAATTAAAATTGACAAAGAAAATCCAAATATACTTTCTTTTAAAGATGTTGTAAATCTTGAGAAAATAGAAGATGACTATTATCAAACTCAATATAAAGTACTTAAATCTCGCAATCTTGCTAAAAGAGTAGTGCACTCTCTTAATCTTTTTTCTTATCCTGAATTTTCAAGCTTTGATGAAAATAAAAAACAAAATACAGAATCTAATTTGCTTGACAAACAGAATAGCTCTCTTGAAGATGATAAGGTCTCTCCCGAATTAATTGACTCGTTTATTAACAGAATTGAAGTTTCACCTGTTCAAAAATCAAGGCTTGTAAATGTAAGCTTCCAATCAAATGATCCCTATCTTGCAGCAAAGGTTTCAAATGCGATTGGAGATGCATTTATTGAATTGAATATTGAATCAAAATTTCAGGCAACAAATCAAGCAAAAACATGGCTTGAAAAACAGCTTGATGAAATGAAAGCAAAGGTTGAACAGGCTGAAGAAAAACTAAATGAATACGCTGCAAAAAATGGCATTATTTTTCTTGATAAAACTGAAGATAGCAAAGGTAAAGCAACTGATAACCAGAATATAATAACAAAAAGACTTTCAGAACTTTCCTCTGAATTAACAACAGCCACTGCAGAAAGAATAAGTAAAGAAGCTCTGTGCCGTGAAATGCATTCAGGTGAGCAGGAATCAAGCTCAGTGGTTATGAATAATCCTCTAATGCTGGAATTAAAAAAGAATTATGTATCACTTGACGCTGAATATAATCAAATGCTCAAAATTTATAAACCCGATTATCCTAAAATGATAAGGCTACAGGAACAGATTAACCAAATAAAAAAGAAAATGGATATTGAGACTAAAAGAATTATTTCAAGCGTTAAAAAAGATTATGAAGTAGCAGTCAAACGTGAAAATCAATTGAAGGCAGCACTTAATAGTCTTAAAAATGAAGCTTTGAGTTTAAATGAAAGAGCAATACAATATCAGATACTAAAAAGAGAGGCTGATACTAACAAGGAATTATACAACGGTTTGCTCCAGAGATTGAAAGAAACAGGAGTCTCAGCAAGCCTTACTGCCAGTAATATTCAAATACTTGACAGAGCAGAAATTCCTAAAAAGCCTTATAAGCCAAATTGGCCATTAAATATTATGTTGTCTTTAGTTGTAGGTATATTTGGAGGTATAGGGCTTGCTTTCTTTACAGAGTATCTTGATGATACTATAAAGACTCCTGAGGATGTTGAAAAAAAGGCATACATGCCTTCTCTTGGCATTGTGCCAAATTTTTCTGAGGAAAAAAGTCCTTTACAGGTTGAATATGTATCTCATGAAGATTCTAAATTACCAATATCAGAAGCTTATCGGTCCATAAGGACATTCCTTTTGCTTTCTTCCGGCGGAAAACCGCCACGAGTAATGATGATTACAAGTCCTGACAGAGGCGAGGGTAAAACTACAACTTCTGTTAATACAGCAGTGAGTCTTACTCAATCAGGATTTAAGGTTCTTCTTATTGATGCAGATATGAGAAAACCGAGACTCCATAGAATATTTAAACTTGACAACACAATCGGATTGGCAAATTATTTATCAGGAAATGCAGAAATAGATAACGGATTAATAAAACATTGTAATATAGAGAATTTATATGTAATTACATCAGGACCTATTCCGCCCAATCCTGCTGAATTGTTGAGTTCATACAGGTTACGAGATCTTATTCAGAACATATATTCAGATTTTAATTTTATAATTGTAGATACTCCTCCTGTGCTTGGCATAGCAGATCCGCTTATCGTAAGTCATCAGACTGATGGCGTAATTATTATTGTACGTTCAGGCAAAACAGCAAAATATAATATAAAAGAAACAAAAAGAATTCTTGAAGGTGTGAACGCAAAAATACTCGGGGTAATTTTAAATTCAGTAAACCAGTCAACAATGAAATATAGCTATTATTACTACAGACATTATTATACTGATGAAAAGAAATGAAAGCTGTATTTTAATTCTCTCAATAATCATTCCCCTTTATCTTTTTATTCTTTCAATTATTATTTCTCAGCTTTTAGGTTTCATGGTTTTAAGAAAAATAGATGAAAAAGGACTTTCTTCTGCTATTTCATTTGATAGAGACAATGCGACTTATTATTATCTTCTCGGAAGATTTTATCAGTACGACATCTACCAGATAAATATGGAAAAAGCCAAAAAATATTATTTTGAATCATTAAAAAGGAATCCTCTGCAGGGCGGCTGCTGGCTTGATCTTGCAAATATTTATAAAACACAAGGACAAATTTTACAAGCTGGTGAAACGCTTAAAAGGGCTGTTGCTCTCAATGCTAATAATCCTCAAATAATATGGGAAGCAGGTCTTTTTTATTTAAATAACAATAACATTAAAGATGCGTTACAAAATTTTAAGCAATTTATAATTCTTAATCCCGGGGCTCAACAAACTGTTTATGATTTACTTTATAAATTGCCAGTTAATTCTGATGATATAATTAATGTACTTTTACCATACAATTATTCTTATCACAAAAATTATTTGCTCTATTTAATTTCTACCAAAAGAATAAATGATGCTAAAAATGTCTGGAAAAACTTATATAAACAGAATGTTGAAGATGAATTAATTCTTAAATATACTGATTTTTTAATATCAGAACATTATTATGAAGAAGCAAAAGAAATCTGGGATAAATTCATTTCAGCAAAATTCCAAAAATCGGAAAATGAAAATGCTTCAGAAATATGGAATAATAGCTTTGAACTTAAAATGTTAAGAGGTGGTTTTGACTGGAAAATTAATGAGGCTAAAGGAGTGGATATTTATATAGATAATGACATTCATATACATGGAAAACGTTCTCTCGGAATTGATTTTAATGGAACAGAAAATCTCGGGATTACACTTGCTTCCCAGGTTGTTATGGTTAAACCAGGAGCAGCTTATAGATTAAAAGCAAATATAAAGACAAATAAAATTACTACCACAAATGGAATTTATTTTAACATTACAGGACATGACTGTAAGGAATTAAATGTTAATTCAGAAGTTGTAACCGGAACTAATTTCTGGAAAGAATTATTAATTGACTTCAAAGTTCCAAACACATGCAATGCGTTAACTATAATGATAAAAAGAGATAGGTCACAAAAACTTGATAATAAAATAAGCGGGAGTGTATGGATAGACCAGATAATTCTTACTCAAAAATAATTTATATTATTCTGTCAATAATTATTTTTTCTGCATTAAGTTTTGGAGCTGTAGAGATATGGTCGTCGTCAATTGCTGGAATTTTTATACTAACACTTTTTGTAATCTGGATTATTATTTCATGCAGAAAAGATTCTGAGTTTGCAGATTGCAACATAAGAAAAATCAGCTTTGATGATGTAAAAATTATTGCCGCAATCTGCGCTCTTCCTTTATATGCATTTATTCAAATTTTGCCATTGCCAGAACAAATACTTAAAATTATTTCACCGAAAGCATATGAACTTTATACTTTTTACTCGTTAACAAAAAGCAGTTTTATCCCGATAAGCCTTAACCCATATAGAACAATATCAAATATTCAGCAAATATTGTACAGTATAGCTGTTTTTATTCCAGTTTATTTTCTGGCCCGTGACAGATTATCTATTGAAAGAAGTATAAAGATTTTAAGTGTATTTGGATTTATTCTGGCTTTTTTTGCTTTAATTCAAATGGCAACATGGAATGGTAAAATTTACTGGTTAAGAGAAGTAACCTCGGGAAGTCCCTTTGGACCTTTTGTTAATAGGAACCATTATGCAGGCTTTATTGATATGTTGATTCCTGCAACTCTTGGTATAGCTTTTATACGAAAAAGCAAAGAGAAACAAATTTTATTTGGTTTCTTTGCAGTGATAATGACAGTTTCTGTTTTTATGTCTCTATCAAGAGCAGGCATAATAAGTTTTATAATTTCAATTACTGTTTTTTCTGCTTTCATAGTAAATGAAAAATTTAGACACAATAAAAAAATAGCTCTTTTAATTTTTATCATGGTTCTAAGTAGTTATTTAATATATCTTGGTGTTGATCCTGTAATAGAAAGATTTTATCGCACAGATCTAACTACCGAGGAAAGATTTACTATCTGGACTGATACATGCAAAGGAGCTAAAGAGTTTATTTTAACTGGAAGCGGATTAGGTACTTTTGTAAATGTTTTTCCAGTTTATTCATCAAAACCTTCAACTGTAATTTACGATCATGCTCATAATGATTATGTTGAATTTTTATTTGAAGCTGGCATAGCAGGTATTATTTTATTAGCAATATTTCTCTATTTTTATATTATCCATTGCTTGAAAGGAATCTGGCGAGGTGAATTGGGTATCATCAGAATTTCACTCGTTTCTTCTGTCATGACTATTATTGTCCATAGTATATTTGATTTTAATCTTCATATAACCTCAAACTTATTGTTATTGGCTTTTATAATGGCAATACTGGCAGCTTCATCAAAAATAGAACCACATGATATAGAATGTCATGCGTTAAGTGTAAATCAAAATAAAAACGAAGAAAACTTTGTAAACTATGCAAACTATGAAAACTCAAAAGAGTTAATATAATATTATGTGGTATGCAATTTATGTGAAATCAGGCAAAGAAGATACAGTTTCGAGCCATCTTAAGAATGCCGGGATAGAAGTAATCAATGCCAGGTTGAGAATAAAAAAGTTCAAAAACAATAAATTGACAGAAGTCATTGAACCTTTGTTCCCCTGTTATATATTTGCTGATTTTGATAAAGATAAATATTCTCATATGATTACATATACACGGGGTGTTCGCTATATTGTTGGTAGGCAAAATCCAATAGTGGTTCACGAAGAAATAATTAAAGCTATAAAAGAAAATATGAATGAAGATAGTTTTGTGATTATAAAACCACACAAATTTAAAAAAGGAGAAAAGGTTCTTATCAGGGAAGGTCCTTTAAAAAATTTTTACGGAATATTTGAAAAAGAACTTAAAGGCTCTGATAGAGTAATGATACTTCTTGAAACTCTTAATTATAAGGTTGTAATTAATGGAACCTATCTTGAAATAGCTTGATTCAGAGAATACGTTTATAAAAGAGATAGCATAAATATTGCTGTAAAAGATGAATATATATATTTTGACTGTATATATAGTTATCTGTTATCTTATTCAAATTGAAGAATAATTGGAAATGGTTAGAAAATCAAATAATAAAGAGTACATTAGAAATCTCGAAAAAAGAGTTGAAACCTTAAGAATTCTTACAGAAGTTTCTTCTATTATATCATCAACACTGGATATCCGTGAACTGATGTCTCTTGTTATGGAGAAAGCAAAGGAAATTTTAAGTGCTGATGCATGTTCCATACTTATCTATAATAAGAATAATAATAAACTTGAGTTTGAAGTTGCAATATGTGGTGAAGAGGAAACATCTGAATTGTTAAAGAAAAAAATAACTCTTGATATGGGACAGGGTATAGCAGGATGGGTTGCTCAAAATCAACAAATTGTTGTAATAAAGGATGTAAAAAAAGATAAAAGATTTTTTCATGACGTGGATAAAATGACAGGTTTTGAAACAAAATCACTTATTGCTGCTCCTTTAATCGGAAGACGGGGTTTGATAGGAGTTGCCGAAATAATTAATCCTCAAAAAGAAGATTATGACCTTGAAATATTAAGTATACTCACAAGACATTTTGCAACTGCAATAGAAAATGCACTATACCATGCTGAAACTCTTGAAAAAGAAAGAATTAAACAAGAACTCGAAATTGCCGCAACATTGCAAAAAAGTTTTTTGCCTGAAAAACCTGTTTTTGAAAAAGGAAGAATTAGAGTGTCTGCTATAAATATACCCGCAAGACATGTTGGAGGAGACCTTTATGATTTTGTAGAACCTGACATAAATAAAGCAGGTATTTTTATTGGTGATGTTTCGGGTAAAGGTGTTTCTGCTGCTTTATATATGGCAAAGATAATAAGTGATTTCAGGTATATTTCTCGTGGAATTAATTCCCCTTCGGATGTTATGAATAAATTGAATAAAGTACTATCCGGTGCGCCAAGAGGAATGTTTCTTACCGCTATATATCTTATTGTTGATGTCGAAGATGGTGAAGCAGTTATTTCGGTTGCAGGGCATCCTCCCTGCATAATGATAAAGAAAGATGAAGTATATGTTCTGGAAATGTCATCTGGACCTCCACTTGGAATTATTGAGACTGACTTTGATGAGAATAGGGTTATTTTAAAGAACGGTGATAGGCTTATTATGCTTACAGATGGAGTATTTGAAGCAAAGAATATTTCAGGAGAGCGAATAGGGTTTAATACTATTCTGGAGTTTATCAGGGAAAATCGAAATATTGAAAATTTGATTGAAAGAATAACAGGCCTTATTAATGAATATTCAAAAAATACAGAAATGGCTGATGATATTACAATTATGGAAGTGTCCTGTTTGTGAAAGATTCATTTAAAATAACAATACCTTCTCATCCAAAATTTCTATCTATAGTGAGGAGTATTACTTCAAAGATAGGAGAGATATACGGAATTAATGAAACAATAGTGAATGATTTAAAACTCGCGGTTGATGAGGCATGTACAAATATAATCAGGCATGCATATAAAGGCGATACAACAAAGAAGATTATATTAAAATATAAATTATCTCCAATTCAAATTACTGTTATTCTCGAAGATAACGGAATAAAAGCCGATATAAACAAGCTTAAAGGAAGAAACCTGGATGATATAAAACCGGGAGGACTTGGAATACATTTTATAAAAAGAGTTTTCGATGTTTTTATGCTTGATGAAAAAAAGAAAAAAGGAAACAGACTGATTCTTATTAAACATTTGAAATGAAAACCGAGATAATAGAAATTAAAGGGAATAAAAAGCTAAAAATCACGGGTGATATAGATATGCATACTTCTCCTGAACTCCGGGAAATTCTACTGTCTTTAATAAAAAATTCAAGAAATCAGTGTGTTTGTGTTGATTTTTCTGATGTTACTTACATTGACAGCTCAGGTATTGCCACATTTGTTGAAGGACTTAAGGCGATAAGAACATCCGGTAGCAGATTATTTTTCTACGGATTACCCGAGAATATAATGGAAATATTCAGATTTTCGAGACTTGACAGGGTGTTTGAGATTTACAGGACATTTGAAGATGCCTTCGGAATATAGGAATTTCATAGAAGTCATAGGCAGTAAAACAAAACCTGTCAGAATAAGCATACATAATATTTCACATATTATAAATGAGATCTTTTACTGGGCTTTTATTTCCCCGTTTAAGGGATTCCCGATCAGGGTTAAAGCCTGTATTAACGAGATGGTTAAGGCTGGATATAATTCAGTTCCTATAATATCTGTAATATCTTTTTTTATAGGTGTTATTCTTGCTTTTCAGGCTGCTTATCAACTTAAGAAAGTGGGAGCTTTAATTTATGTTGCAAATCTTGTTGGAGTTTCTCTTACGAGAGAGCTCGGACCTATAATTACGGCAATAATTGTCTCGGGAAGAAGCGGCTCTGCATATGCTGCGGAGATTGGTTCAATGAAAGCTGCAGAAGAGATCGATGCATTGATAAGCATGGGAATAAATCCGGTCAGATTTATTGTTGTTCCAAAACTTGTAGCACTGATGATAATGGTTCCTGCACTTACGGTTTTTTCCGATTTGATTGGAATATTCGGTGGATTTGTATTATCAACGACTATTCTTGAAATACATCCTTTAAATTATTTTAATCAAACTGTAAACGCTCTTCTGGTTAAAGATGTACTAACCGGGCTCATGAAAGCATGGGCATTTGGGGTGGTGATAACAATAGTTGGTGTATATCAGGGTTTTATGGTAAAAGGTGGAGCTGAGGAAGTTGGCTTAAGAACTACATCAGCTGTTGTTGCATCCATATTTCTTGTAATTGTATCTGACTTATTTTTCACAGCACTATTTTATTATTTCACCTGAAATGGAAAAAGTAATAGAAGTAGAGAACCTGATAACACATTATGGCGATAGAGAGATATTAAAAAATATATCTTTCTCCATCCCGAAGAGTTCGATTACAGTAATACTCGGAGGAAGTGGATGTGGAAAGAGCACTTTGTTAAAGCACCTTATAGGATTGCTGAAGCCAACATCGGGAAAAATAATTATAAATGGAAATGATATAACAAAATTGAACGAAGATCAAATGAATGAAATAAGGAAAAAAATGGGTATACTTTTTCAGGGAGCTGCCTTGCTAAATTCAATGACAATTCTTGAAAATGTTGCTTTGCCCTTACACGAACATACAAAACTTAAAGAATCAACTATTGAAATAATGGTCAGGATGAAACTTGACCTTGTTGGGCTTTCGGGTTTTGATTCTTTCTATCCTTCACAGCTTTCGGGAGGAATGAAAAAAAGAGCAGGGCTTGCGAGGGCACTTGCTTTAGATCCTGAAATGCTTTTTTTCGATGAGCCTTCAGCAGGACTTGACCCTGTTACCGCTGCGGGGCTTGATGAACTTATCATTAAATTGAATAAGGTTTTTAGAATGACAATCATTGTTGTAACTCATGAATTGCCAAGTGTATTCAAAATAGCTGATTATATTATTATGCTTGACAAAGGATATGTGATTTTTACAGGAACACTCAATGAGTTGAAGAATTCTGATAATCCAAGAATCAGAATGTTTCTTGAAAGGCAACCCGAGGAGGAAAAATATTCACCTGATGATTATTTCAGGGTAATTGCAGGAGAGTAATATGAAAGAAGAATTTAAGGCTGGAATAATAGTTGTCTCAGCTATTGCAATACTCAGTATTTTCATAATACTAATAGGTGGCGGTCAATTGTTCGAAAAGTTTGACATTTACTATGTGAAAGTATTGAATGCTGCAGGGCTTGAAACAGGTGCTCAGGTAAAGCTCGGTGGAGTAAAAGTTGGCAGGGTTCTAAGTGTTAAACCTCCGGTTTCTCCGGGAGAACCTGTTACTATAGAAATAGGGTTGAAAAAAGGTACTGTTCTATACAAAGGAACAAAGGCTTATATAACACAGATAGGTTTTGTTGGAGATATTTATATGCTTCTTTCTGTAAAAGATACAACTAATGAAATTATGAAGGTTGGTTCTGTTATTCCTTCAGAAGAGTATATGCAGATGGATGTTCTTATGGCAAAATTAAATAATCTTTCTTTATCTGTTGATAAGCTTATAAATGATGTTGATAAAATATTTACTGAAAGAAATATAAAAGGTATTGAGAATATTATTGGCAATACAAATAAGGCAATAGTAACAAGCTCAGAAAACATTGATAAAGTCGCAGCCAGTCTTAAGAATACAACTGAAAGACTTGAAAAAGTTTTAAATGAGATTGAAAGTCTTCTTAAGGACAATAAAGGTGATGTTTCACAATTGCTTAAGAAAGCACGCGAAAATATAGATAAAGCTGGTGATATGATGAAAAGCATAGAAAAGACTTCAAAATCAGTTGACAGAACAGTTATACACCAGTCAAAAAATATTGATCAATTAATTAACTCTATGACAAGAACAACCGAGGAACTCCAGGAAGTTTTACAGGAAATAAAAAATAAACCATGGAGTCTTATTTATAAAGAGGGAAGGGGAGAATAAAATGAAAAAAAAGAATATATGCCTTTTAATAATTTGTTCCATAATCTTATTAATGAATGCATGTACTATGCCCCAAACAAAAATTTACAGCATCAATATGAATTACCCTTTTACTGAAAAGGATTTCAAAGGTAAATTCTCTGAAAAGCTGGTCATGATTGTTGTTAATGCACCAAGACATCTATCACAACCATATATTGTCTATAGAACCTCGCCATATGAAATGGAAATATCAAAATACTCAAAATGGGAGGCTTCTCCGCAGGAGATTATTAAAAAAGTAATGAAAGATTATATTTCATCCCTGAAAATATTTAAAGAAGTTAAAACATCATATACTTCTCAGGAAGGGTATTATACCCTTGAGATTGATTTGAAAAGATTTGAGAGATTTGATTCTGAAAATATTTCTTATGGAGAATTATTATTTGATTATGTGTTAATCTCTCCTGAAGGAAACGAAATTGAACGCTCGAGAATAAATAAAAAGATTGAACTTCAGGAAAAATCATTTCTCTCTCTTGCAAAAATTCTTAGCAATGCACTGCATGAAGCATGTGTAGAAACAGGAGATAAGCTTTCAAAATAATTCTGCGTTGTTGCAATTTCATTATTTTTGATTAGTCCGGATAATGCAGAAAGTGCCCAAAATAAATTCATTTTACGTGTCCATTGTCCGCGTCCGTAAAAAGATGTTTCACATGGATAACGTATAACTATTAACTGATAACAAATATAACAGCACACAAAAGTATCGAAAAAAATTATTCGAAAAATCTGTATTATTTCAACTGCACTTTTAATTTAGTCTTTAAATGAATTTTTTAAGTTAAAGAATTGGTAAATAGCGCTCTCTTTCATACGGATGAATCTGAATACGATACTCATCCCATTCAACTTTCTTGCTCATTATAAACTGTTCAAATATATGATCTCCCAGAGTTTCTTTAAGTAATTCACTCTCTTCTGCAAATTCAAGTGCTCTATTCAGGCTTCCAGGAAGACTATCTATATTATATTTTTTTCTTTCTTCCTCAGTCATATGATAAACATCCATTTCAACAGGGTCAGGTAAAATATAATTTTTCTCAATTCCTTTCAAACCGGCATTAAGCATACACGCAAATGCAAGATATGGATTGCAGGAAGGGTCAGGCGAACGAAGCTCAACGCGTGTTGCTTTTTCTTTACCGGGTTTATATAAGGGAACTCTTACCAGAGTAGATCTATTTCTTCTTGCCCAGCATATATAAACTGGAGCTTCAAATCCCGGGACTAATCTTTTATAGGAATTAACCCACTGATTAAGTACAAGTGTTATTTCTTTAATGTGTGTAAGGAGACCCGCAATATATTTTTTTGCAATATCAGAAAGAAAGTAGGGGTCTTTAGGATCAAAAAATGCATTTTTATTTCCAGTAAATAATGACTGATGAGTGTGCATACCACTTCCATTCTGACCAAATACTGGCTTTGGCATAAATGTGGCATAGACATTATATTGTTTGGCTATCTCTTTAACAATAATTCTGTAAGTCATAACAATGTCAGCCATGGTCAAAGCATCAGCATATCTTAGATCTATTTCATGCTGTGAATGTGCAACTTCATGGTGTGAGTATTCAACCTGGATTCCCATTGTTTCTAAAGCGAGTATAGTATCTCTTCTTAAATCTTCTGCAGCATCCAGAGGGTAATCAAAATATCCGCCTTCATCGAGTGGTTCTGTGCTTTTGTCATTTTTAAAATAAAAATATTCCAGTTCGGGACCGACATAAAAGGTGAAGCCTTTTTGTTTTGCTTTTTCCAGATTTACTTTTAAAATATATCGGGGGTCTCCTTTATATGGAGAACCATCGGGTTCATAAATATCACAAAACATTCTTGCAACCGCTTTTTCTTTCGGTCTCCATGGTAACATTACAAAAGTAGCGGGATCAGGTCTTGCTATCATGTCGCTCTCATCAATCCTTGCAAAACCTTTTATTGAAGAACCGTCAAAACCCATGCCTTCATTAAAAGCGAATTCAAGCTCATCAATAGGTACGGCAAAACTTTTTAATTGTCCGTGAATATCGGCAAACCATAACCTGACAAATTTGACATCATATTTCTTTACAATTTCAAGAACATCTTTTTTGTCCCTTGGTTTTTGTGCTGACTTCTTAATTTTTGCTTTTGCCATTTTTAATTCCTCCAGAATTAATTATTGCTTAATTTCTTTAAAAAACAATTTATAAAAGTTCCTTGCCCTGCCTGTATATTCTTCATATATTCTTTCAGTCTCGGTAGATATATCTTTTATGTCAGGATTGTCATTCAGCCATTCAAGAATCATCTCACGTGTAACCTCTATATGAAACTGAAATGCATATATATTATTACCATATCTAAATGCCTGGTGTTTATACATTTTAGAACTTGCAAGAAGAACAGCTCCGTTTGGCAAAGTAAATGTGTCCCCATGCCAGTGGAATACTTTAAATTTTCTCCAGAAATCTCCGACTGAGGGATGCTTTGCGAGTTGTCTCATTAAAGGGTCTTTTATCCCTTCGCCAGTGAGTTCAATATGGTGCCAGCCTATTTCTTTCTTTTCACCAGGATAAACATCAGCACCGAGACAATGAGCGAGTAGTTGTGCACCGAGACAGATACCAATAACCTTAATATCTCTGTTTATTGCTTCCCTGATAATTCGAGAAGCTGATAAAAGATGAGGATATTTGTCCATTTCATAAACACCCATAGGTCCACCAAGTATTATGAGTGCATTATATTTTTCAAGTGAAGGCGCAATTTCTCCTGAACCAAGTTCCACTATTTTGAAACTTATATGTTTTTCTTTAAGAAAATCTCCGATAGTTCCCGGACCTTCGGTTATAATGTTTTTAATAATTAATACTGCCAATACAACCTCCTGAAAACTCGTTGTAAAAAGAATAGAGTAAAAAATTTAAAGCCAGTAAGTTATCAGACTTTGTTACCTTTTATCCGGATGATACGATTGTTTTATAAATTTACTTAACTTAATTATTTGTAAATTACAGCTGAGATCTGTGACAGATTAAACCTTATATTTTCCAGTTTTACAATTAATTCTTCTCTGGAATTTAGATTAACCAATTTAACTATTATATCAAGAATATCAGAATTAATCTGCAATACATCTATATTATTCATTCTTAAAATAGTGTCTATTGTTCTAAGAAATCTGTGAGACTCTATAAGAAAACTCGAAATTGACCTGTCAATAAGAGAAAAAGAAGCTATTCTCTTTAGTGCTTCAGATGTGTTTTGAATAATAATGTCAGGGAATAAATCAGCATATTTTAATTGTATATATTGAACAATAAATTCTATTTCTTTAATACCTCCGGGACCTAATTTCAAATCATATCCCTTTTTCTCTTTTGAGATTTCTTTTATTATTTTTTGCCTCATTTCCTGTATATCCTGTGAGCGAATATCTTTTCTTCTCTTTGAAATAATTTTTCTTCTCAAATCTTCGAAGTTGTTAATTAAAAGCGGCTCTCCTGCTATAGGACGTGCTTTAAGCAATAATTGAATTTCCCATGCTTTTGCATTTTTAAGAAAATATTCTTCATATCCCTTAATATTAGTTACAAGAACTCCTTTTGAACCATCAGGCCTTAATCTCATATCGACTTTATAAGCAATTCCAGCATCAGTATATTCTGTTAGAACTTTTATGATTCTATCCGGAAATTCATCATATTCAGTGTCTTCTGAAACAATGAAAACAATGTCGAGATCCGAACCTATATTTAGCTCCTTTGAACCATAACTGCCAAAAGCTATTATCGCAAAATTTATATCATGCATTATAAGAGAAGTAATTGTTTTTAGAATTGCATCTGCAATTGCGCTCAATCTTTTCATAAAATTATAAACATCAAGTCTGCCTGTAATGAATAATATGCCTGATTTTAATTCTTCATAAGATTTGAATTTACGAATGCTTTTTTTTATCTCATTTGCTTCGAGCAGGATTTTGCCTGACTCTTCAAATTGCTTAAAATTATCGTCAATATTTTGTAAATCAAAAATACTTTCTATATTTTCCATATTAAGCAAAGACCTTGTTAAATAACTGCTCGCAGAAAAGGTCGTGATAATTATCTTTATAAGATCGTGTCTTTCTTTAAGTATTCCAGTAAATGATATATGCTCTCCTATCCTGTCAATAAAATTAATGAGATTTAAAAGTGCCCTATCTTTATTTGTTGTTTTTATAATTTCGTCGAGAAAATATGCTATTAATTTTCTTAAAGAGGTTCTCTCATATAAAGTTTTATATGTGGCTAACTGTTCCCTCAATATCCTGATATTTTTAAGTGCTTCATGAGGATTCAGGAAGCTTTTAAATTCAAGATAATCAATAACTGCTTCATCGGGAAGTTCTTCGAATACAGAAATTATAGAATCACTCGATTCAAAAGTATCTTTGAAAAGCAGGTTATATATATCCCTGACTTTGAATCTTATAAGTTTTAATTTGGATGTGAAAGCTGTTTTGTTTTCAAAGAGCATTTTCTTTGCAATTATTTCGAGTTCTTCATCCGAAGAAGGAATAATATAGGTTTGGGTGTCATCTCTCATTTGAAGAAAGTGTTCAATTCTTCTTAAGAAAAAATAACTGCTACTTAATATATCGGTTTCATTTTTTGAGAGAAGATTTTCAATCAATAATTCATTTAAAGTCTCAGAAATTTTTCTTTTTCTCAGATTAGATTTTTCTCCACCGAATAATAACTGAAAAGCGTGAATAAAAAACTCTATTTCTCTTATGCCCCCATAACCTCGTTTGATGTCATTTATATCAGATATACTATCAATCCTTTTTTTAAGACTTTTTATTTCTTCAATATCATTGTAATCGAGTGATTTTTTCCAGACAAATGGTTCTATGCCCTTAATAAATAACGAGCCTGATAAAGTATTACCTGCAATAAATCTTGAACGAATCAAGGCAATTCTTTCCCATGACTTTCCCCATGATTCATAATATTGAAGGCAGGCATTTAAAGGCAACGAGATAGCACCTTTTTGACCATTTGGTCTAAGTCTTAAATCAACTCTATAACAAAATCCGTCTTCAGTAACTGTTTGAAGTAAATTAGTAATTATTTCTGTTAATTTGCAGAAATATTCGTGTGAATTTATTCTGTTTTTCAAAATGCCTGATGCTGTTCTTACGCCAGAGGATACTTCTCTTTCTGAGAGATAAATGGTCATAATATCAATGTCTGAACTATAATTAAGTTCTTCTGCACCGAGCTTGCCAAAGCCTAAGATTGAAAAAGAATCATCTTTTATCTCCCCAAAATTATCTTTCATTAATCTTAAGGACATATTGAGAACAATTTCAATTAAAGCATCTGCAAGAACAGTCAGTTCATAAGCACTTTCTTCAGTACTAATTTTTCCAGTGAGATCTCTTAGAGTTATTCTCAAAAGATAATCTTTTTTAAATGTTCTTAGTATCTTAAAACATTGTTTTTTATAATCAAAACCGTACAAGTTTTTTTCTGGATTTTTATAATTATCAATTATTTGGTTTTTTGAAATAGGCAAATCTATTTCTTTCAAAGCTGAAGAAAGACTTTCGGGTTTAAGGATTGAATAATCAGCAAGAAACTGACTGCATGCATATAACATCGCAATATTTGGAAGAAATGGAATATTTTTTTCGAGAAAATCAGGATGCATATTTTGCATTCTTTTTAAATTCTTGAGGCATCTTGATTTATCAGGAGTACTACGTGAAATTTCATTAAAAAGTTTAATTATATTCATATATAAAGAGTAAGGTATTAAAGTGGGAAATTAAGATCAAGGATTCTTTTTCTCAAGATTATAATCTCAAATGAAATAGCAGCCATGGAAGCCAGTAATGATAGGAAACCTACATTTGCATTTAAAACTGAAGAAACACCGTTATCCGCGTAAAGTAATGAAATTACTCTATCCCTTAAAATAATTGGAATTATTAATGCGTCTTGCGGGGTTCCTGATAAAAGATTTATTAAAGATTCATTTTCCTTTATGTTAAGAATTGGTCCTCTGTAACTGCTTTTACTTCTTAATACATCCGAAAATGTTGATTGTTCTTTTTCTTGTAAAGAAAAATTATCAACATTGAGCCCTCTGCCTTTCCAGCCCATAATTGTTCCGCTTTTTATAGTAAATAGCGCTGTGCGTTTGGCAATTTTATATGCTTCATTTAACAATAAACCTGCTATTTCTTCTTTGTCTTTAACTTCTGTAAAAGCGATTTTTATTTTGTTAATTGAATCTTCTTCGACTTTTGTTTCAGGATTAAAACGGTCACTTAAACTTACATAACGTACATTACGTTTAATTCCATAATATTTTTCGAGAGAATATAAAAGCCTCATTTCTGATATTACATAGGGAATAATATCAAAACCAGTAATAAAACGTAATTCATCAAGTTCCCTTATATCTTTCGGATTAAGCATAGCGGTATGCATCCTGCTGCGCTCTTTTTTGAAAGGAAGAATTTTGTATTTATCAATTATATCAACATTGATTGAAGATATAATGTCCTCGGGAATATTGTTCAATAAATCGAGCGGGGCAGCGGGGACTTTAAAATATTTACTGAGGAATTTTGTGAGTTCTGCTTCATCAATATATCGCAATTCAAGAAGATTAGTTCCTATCCTGCCTCCAAATTGGATCTGCCTTTTCAATGCTTGGTCAAGTTGTTGTTTTGTTATGAGTGCTTCTTTTACAAGTGCTTCACCGAGTTTCATCATAATACATTATTAATTTTTGACTGAAAAATATCAAGATGTTATTTTTTAGAAGGATTGAGATTATGAACTATCTCCGCACCTATTAAAAAAATACAGGAGGAATAAAATACCCATAGTAAAAATACAATAAAAGCTGATAAAGGACCATATATTGTTCCAAATTTTACAACCGTGCCAACATACCATGTAAATATATGCTTTGCTATTTCAAGTAATAAAGTTGTAAACAGAGCGCCTGATAAAGCATGTTTAATCCTGACCTTACTTTTTGGGAAAAACAAATACATAATAGTTACGGCAAGAAGTACCGTAATAAAAGGTACTATATATCTGATAAGTAAAGCAGTAATTAAACCTATTCTGAGTGTGGGGAAGACATGTTTTAAGGTTTTAAGCAAAGGAATCAATGAAGTAGCAGTAAATGAAACAAAAACAGTTATTATTACAAAAGTTATCATAATTATGGAAAAGATTACGGACCAGAAGAAAGATCTTTTCTTTTTAACTTTAAATATTATATTTAATGCATTCTCGAGGGATGCAAAAACCTGAATTGATAAGAATCCATATAATAAAAGGCTTAAAGAACCTAATACTTTGTAAGAAATAAGCTTGTTGAGTTCTTTTATTATTCCTGAAGTAATTTCAGGGAAAAATTCTATTAACCTGTGAGAGAAAAAATCATAAAAACCATGATATTTCCCAAGTACATAACCAAGTACTGTAATAAGAAAAAGACAGAAAGGAACCATTGCCATCATCGCAAAATAGGATATAGAGCCAGCGAGCATAATTCCGTTATCCCTGAAAAAATCAACGAGACTTCTTGAAATAATCTTTATAAATTTAAACATAATTTTTTTAAACAGAAAATAGATTCAAAAAGCATTATTTTCATTAACTTTGTAATATTAATAAAAATTTAACAGGTTTAATATGTTATATTCAACTTATTGGATACATATTTCTATTTATTCTTTTTTGTTTCTTTTTTATTTTTGATATATATTCTTATTGGTGTGCCAGTAAAGGAGAAATGATCTCTCAATATCTTTTCAATATGTCTTATATGGAAATCGTTGAAAGCTGCCGGATAATTTGCAAATAGTACGAATGAAGGCGGAGCGGTTTTAATCTGTGTAATGTAATATATTTTCAAACTTTTACCTTTATAACCGGGAAGATTAACAGTAGATAATATTTCATTAAGAACTTTATTTAATTCAGCAGTCGGAATTCTCTTACTGCGTTCTTTGAGGATGGCGTCTATTAACGGAAATATTTTTGTAACCCTTCTTTTGTCAAGGGCTGATATGGTAATGAATGGTGCATATTGCATAAACCACATTTTTCTAAGTAGTTCTTTGCCAAGAAATTTATAATCATTCTCAGGATCTTTCATCAAATCCCATTTATTAAGAATGAATATAGAACCTTTACCATATTCCTCAACGATACCAGCGATTTTCTGATCCTGTTCTGTAATTCCTTCGAATGAATCAATGACTATTAACGCTACATCACATCTTTCAATACTTTTTAAAGCTCTCACCATTGAATATTTTTCTATTGAATACTTGAATTTATCTTTCTTTCTTATTCCAGCTGTATCTATAAAAAGATATTTCTTGCCATAATAGGAACATACACTATCTATTGAATCTCTTGTTGTGCCTGGCACAGGGCTTACTATCATTCTTTTTTTGTTAAGAAGTGTATTTATAAGAGTTGATTTCCCTGAATTTGGTTTGCCCACAACTGCAATTTTTGGAAAAATGAGAGATGTTTCTTTATATTCCGGGAGCAAGGAAACAAGCTTTTCCATGAAATCATCATAACCATAACCTGTTGCTGCAGATAATGGTATTAATTCTTCAGAACCTATTGGATAAAAATCATATAACCTGTCTTCTCTTGAATGTGCATCTATTTTATTTACAGCCCAGATTACCTTTTTACCGGATGCTCTGATTTTTTTTGAGAGTTCAATATCAGGAGGGGTCAACCCTGTTTTGCCATCGAGCAAATGAATGATGACATCTCCTTCTTCAATCGCAAAAAGAGCCTGTTCAGTAACCTGCTTAATTATTTCATCATCAGATTCAGGGTAGAAACCTCCGGTATCAACAACAATAAAATGTTTTCCTTCCCATTCTGCATCAAGATAATTACGATCTCTTGTAATACCGGCTATATTTTCTACAATTGCCGTACGGGTTCCTGTAATTCTATTAAAAAGAGTTGATTTGCCCACATTTGGCCTTCCAACAATTACTACTACGGGTTTAGGCATATGTATTTTTTAAACTCCTCAACCATTTTTATCCATGATTCTGCTATTTCTTTTAATTTATCATCAAAGTCCCTGTAATTAACAGCAGGTTCCATTGCATCAAATAGAGAATCACAAAAATACCAGTTGCATCCTGAAGGTCTGAAAGATCTATGTAAAGAACATCCCTTTTCATTTAAAAAATGACATGGTTCTTTATCATTTTTGCTTAAATCTACTTCAGGTATTTTTGCACCAATGGCATGAAGGTAGATAAGATCTTCAAAATTGAAACGTCCATGTTTATTGATACAACATATATTTTTACATTCAGGACAGACTTTATCAGTAGCGTTCTGTATGAAATAATCTATATCTTCAATTCCCCTTTTTATTTTTATTGCAAGTTGTTTTATATATGCTATTTCATTATCTTGTCTGCTAAATAATTGTTCCATAAATATAAGTAGCCCCTTATAACTACCGATATCTCTTGAATCATAATTATCTAAGATTTCTATATTCATACGATATTTTATGTTAACCCAAATAATAATGATATTGCTTGAAAATCCTTTACCATAATTGGTTTCCGTGTTAATGAATTAAAGATTTATTACTAATTGACGATATTAATATTAAGATTTCCCGGGTTTTGAGAGCAGAGGGAATAAATATAGTGTGTAATCCCGGAGTGCATGATGTGGTGTGCATGCTCTGAATTTAGAGAAGCCTAAAGCATCAGCCAGGGTTAAAATTTTACGAAAGCCTCTTCAGCAAATCAAAACCCGGGAGAAGATTAATTGAGATTTTTATACATAAGGCCATCATCTCTTCACCTTCTACCAGTTAAAGGGGTTCAAGTTATTGAACCCCTTTAATATCTTTTATTTTTTGCAAATATTTTTTTCAATACATTAACAATATATAATATTTGTGATTTTTTAAGTTTTGGATATAAAGGTAAAGATATGGTTCTTTTCCCAATTTCCTCGGCAACGGGAAAATCACCTTCTTTAAATCCATAAGATTTTCTGTAGTATTTTAATAAATGGATGGGTCTATAATTTACGGCAACACCTATATTATTTTTTTGGAGCGACCATAAAATCTGGTCTCTTCTTTTTGCAGGGACCAAAATTGTAAAAAGGTGTCTTGCATGTTTAAGACCTGGTAATGTCTTTAATAGTTCAATTTCTTTTATTGTTTTCAAAAGAGTTTCGTAATATTCCCAGAGTTGATTACGTTTTTCCCATAATTTATCGATACGTCTCAATTGACCCAGCAAAAGAGATGCTTGAATGTTATCCATATTGTATTTCCATCCGAGAATAGGCATATCCCAGTGACGATATTTCTCTGTATATCTGTCTGCAGCAGATTTATCAATACCGTGTAGCCTTAAAATTCTTAACCCCTCTGCAAGACTTATATTATTTGTGCTTATAGCTCCTCCTTCACCTGAAGTTATATTTTTTGTAGCATAGAAACTAAAACAGGCGGCGTCAGAGATTTGTCCGGGTTTTAATCCTGCGCGTGATGCCTCAATTGAATGCGCAGCATCTTCTACTATTTTTAAATTATATCTGGAAGCTATTTCGTGAATTTTTTCCATATCACACATTTGACCGTATAAATGCACGGGCAAGATAGCTTTTGTTTTTTCAGTTATGGCTGCTTCAATAAGTTCTGCATTCATATTGCCGGTGTCCTCTTCTACGTCCACAAATACAGGTTTTGCTCCTGCGTGCAAAATAGCATTGGCTGTTGCACAGAAACTCATAGGAGTTGTTATAACTTCATCTCCATTCCCTATACCAAGAGCTAATAAACTTAGATGAAGAGCAGCTGTACAGCTTGTAACACCAACAGTTTGTTTTATACCAAGATACTTAGAAAAGGCTTGCTCAAAAAGAGCTACTTCGGTTCCTGTGGTAAGAAATATTGATTTGACAACTTTGTTCAGCCTTAACAAATCATCATTATTAATGTTATGGAGAAAAAATTCTATCTTTTTCATATAAAACATAGCAAGACATTTATTTTAGAAATGTAGCATGATTATACATATACTAATATGATAAAATTAAAATAAAAACATTTTAAAGAATCATGAATAATATAATACCAGAATTTTCGATAGTTATTCCTGTTTATAATGAACAAGAAAATATTCCCGAGCTTTATAAAAGATTAACCGAGGTAATGGATAAACTTTGCGCTTCCAGAAAACTGTCTGCAGATTATTATGAAATAATCATGGTAGATGATGGCAGTACAGATGATTCATGGAATATCATAAAAAATCTTCATCATAATGACAGGAGGGTTAAAGGAATAAATTTTTCGCGTAATTTCGGGCATCATATCGCAATTACTGCAGGACTTGATTATGTGAAAGGAAGAACTGTAATACTTATGGATGGAGACCTGCAGGATCCGCCCGAGGAAATCCCGAAACTTTATGAGAGATTTCAGGAAGGATTTGATTTGGTCTATGGAATCAGACAAAAAAGGAATGACTCTTTATTTAAAATATTGACATCAAAATTATTCTGGTGGATACTTAGAAAATTTTCAGGAGTGGAGATGCCAAAAGATCAAACAATGCTTAGAATTCTAAGTAAACGACTTGTTGAGTCTGTAAGACAAATGAGAGAAAGTGCGAGATTTGTTCATGGAATAATGGCATGGGTGGGTTTTAATTCCACTAATGTTGAAATCAGGCATAATCCCAGAAATAAGGGTAAAAGCAAATATAATCTGCCAAAGATGTTTAAATTGGCTTTTCATGCGGTAACTTCATTTTCAGCTATCCCTTTAAAACTTGCTTCTTATTTGGGATTTATGAGCTCATTTCTGAGTTTTATGATAGGATTATATTTCTTATATAAAAAACTGTTTCTGAACATTCCGGTTCCGGGTTATGCTTCAATAATAGTTTCGGTTTTTTTCGTTGGAGGTATTCAACTATTAGTTTTAGGTATAATGGGAGAATATATTGGAAGAACATATCATGAGGTGCAGCACAGGCCGCTTTACATAATAAAGGAATCATTCTTTGAAGAATAAAATTCCAATAATTGAATTAAAATGGGATACCAGATTGTTAAAAAAAAAGATCGGAAGACTTTGCATGCTTCCGAATCATGTGAAAAAGATTGATACAATTTTAGATGTAGCAAGATCAAAAGGATATTTATATTTAACCTGCAGAATTGACCCACCCGAATTTTCACAGGTTCGATCCTTAGAATCTGCGGGGTTTTATTTAACTGATGTAGGGGTAACATTAGAAATAAAAAAGCAGGATTTATATTTGGGTGAAAATTTACTTAAAGTCCCTATCAATACAGCAACAATTAAAGATATACCAATTTTAAAAAAGATTATAAAATCACTTTTTCTGCATAGCAGATTCTACCATGATCCGTTTTTTACTAAAGATGATGCTGATAAAATCTATCAAGCATGGATTGAAGATGCAATAAAAGGAATTTCTGCTGATAAGGTTTTCTGGGTAAAAAATAAAGGTTTCGTTGTTTGTAAAAAATCCCATTTGAAAATAGGAGAAATTTCATTAATTGGAGTCGCTAATAAATTTAGGGGTAAAGGCATTGGAAGAGCTTTATTAGCTTCATCATTAGAATGGTTTTACAGTCAGGGTTTAAATAAGGTAAGGGTAAGAACACAGTTGATTAATATCAATTCTTTGAAATTTTACCTTTCTGCCGGATTTAAATTATGTTCTTGTGACATGGTATTTGGAAAAATATTATAATTTTTATTTAATTGAAAGATATAGTTAAATCCTAATTTAATTCATTATTGATGGAGGTATTTATTTAAAATGGATAAAAAACCTGTTCTGATTCTTGGAATCGGTAATCTACTTTTCAGAGACGATGGGGTGGGACTTCACGTAGTAGAAAGACTAAAAACTATGTCATTGCCTCCTAATGTTGAGATAATAGAAGGTGGAATAGCAGCTTTTGATATAGTGTATATGATCGAAAATAGAAAAAAAGTTATAGTTATAGATGCTATAAAAGCTGAAGGAGAACCGGGAATGATATACCGGTTTAATGGAAATGAATTTATTGAAAAAAGAAAAAATGCATTGAAATCACCAGCTGAAGCTGAATTTATGGATTATTATAATACAACATGTATTATGGGAACAGCTCCGGAAGAGCTGATCGTAATAGGCATAGAACCATATGATACAGGAGATAAGGATGGAAAGCTTAAAATAGAGTTGTCTCCGGTGCTTCAATCAAAAATACCTGTTATTATTGATATGGTTTTGAAAGAAATTAATATTTAATAATTATTTTCCGGGTGTAAATACTGAATCATAAAGTGATTATATTGAAGAGGATAAGGTTCAATGGATAAGAAACCTATTTTGATATTAGGTCTTGGAAATTTACTCTTGAAAGATGAAGGAATAGGTGTGCATGTTGTTCAAAGGATAATGAATATGTCATTGCCCGAGAATGTTGAAGTTCTTGATGGTGGTACACTTGGTATGAAGCTCGTCTATTATATTGAAGATAGAACTAAGGTTATTGTTATAGATGCTGTGTTAATAGATGATCAACCAGGGTCTATTTACCATTTTACCGGTAAAGACCTTCTGGAAGGTAATGCATGTCAGCTATTTTCTGCTCATGATATTGATTTTACACATGTTTTAAAAAATGCTGAGATGTTTGGAAATGCACCAAAGGAAGTGGTATTTATTGGGATTAAACCAGAGGATATAAGTCCCGGAATTGAATTAACTCCGGTAATTGAAGCGCAGATCCCGAGAATTATTGAATTGGTATTAAAAGAAATTGAAGTCTCGAAATGATATTAAGATTTACGAAATTTATATTTATTTCGCTTATTCTAATATTTATATTCGGGATGTTCGCTGGACGGATATGGGACCCTGATTTCTGGTGGCATTTGAAAACAGGTGAATATATTTATACTAATGGCTCTTTGCCCGAGACAGATCCTTTTGCATACACTACTTTACCTAAGGACCCTTTAAATCCTGAATCCAAAAGAATTAAATTCATTTTAACATCGTACTGGCTTTCCCAGATAATATTTTTTTTAATTTACAAGTTGGCCGGGCTTCAGGGAATTATATTTTTTAGAGCAACGATTCTCACGGTGCTCATTTATTTTGTTTATAGGGCGATTAGAAGAGAAGGGGCTGATTTCTATAGTTCCATAATCTTGATTATTCCATCAGTTATAATATTGAGTAATTTCACCGGTGAAAGACCACAGCTATTTTCTTTCTTATTTGTATTTCTTCTTGTTTATTTATTCGAAGGGTTCAGAATGGCTGAAATGAACATTTCTCGGTCTTCATGTAAGGAAATCAACTCAGGACACCGAAATTCAAATTTATTATATCTATTGCCGATTCCATTTATAATGCTTCTGTGGGCAAACATGCATGGTGGAGTTTTTATAGGCGTTATAATTCTATCTATATATATTATCTGCGAGAGTATTAAATTCTTCAAATGTAAAACCGGAAACAGTCTGCCTTCTAAACAATTAAGGATACTTATTGTAGTTTGTTTTCTCTCTATTTTAATAACAATTTTAAATCCAAATAAATGGGATGTATTTTCTGTATTAATCGAGTTTCAAAAAAGTAAATACATGGAATCAATTGTTGAGTCGAGATCACCTTTTATTTTCCTTTCCGCGGGTTTCTATAACCAGGAAATTATTACATATATTTTTTTAATAATATTTTGTATGTTCTTTGTGATTATAAATTTCAAAAGCATAGATATAACAGATTTAGTGATATTATTATTTTTTCTTTATATGAGTGTTACATCGGCAAGAACAATACCTTTTTTTGCAACCATATATGCACCATTTACAGTACGTTATGCAATAAAAACTATGAGAGCTCTAAATAATAAATTACATTATATTGAAAGACTAAGGAGTTTCTCTGAAAAATTTAAATTAGGATCTCTACAGCCTTTATTGATAACTTTGTTATCGATTGTTATGTTTATAGTTCTTGCAAACACCAGAATAATTAACAAGGGCATTGTGTGGGAAAGATATCCTAAGGGTTCTGCTGAATTTCTAAAAAATAACAGGATTCATGGTAACATGTTGAATCCATATGTATGGGGTGGATATCTGATTTGGGCATTATATCCTGATTATAAGGTTTTTGTGGATGGAAGAGGTTTGATAGAAGAAGTTTTTTTCCAGAATTCCAAGATATTTAGTGCAAATTTACAGCAGTTTGGAGATATTCCTGAATGGCAAGCGTTTATGAAAGTTTATAATATTAACTTTATAATAACTTATTCTGTTAATGATTTTACAGGCAATCTGATTCCAATTATTCCATTTATAATGAATGATCCTGAATGGTTACTTGTGTATATGGATAATAATTCATTGATATTTGTTAGAGAAAGTCCTGAAAATTCCGAGATTATCAGAAAATATGAAATGCCGAAAAAATGGGTGTGGAACGAAATAATAACAGAGGCAGCTTACAAAGTTAAAAATGTACCTCAAAAAACTAATTTTTATATAACAATGGGAGATGCTTTTTTTGCCAAACAGGATTTTCAGGATGCGAGAACAATGTATTTGAAAGCCAGAGAAATTAACCCTTCAAATTCAATTGTGATTCAAAGACTAAATTCATTGAACTCAATACGTTAATCATTATTTTTTCTGTTATATTCAGCCTGCATATCTTATCTTTATAAGTGGCATTTATCTGGATTAAAGAAATAAATGTAAATGGACGATAGTATTATTAAAAAATAAAAAAATTGAACTTTAAAAAGAAATTACTTTGAAATTCTTTGTCAAAACAGATCGGTTGGGTTAATAACCTGAACCGAATGCCTTTTTAATGAACAATACATAGGGAGGTTAATATATGTTTAATTATCTCAATAATATGAAAATCAGGTACAAACTATGGGTGGTTGTGGGTGTCATGATGCTTGGAATTGTAATAGTTGGATTAATGTCTGCACTTGAATTAAAAAGAAATCTTTTTAAAGAAAAAGAAACCAAGACGCGTCATCTTGTCGAAGCAGCTTATGGAGTAATTGAAAATTATTACAATTTGTTTAAAGAAGGAAAGATATCAGAAAAAGACGCACAGGCATCTGCAATGTTTGCAATTAAAAATTTAAGATATGATGAAAAAGATTATTTCTGGATTAATGATATGCAGCCAAAAATGATTATGCATCCTTTCAAACCTGAGCTTGATGGACAAGATCTGTCTGGTTTTAAGGACCCTGCAGGAAAAGCCTTATTTGTTAGTATGGTTGATGTTGTAAGAAATTCAAAAGCAGGTTATGTAAATTATATGTGGCCCAAACCTAATTACAGAGATCCAGTGGAAAAGATATCTTATGTAAAAGGTTTTGAGCCATGGGGATGGATTATAGGAACCGGTATTTATGTTGATGATGTTAATGCAACTGTGAAAAAAGAAATATTTAAAATAATTGGTGTATTGGTTCTAATGGTTGCAGTATCTTTATTTCTTGCAACAGTAATAATCAATAATTTACAGAAACAGTTAGGCGGGGAGCCTGCTTATGTAGCCAATATTGTTAAAAAAGTTTCCGAAGGCGATTTGAGTATTGATATAACAGTAAATAAAAAATATGAAAATAGTCTTTTATATCATGCCAAAATAATGGTCGAAAAGCTCAAAAGTCTTCTCGGAGAAATAAAATTGACTGCAGATACTCTTGCTTCAGCGAGTCATGAACTTTCAGCGAGCGCAGAACAAATGTCAAGAGGGGTAATAGAACAGTCAGGAAGAGCATCTCAGATAGCAACAGCCTCAACAGAGATGTCCCAGACTATAATAGATATTGCTAAAAATTCATCAAATATTGCTTCTTCTGCTTCTGAAACTGTAAATATTGCGAATAATGGTGAAAATATAGTTAATAAATCAGTAGATGAAGTTAAAGCAATTGCAGCTACAGTTAATGAATCTGCAAGTTTAATGTCTTCTTTGGGTGAACGTTCAAAGCAGATAGGCGATATACTCAATGTAATAAAAGATATTGCAGACCAGACAAATTTGCTTGCGTTAAATGCTGCAATAGAAGCAGCAAGAGCTGGAGAACAGGGCAGGGGTTTTGCGGTAGTTGCAGATGAAGTTAGAAAACTTGCAGAGAGAACCGCTAAAGCTACATCAGAAATAGGAGGAATGATATTAGGAATACAGAAGGAAATGGAAAAGACTGTTGAATCCATGAATGCTGGTACAAAAAAGGTGGAAACAGGAGTGGAATTTGCGTCTCAGGCAGGAGATGCACTGCGTCAGATTGTTAAAAGCGTAAGCGAGCTTCAGTCAATGGTTCAACAAATTGCTACTGCAACAGAAGAAATGTCAACAACTTCAGAACAAATTAGCGGTGATATAGAGACCATTGCCAGTGTATCAAAAGAAACTTCTGTAAGTTCGGAACAGATATCAAAGTCTTCTTCGGATCTTTCAAGATTAGCAGGAAACCTGCAGAATGTAGTTAGCTTGTTCAAAGTATAGATATAAACAAAATTTATTAATAAAGGGCTCAAATAAATGAGCCCTTTATTAATTTTACAGTATATAATATTTTCCATTATTTCATTGAAATTCATTTTTCAAAAAAATTACCAATTAACCAAAATAATGCAATTTAAAAAATGCATATGTTGCGAAAAAATTTATTCCCCTATATCAACCTCTTTCTCCCCCTTTTTTTGATAAACGCAATAACGCTATAAACTTTGTTAAGGAATTCAGGGACTTGTTTACTGGCAATAACTCAATTTATGAAACAAAATAAACTATCATAAGCTGAAGGCTTCAGGCTGAAGGCTGAAGTATAAAATAAGCTTTTATGGTTACGATGCCTGTTTTGTTTAGCAACTAAGTCGTTAGTCTATATCATGTTTCCGCTTAACGTTACCGATTATTTTATAGAAATAACTCAATTTATGAAACAAAATAAACT
>JACAFE010000024.1 GCA_013388435.1 Nitrospirota bacterium | reverse complement strand
TTCATAAGAAATGAAGATTATAGTGAAAACAGTTAAATATTTTTATATTTTTAGAAAGTATGTTATCGCTATTGACATTTAAAGTCAAGTATTTGTATAACTATTCAAAATTCAATGGGGTTGGGTTTATAATGATGACAAAAATCTTTATATTGCGATTAATTTTACCTGAGGATATTATTAGAAGTTTCATAACATCTGATTTAAATATTTATTATTTCAGAATGAATATTGATATTCCGATAAAATAAAAGCTATCCTTTTTACATAAGCAATTCTGGAGCGGGCGACGGGATTCGAACCCGCGACCTTCAGCTTGGGAAGCTGACACTCTACCACTGAGTTACGCCCGCAAGATCTGTAAAATTAATTATAACATTTCGTTAATCTGAATGATGTAGATAAGTTTTTGTATCTATATATTATAAAGAAAAAAGTTTTTTGTTATAATTTTTAAACTTGCAAAAATTATTGAAATTATCTTATTTTGAACTTTAGCATATTTTATCTAAACTAATAAAGAGTTAAAAATATTGAAAAAAGAGAAAAAATTAAGAGCAATAGTTGATATTGATAATACATTATGGCACTTTTGCGATATTCTTTATGAGGAATTAAAAATAATCAATGGCTTAATTCCGACTCCTGAACACTGGATTGATTGGGATTTCTGGCAAAATTATTGTTCTATTGATGAGTTTATGAATGCAATCAATAAAATTCATCTTAATCAGGATAATAAAAGACATTTGCCATATCCTGAATCCAAAAGATTCCTCGATACCCTAAAGAAACAAGGCTTTCATATAACTATTGCAAGCCATCGTTCTGAAAATACCAGAATACCTACTGAAAGATGGTTAAAGATGCACGGACTTCATTTCGACGAATTACATCTTTCTTATGACAAAACAGTACTTTTTGATTATGATTGCTGTTTTGTTGTTGATGATTCACCAAAAGTACTTGAAAAAGCAAGAGAAAAACAAGTGCAGGGAGCAGGACTTTTATTCCCATGGAATAAGAGCCATTATGAAAATGGATATATACTTTTGGATAACCTTGATGACATTCTAAATTTTTTACTAAAAAAGTTTTAACTGAAATACTGCCAGCCAAATGAATATCTTTATTATGAATATTTAATTTTTACTTTCTATATAAAAATTAAATAGATTCCTGAAAAAATCCGAAAATAGAAATGAACCAGTATATTCTGAGTATTGAAATGAGCAAAACAAATTATAAAATAATTAAATTTAAAGATGATTATATACAAATTGATCTTGATAAACTTAAATCAGGAGTAGTTTTGCCATTTGATATTTATGTGAAGGATTTGAATATCATTAAATATCTTTATAATAAAGGTACGATATTCCCGGAAAATGCAGGAGATTATTTAAAAAAAAGAGGTATAAGGGATATTTTTATACTATCAAAGGATTTAGAAACATATGAAGATTATTTAAGGAATGGCTATCTTAACGACTCAAATTTAAATAAAATTAATCTTGTTTCAGAAAAAGATTACCGTTATTTCAAAGTTCAGTTTCATCAAATTAACAGTTCAGTATTTATTCCGGGAACGGAAATTTATTTTAATCTTTATTTATTTGAGAAAACGAGAATAAAAATTTTGGTTAAAGCTTCAAAAACAGAGCCTTATAAAATTCAGGAAGAAGCATTGATTAATACCGGAGAAATTTTAATAAATAAAAATGACTTAATCTATTACCAGGAATATCTTGATTCTGTTTCAAATATTCAAAGTGATGATTCAATTAAAGCCCGTATTGTAAAGGAAGCATCAAAAATTGTTGTTAGGGAATTATTCGACAACCCGAGAAGCGGTGAAATTCTTACAAAAACCTTTGATTCAGTTAATAAAATAATAAATTACATTATTAATAATAATGAAACTTTATATGATCTGCTAAATATTAAAAACCATGATTATTATACTTATACCCACTCGGTTAATGTTTCTGTATTGGCAATAGGTCTCGGGATAGCAATGGGACTGAAAAAACATGAAATAGATACACTCGGTTTTGGAGCGATTTTACATGATATAGGAAAAAGTTTGATCCCTTCTGAAATATTGAATAAAAGAGAGCGACTTTCTGATGAAGAATATATGATAATGCAAACACATGTTAATAAAGGCGAGGATATCTTGAATTGCCATAGAAATATTCCAGAGGAAGCTTTTATTCCGGTAAGTCAGCATCACGAAAAACTGTCAGGTAAGGGTTATCCCAGAGGCTTGAATGGTGATAAAATTTCACTTACTGGAAGAATAACAGCTATTGTTGACTGTTATGATGCGCTTACAACACAGAGACCTTATAGAAAAGCATTAACTCCGTTTGAAGCGCTTAAAATTATAGAAAAAGAATCTGAAAATTATGACTATAATATTCTTAAAAATTTTATATTAATGCTCGGGAATGTAAAAAATTATGTCTGCCTAAAATAATTATTATTTTTTTCACTAATTTTAATTTCAACTCTTCTGTTTTGCATTCTGTGTTCAGGTGTATCATTTTTAACGAGAGGTCTTTGATCCGCATTCCCTTTTATAGAAAGCCTTGAGGGTTCGATTGAATGTTTATTAATAAAATATTTTAAAACACTTATTGCACGTGCCATAGACAATTCCCAGTTGGAAGGATAAGTTGATGTATTTATGGGAATATTATCAGTATGTCCATTTATTTCAGCGTCCAGTTCGGGACTTGTTTTTAAGATAACAGCTATTTTGTCAAGAACAGGTTCTGATTCGGGAAGTAAAGTTGCATTTCCAGATTCAAATGATATTTTTTCTTTTATGGATATTATTAGTTCATTGCCATTTTTTTGTATATCAATATAATCTTCCATATTCAGGTCACGCAATGCGTTGTCCATCTGCGTTTTTATTTCCTCTAATTTTTCGAAAGAGTTTAATTCTGTATTTTCCTTTTTTTGAATTTGTTCATCTGCATTAACATCCCTCACAATAGATGATTTCATGTTTTTTGTCAGGAATGCAAACATCATAAAAAAGATCAAGAGAAGTGTAAGTACATCGCTTAATGTTATAAGCCATGTACTTTCTGATTCAGAAGTATTTTCAAGACTTATTCTTTGTTTTTTAAGCACGATTTATTTGTAAATTTATATTGAATTTGTTAAAGGGATTTTTACTTCGGAATGATAAACTTTCACTGTTTCCGAATGTCCAGAAAGCCGGTCTTCTATTTTTAATGGATGTTCCATATTGTAAACAGCTATAATTCCTTCAATAGTGATTGACATAAGAATTTCAGAAAGTATTGCCTTTTCTTTCATTTTTGCGCTTAGAGGTAATGCAAAAACATTTGATATTATCACACCATAGAAAGTTGACATAAGAGCAACAGACATCATTGGAGCGATGGAATCAACAGATTGAAAATTATTAAACATACTGACAAGACTGATGACAGTTCCTGCCAAGCCAAGAGACGGGGCAAGTCTTGCGACTGTTCTTATTATATTCTGGCTTAGATTGTATTGAGCAATCCTGAGAGATGCTTCTCTTTCAAGAATATCCCTTATTTCATTGCTTTTAGAATGATTTAATAGTAAAGTTATTCCGAGTCTCAAAAACCTGTCATTGATATTTATTGTTTTTTCTTCAAGCTTTCTCATATTCGCGCTGCGATATATTTTTGCAATATCAACGATGTCTTTTATTAGTTCATTTTTGTCTCTTTTATTTTTAAATGATTCAAATATATCAACTACCGTATCCTTTAAACGATTTGCCGGGAAGGCAATAAAAAGAGATATTAATGACCCGCCCAGAATTAATATAAGTGCATTTGTATTCAAAAGCATATTTATGCCAATATTTTTAAATGTTAACATCAAAAGAAACAGCGCACCAGCAACAGCAATTGTTGAGAATAGAAAATTCATTTTAAACCTCCGGAATAAATAATTTAAAATTATAATTGCAATTGATGTGCCAGATATTATTTATTGAACAACTCGTTAAATTGATATGAAAGGATATATAGACAATTAAGGTTATATGTTTAATTTAGACTTCAGCCTCATTAAAAAGAGACCTTTGATTTTGTTTCATAAATTGAGTTATTGCTAATAAACAATCACCTTAATCCATTAATAAATGGGGTTCAAGGGGATTAAAAATAAATGTTTTCACAATATATGTATTATTTCAATTGCATTTTTTGGGTTAATAAAAATGATACAAATTAGGTAATGTTTTCCGTTTGAGGAAAATTTTTCTTGAGTCAAAGTATTGACATAAGATAAAAATTATTTTAAAGTTTCTGTATGAATCACATATTGATAATTGACGATGATGAGTCAGTAAGAGATTCTCTCGCTGATTTTTTAAAAGAAAATGGTTATCTGGTTACTACAGCAACAAATGGCCATGAAGGGCTTGAACTTCTACAATCTGAAAAGTTCGATGTTTTTCTGGTTGATTTAGTGATGCCTGGGATGGGAGGGTTAGATTTACTTAAAAAAGTATCTGAAATGAACATTACAACCCCGGCGATTATTATAACAGCCTTTGGAACTGTTCAGACTGCTGTAGAAGCAATGAAAATAGGAGCATTTGATTATGTTACAAAGCCATTTGTGCTAGATGAACTTTTGATTATTATAGACCGTGCAATCAGCATATCAAGACTTAAAAAAGAAAACATACTCCTTAAAAAGCATTTGAAAAGAAAATATAATTTCGAAGGTTTAATAGGCGACTCACCACAAATGCAAAAAGTTTATGAAATGATTGAAAAAGTTGCTGATACCGACAGCACTGTTCTTATCACAGGAAAAAGCGGTACAGGTAAAGAACTTATAGCTAAAACTATTCATTTTAACAGTTCACGTTCACAGAAACCATTTGTGCCTTTAAATTGTGCAGCAATTCCAAGAGACCTCCTCGAATCTGAGCTTTTTGGTCATGAAAAAGGTGCGTTTACCGGTGCTGTTATGACACGTGCCGGAAGATTTGAACTTGCAAATGAAGGGACTTTGTTTCTTGATGAAATTGGTGAACTTGATCCTTCACTTCAGGTAAAACTTCTTAGAGTTTTGCAGGAACGAGAATTCGAAAGAGTGGGTGGAATTAAAACCATAAAAGTCGATGTTAGAATTATAGCAGCAACAAATCGCGATCTTGAGAAGGCCACAAAAGAAGGTAAATTCCGCGAGGATCTTTTTTATCGTTTAAACGTGATACCATTACATATTCCAGCTCTTAAAGACAGAATTGATGATATACCTTTGCTTATTGACCATTTTACAAATAAATTTTGCAGGAAAAGAAAGCGTGAAAATCTTAAATTTTCTCCTGAAGTAATGGATTGCTTCATTAAATATAAATGGCCTGGTAATGTGCGTGAGCTTGAGAATTTAATTGAAAGATTGACAATACTTGTAACAGATAACACAGTAAAATTATCTGATTTGCCAGAGAAGTTTCATGAAATAACATGCGAGATTTCTGTTAAGGAAACTTATAAACCTAAAACATCGGATGTTTCTCTTAAAGAACTGGAAATTCCCGAATCAGGAATTAATCTAAATTCCATAATTGATAATATGGAAAAAAATCTCATTATTAAAGCACTTGAGAAAACTCATGGTGTGAAGAACAAAGCTGCAGAATTACTCGGACTGAATAGAACAACCCTTCTGGAAAAACTTAAAAAGAAAAATATAGAATTCCATAAATAGTCATATTATTGACATTCCTGAATAAATATCTAATTAATTCAATAACTTATCAGCAGGCATAATTATTGCAAATATATTGGCATGTTACAAATATATATATGTATTGTTTTGTTATTTTTTCCTTTGAATATTTCAAAAGCTGAAACTTCGGATGCTTCTTTATCCATAAAAAACGCAGAAAAATTAATAACTGACAATAAACCTGATGTAGCAATAAAAGTTCTATCAAAATATAAAGCAGATGAAAAGGAATTGTCAAAATATCACTATGTATATTATAAGGCTTATGAAAAACAAAGAAGAATACACGAGGCCATTGCTCATTTGAGGCTTTCATATCTTTATGCTCAGGATGAAAATGAAAAAGAAAGAATTCTTCTTGAAAGAGCGAATACTTATTATAGAAATGGTTATTACCCAGAAGCAGCAAGTACATATCGTCAGTTCTTGAGGTATCATTCTAAATCAAATAACAAGGAAGAAGCTCGTCTTGGTCTTGCCGACACGCTGTTTATGCAGGGACTTTATTTAGAAGCACTGCTTAATTATGAAGAAGGTGGGATAAACCCAAGAGCAATTCTTGGTAAAGCCAATATATATCAGTCAATGGGAAGAGTTGAAGATGCCCAAAAACTTTATATGTCTGTTATTTCCAATAAAGAGTTCATCATGAAATCTCCAGAAACTTTATACAATCTTGCTGAAAACTTAAGAATGTCAGGAAAATTATCGGATGCAAAGGTATATTACAACACGATTCAGGATAATTTTGTAAGACCAAAAGCATACATCGGACTTGGACTTATTTCGATGAATGAATCCAAATATGATGATGCTGTTAAGTATTTCAGACTATCAGTCGAATCAACTGACAGAAAAACAAGGGTTAGAGCCCTTATAAATCTATCCGATGCATTTTTAAAAATGGGTAGAAATGATGAAGCGAAAAAAATACTTCTGGATGTTCAAAAAAATTATTATTATATCAAAGAATATGATTTAGCTATTCTGAAACTCGCAAAAATATATAAAAATGAGGGTAATTTTAAAGAAGCAATTAATTATCTAAAAGAAATTAGCACAAAAAAATCGCCTCCTGATGAAGCTAAAGATGAATTTGAATCAATTATTCTTGAATCTATGAATGGAAACATAGAAGAATTTTTGAAATTATGGAATACGTTCGGACGCCTGATTCTTGAGCCAAAAAGGTCAAAAACACTTGTGCAGATTGCCGAAAATCTGCGTTCTTCAGGAAAACCTTTTCTGGAATTGTGCACTTGGCTTGTAGAAAATGGAACTATGGATGTTAGAGCGAAGTGTTATTTTTTATTGGCAGATTTTTATGCTGATATAGGCGATGTTAGAAAAGCTTCTGAAAATATCAAATATGTAAAAGGAAACTCTGATGAAATATTAAGAGTTAGAGCAAAGATATTGAGAGAGAAAAAAGATTATCAGAAAGCCATGAATGCTTTGCTTTCCATAAAAGAATTGACTCCGAATGATATAGTATTCTTTGCCGAATTACTGGAATCCTCCAAAGATATGAAAAAATCCGTTGATTTTTGTGAGGATGCTTTAAAGAAAATAGGAGCTCCTTTAAAAGTTTATATAAAACTTGCTGACACCCTATATAGAATGGGCAGGGAAAATGATGCCCTGAAATTCTATCAGATAGTTGCATCTTTGAAGCCTGAAACAAGAAAAGATTTAACATCAGAGGATGCTGGGTGGACTTATTATATGGTTTCCAAGCTTTCTAAGGAAAATAATTTTTCTCATCAAATAAATAACGGAAAATCAAAAAATGATATATACAGCAAATCTGCAGAAGTTGTATTAAAAGAAAATGATATACAGGAAAGAATGAAGAGGATATTTTAAGTGAGTACCGAAAAATTAAGTGAAGCTTTTCATAATTTTGCGATTGCATCAAAAAGTCTTGAGAATTACTATCAAACTTTAAATGAGAAAGTAACTTATCTTACAGCAGAACTCGAACAGAAAAACAAGGAACTCAAAAAAGCACTTGAAGAGGCTGAAAAAAACAGGGAGTATCTTAATGCAATTCTTTGTAGTCTTGAGGAAGCAATTATTGTTATGGATTCAGATGACAGAATTACTATGATGAATAAATCCGCTGAAGAATTTCTTGATATAAAACTGATTCAAGCAATTGGCAGAAAATTTAAGGATTTAAACCTGAAAATTATTCAGGATAATACTGATACTTTAATAACATCAAGAGGCATAGAATACAGAGTAATCATCTCAAGATATGACATTAGACACATAAATAATAACTTAAAAGGCAGTGTTATACTCATAAAGGATATTACACGCCTTCGGGAACTTGAACAACAACAGGAAAGAAACCAGAGATTAATCGCAATGGGAGAGATGTCTGCGAAAATTGTGCATGAGATAAGAAACCCGTTGTGCAGCATTTCTTTATATGCAAGCATGCTCGCAAATGACCTTGAAGATATATCAAAAAGAGAACTCGCAAATGGAATAGCAACAGGGATAAATAATCTGAATAGCATACTTAATAACATGCTCTACTTTGCCCGGCCGAGTAAACCTGTTATGAAGCCTTTGAATTTAAAATGTATAACAGAAAACTGTATTAAGATGTTTTTACCTTTGATAGAAACAAGGGAAATAAAAATAAACCAATCATTAAAAGACTGCATAATTACTGGTGACGCTGAACTTATAAAACAGGCTATTGTGAATATTATGGTTAATGCTATACAGGCGATGCACGAAGGAGGAATTCTCTCAATATCAATTACAAAAGATTATGATATGCATTGCCTTGAAATAGGGGATACAGGCTATGGAATTGATGAAAATATACTTGAAAAGATATTTAATCCTTTTTTCAGTACAAAAGAAAAAGGTACAGGTCTTGGACTTGCTATTGCTTCAACAATAATGCAAGCTCATTCAGGATATATAAAAGTAAAAAGCAAAATTAACAAAGGAAGTATTTTTAGTCTTTGTTTCCCTATAAAGGAGGAAAAATGAAGCCTGTATTGATTGTTGATGATGACCCTCAAATGAGAATTGCTCTTAACGAGGCAATACAGAGGATGGGCTACGATACAACCATATGTGAAAATGGTCTGAATGCGCTTGATAAACTTAGGAATGCCAATTATTCAATGGTAGTTACTGATATGAATATGCCCAAAATGGACGGTCTTTCACTTTTGAAAGAAATTAGAAGCAAAATTGGAAATCTTCCTGTGCTTGTAATAACAGGATTCGGAACTGTAGATAATGCGGTGCAATCAATGAAAGAAGGAGCTGCTGATTATCTACAAAAACCTTTTTCATTTGATTCATTAAAAGAAATGATCGATTCTGTTATTAAAAGAACATACATTGAAAAAGAAATATTAACTGTTGATCCTGAAATGAAGAAAATTATTACTCTTGCTGGTAATCTTGCTGCAAGTGATATTACAGTCTTAATTCATGGTGAGAGCGGAACAGGAAAAGAACTTCTTGCAAGGTATATACATAAATTCAGCAAGAGGTCGGAAAAACCTTTTATAGCTGTAAATTGTGCGGCAATTCCTGATAATCTCCTTGAATCAGAACTTTTCGGTTATGAAAAAGGAGCTTTTACGGGTGCTATCGACAGGAAAAAAGGGAAATTTGAGTTAGCTAATGGTGGAACTATTTTGCTCGATGAGATAGGGGAGATGTCAATGACACTTCAGGCTAAATTATTAAGAGTCCTTCAAGAGAAGGAAGTTGACAGAATAGGTGGTAGAGAACCTATAAATATAGATGTCAGGGTTATCGCAACAACAAATAGAGATCTCAAAAAAGAATGCGCTGAATCAAGATTCAGGGAAGATCTTTTTTACAGGCTCAGTGTTTTTCCTTTGAAGGTTCCTCCTTTAAGAGAAAGACCTGATGATATTGTTTTTCTTTCAATGCATTTTATGAAGAAATATTCAGGTCTTGCAGGAAAGAAAATAAACGGATTTTCAGAGGATGCACTCGACCTTATTAAGAGAAAGCAATGGAATGGAAATGTAAGAGAGTTAGAAAACACAATTCAAAGAGCTGTCTTCTTGTGCGATGGTGAAACTATAAAGTGCGAACATTTTATGTTTGATGACTATGAAAAGATGCAGGTACAGGCAGGGAGCATAAAGGAAATGGAAAAAGAGCTTATAATTCAGACACTTAAGGAAGCCGGCGGCAATAAAACAAAGGCAGCAAAAAAACTTGGTGTTAGTGTAAGAACTATCAGAAACAAATTAAATGAATACAAAATACAGGAACATCCATGAACATAAGTTATTGTATTTTGAATTATATCAAACGAAATAATAAAGACATCTCGGTGGCCGAAAATCATGTTAATCAGGAGAAAATAAATAAATATCATATTGGAAATGATTGGAAAAGGAGTTCTGTTATTTGGCATGTTTATTGTTATCAAACCAATGAAAGGTCAATAAATGGACAGTTTTAGGTCACTCGAACAATTAATAAGATATACAAATATTAGACACGGGATACTTGCATCAAATATCGCAAATGCTGATACCCCTAATTACAAAGCAAAGGATATTAATTTTAAGCTTGCGCTTGATAATGAATTATTATTAACTACTACATCTGACAAACATATGAATAATGCCGGTAATAATTCAACTAACGAAGTAATTATAAAAGAAGCTGATAATTGGGAAGATAAGAACAATGTTGAAATAGATATGGAAGTTGCAAAAATGACTGAAAATGCGATGTTGTTTCAGGCAGGTATCTCGCTGCTTCAATCCAAAATAAAAATGTATAAAAGCGCTTTAAGGAGGTGAAATGGATACTTTTGCTGTTTTAAAGATAAGTGCTTCAGCTCTTGATGCGCAGAAAAAAAGAATGAACGTGATTGCCTCGAATATGGCTAATGTGCATTCAACAAGGACAGAGGAAGGAGGGCCTTACAGAAGAAAAGATGTTGTTTTTTCATCAGTATTGATGGAACAAAATCCCGCACCTCTTGAAGGCGTCAGAATAGTTGATATAGCTACAGATAACTCACCGATGAAAACAGTTTTTGATCCGGGACATCCTGACGCAGATAAAGAGGGGTTTGTTACAATGCCTAATGTAAATGTGATTGAAGAAATGGTTAATATGATGATGGCATTGAGAGCTTATGAAGCGTCTGTTTCTGTTTTTAATATATCGAAAACAATGTTTATGAAAACCCTTGAAATAGGGAGGCAATAATGTCTGATATAATGATAAAGTTTAAAACAGGAAATATAAAAATAAAACCTAAGAAAGCTGATTTTGTTCAAGAAACTTTAAATAGAATTAATGAAATAAAAATTAAGAAAGAAAAATCGAACCAGAAAATAGCAGGGTCAATGCCTTCTTTATTATTTAGCAGAAAAATTAGTATCTGGAGGCAATAATGTCTGATATAAAAATAGGAGTTTCTCAAACCTTAAATAACATAAATAGAACATTAAAACCATCAATAGAGCCTGAAAAGGGTTTCGAAGGGATAGTACAGGAAGCTATGGGAAAGCTTTCTCAAATACAAAATGACGCAGAAAATGCTGTCAGAGAATTGACAACCGATGGAGATATTACTCAGGCAATAATTTCGATGGAGAAAGCAGATATGACATTTAATCTGATGGTCGAAGTTAGAAATAAACTTCTGAATGCCTATGAAGAAATAATGAGAATGCAGGTTTAATAAATGAGTTTCGAACAAATAACCGAAAATATAAAATTAATGCCTCTTAAGAAAAAATTAACGTTAACTATTATTCTTCTTTTGACAATAACATCTTTAATCTTATTGTTTTCATGGATGCAGAAACCTAATTATCAGGTTCTTTATTCGAATCTTGGAGAAGAAGATGCGGGTGCAATAATCCAGAAACTTAAAGAACAGAAAGTACAGTACAAAACATCTGCTGGGAGTATAATGGTTCCTGCTGAACATGTTTATGAATTAAGACTTCAAATGGCGAGTCAGGGACTTCCCCAGGGAGGAAACGTAGGATTTGAACTTTTTGATAAAAGCAATTTTACCATGACCGATTTTGTTCAGAAACTTAATTACAGAAGAGCATTGCAGGGAGAATTAGCAAGAACAATAAGGTCACTATCAGAAATTGAGCAATGCAGAGTTCATCTTGCGGTTCCTGAAAAAACTCTTTTTACAAAAGAAAATGAAAGACCAAAAGCATCTGTGCTTATTAAAATAAAACCCGGAAGAAAGCTTGCGAATAGTCAAATTCAGGGGATTGTCCACCTTGTATCAAGCAGTGTTGAGGGACTTAATTCAAAAGATGTTTCCATTATTGACCAGAGCGGAGAAATGCTTACTCAAGAAAATGATAATGAATTTGCCCTTACAAAAGATCAGCTTGAATATCAAAGAACATATGAAAAAGATATGGAAAATAGCATTATAAGTATTCTTGACCCTGTTGTTGGAAAAGGAAAAGTTAAGGCAAAAGTAAGTGCAACACTTGATTTTACAAAAATAGAAAAAACCGAAGAGAGATATGACCCTGATAGTCAGGTTATAAGAAGTGAACAGAAAAATGTTGAAAAATCAACTACAGGTTCAGTCGGAGGGGTTCCAGGTGTTGCTTCAAATTTACCCAATAAGCAAACAACACAATCATCTTCCAATCATGGTCAGTCAGAAAAGAAAAATGAAACTATAAACTATGAAATTAGTAAGATAACCAGTCATATCATTAATAATCCAGGAGAAATCAAGAGGGTTACCGCTGCAGTACTTGTTGATGGAATTTATACTGCTCAACAGGGATCAAATGAAAAGAAATATACTCCACGCAGTGAGGAAGAATTAAAACAACTTGAAGAAATGGTCAAGAAAGCAATAGGTTTCAATCAGGAAAGAGGAGATGAAGTTAAAATTGTCAATATGCAATTTGAAGCAGTTCCTCAGGAAGAACTACCCCCGGCAAAGACTGAAATATTACCCATTATTATAAATGTTTCAAAATATTTAGCTCCTATTATAGCGTTGATTATTTTAGCTCTATTTGTAATCAGACCTCTGTTGAAAAGTTTAACCATTAACCCGATGCCCCAGAAAGCTTTGCCAGGTGTAAGTATTCCTTTGCCACAGACAGTGTCAGAAATTGAAAAGAGAATGGAATTGGGACAAAAAACAGCAGGAGAAAATGTGATTGAATGGGCTAAAAAGAATCCAAAAGAAGCTTCAAATCTCATTAAAAACTGGATAAAGGAAAGCTAATGTCTTTAAGTGGTTATGAAAAGGCTGCTATATTTCTTTTAACTGTAGGCGAAGACGGTGCTTCTGAAATTGTTAAAAATCTGAATGTTAAGGAAATCGGCAGACTTACTATGCATATGACTAAACTTAAAAGTGTCAGCAAGAATGTAATAGAGGAAGTTTTAAGAGAAGCATCGGGGATAATATCGGATGGAGATATGTTTTTTGGTGGTGAAGAATATGCAAGGAAGGTTCTTTCAAAAGGGCTTGGTGAAGAAGGTGCGTCAAGAATACTTGAAATTGCATCAAAAGAAGGGCCTCTTGATTCACTTAAATGGGTTGAGCCAAAAACTCTTGCAAGTTTTCTTGTTACGGAACACCCTCAAACAGCTGCCCTAATAATTTCACTTCTTGAACCAACACAGGCAGCAGATGTTCTTTCTCTATTACCTGATGAAATTAAAGGAGATATTGCTTTTAGAATAGCTACTACCGAAATGATTCCAGAAAGTGCTATAGAGGATTTAAGTCAGATTTTAAAAGGTCAGCTTGATGTTGCAAGAGGAAGGGGGAAAAAAGTTGGGGGCACAAAAAAAGTTGCAGAAATATTAAATAATGTCGATAGATCAACCGAGCAGGTTGTCCTCACAAAGATAGAAGAGCAAAAAGCAGAGGTTGCTGAATCTATCAGAAATCTAATGTTTGTATTCGATGATCTTGTAAAATTAGACGACAGAGCAATCCAGATGATATTGAAAGAAATTAGCACCGATGAACTTTCCCTTGCTCTCAAAACAGCATCAGAGGCACTTAAAGAAAAAATCTTTAAAAATATGTCTCAAAGGGCTGTAGAAATACTTAAAGAAGAAATGCAAACAAGAGGACCTGTTAAGCTTTCCGATGTTGAGAAAGCCCAGCAAAATATTGTGAAAATTGCCAGAAGACTTGAAGTTGAAGGAAAAATAATAATAGCAAGTAGAGGGAGTGAAGAACTTGTTGCCTAAATTTAATTGTAAGAATAAACAGACTATTGTACCTTTTTTCATGCCTGCTTTAAAGATACATGAAGAAAAAATCCATGAATGTTTTGAATCCTCCGGAACAAATACTGAAGAGATTGAAAGAGAAGCATATGAAAAGGGTTTCGAGGCAGGTGAAAAAGCAGGTTTTGCAATGGGTGAGAAAAAAGCAATGGTTCTGATAGAAAGAATTGACAATCTATTGAATGAACTTTTAGTTATAAAAAACAAAATACTAAAAGAAACAGAGCCACAGATTATTGAACTTGCTGTAGAAATTGCAAAAAAAATAATTATGAAAGAATTATCTATTGACCGGGAAATTGTTATTAACATGATTAGAGAGGCTATTACAAAAATTGAAAGAACAGGAATGATAACAATTAAAATAAATCCATCTCTAAATGAAATGTTAAATAAATACAGAGAGGATTTTATTAATATTCATCCGGATATTACTTTTGAAGTGGACCCTTCGTGTTCTTCTCACGGAGTTGTGGTTATAAGTTCATCTCAAGAGGTTATTACTGATATAGATATTCAAATTAAAAATCTTATTGAGGAAATGGTAAAAAATCTTCATGGAAATTGATTTGTCTCCATATATTAGAGCGTTAAAAAATTCAGAGCCAATAAAAGTTTACGGAAGAGTATCTGAAATTACTGGAATAATTGTTAAAGCTACAGGAATAAAAGCTTCGGTGGGAGAATCATGCAGAATATATGCTGATAACAGAACATTATTAAATGCCGATATAGTCGGATTTAGAGATGACAAAGTTATGCTTATGGCATTAGGAGAAACTGAAGGAATTAGACCGGGGAGCAGAGTTCAACAACTCGGAAGAAAAATTTCTGTAAAGGTGTCACCTTTCTTGAAAGGTCGGGTAATAAACGGAATTTGCGAACCTCTTGACGGGAAAGGTCCGATTAAAGGTGTTGATTATCCACTATTTTCGGGTACTCCAAATCCATTAAAGAGAAGAAGAATAAATGAGCCTCTGGATCTCGGTATAAGGGCGATTAATGGACTTTTGACATGCGGTAAAGGTCAGAGGCTCGGTATCTTTTCGGGTCCAGGAGTTGGGAAAAGCGTACTTCTTGGAATGATCGCAAAATATACAGAAGCGTCTGTAAATGTAATTGCATTGGTGGGAGAGAGAGGAAGGGAAGTAAGGGAATTTATAGAAAAGGACCTCGGGAATGAGGGACTCGAAAAATCAGTTGTAGTAGTTTCCACATCAGATCAGTCTCCACTTGCAAAGGTAAGAGCTGCAATTGCAGCTACTGCAATTGCAGAATATTTTAGAGAAAAAGGTGAAGATGTTCTTTTATTGATGGATTCATTGACAAGAGTTGCACAGGCACAACGTGAAATAGGACTTGCTATTGGAGAACCTCCTACAGCAAAAGGTTATACCCCGTCTGTTTTTGCTTTACTACCCAAGCTACTTGAAAGAGTTGGAACATCCGAAGGTTCAGGAAGTATTACCGGAATATATACTGTACTTGTCGAAGGTGATGATCATGCAGATCCGGTAGCAGATTCTGCAAAGGCTGTTCTGGATGGTCATATTGTACTTTCAAGGGAATTAGCAATGGAAAATCATTATCCATCAATAGATATTATGAGAAGTATAAGTAGATTAATGCCTGATATAACTGATGAGAGGCATAGGGAATTTGCATCAAAGTTTATGGAAACCATGGCAACTTACAAGAGGTTTGAGGATATGATTAATCTCGGAGCGTATAAGGAGGGAACAAATCCTAAGGTTGATTATTCAATTAAAATGATAGATAGAATAAAGAAATATTTGCGTCAAGGCATTAATGAAAAAAGAGATATGGCAGACGCCCTGCAAGGACTATATATGTTATTTGATGAAAGGGATGAACAAAGATGACAAAGAAAAAAACTTTGACAAAAGTCATTGAACTTAAGGAGTTTAAACAGGATCAGATTGAATCCGAATTAAAACATACTTATAGTGTTTTAAATATGGAAAAAGAAAAACTCGAAAATCTTGAAAGAATGTTTAAAAAAACAGATTCAAAGCTCAATTCTTTCCGCAATAGAGAACCAATGAATGTTTCAGAAATAACAATATATTATGACTATCTTACATATCTCAATCGTAAGATTGAAGAACAAAAAAATATTGTTTTTAGAATTGCTGCGGAGCTTGAAATTAAGAAAGCAGAAATGTTCGAAGTTTACAAAGAAAGACGTGTTGTTGAGAAACTGAGAGATAAAATTTTGAAAGAAGAAAATAGAAATTTATTGCAAAAAGAACAAAAAGAAATTGATTATGATTTTATCTCAAAAAGTTTGAGGAAATAATGTTAAAAATATTTAACAAAGAAATATCTGATAGCAAGTGTTTAATTTTAATCTGTATTTTTGCATTAAGTCTTTTCCTAACAATTTTAAACACTTTATTATTTGCTCAGGATGATATGGTTAAATATATAGAAACTAAACAAAAGGAACTCAAAGCTAAAGAGGATTTTTTAGCAAAAGAAGAGAAAAAGCTTGATTCTATCAAAAAAGATATTGAAGAAAAAATAGAAAAATACTCTAAAATTCTTGCTGAAATAGACTCTAAGTTAAAGAGGCTTGAGAAAATACAGACTGAAAAACTTGATTATATTGTTAAAGTTTATGAGGGTATGCCTTCAGAAGATGCTGCAGCAAAATTGAATATTATTGACGATGATACTGCTACCGAAATAATTCGCAGAATGAAACCAAAAAAAGCAGCAGCAATAATGGCTTCAATGGAACCACAAAAAGTTGTATCAATAACAAATAATATCAGAAGATTAGAGAAAAAAATTCCTGCCAACTGAAAATATTTCCTTCTTTTTTAAATAATTAGAAATCTATAAAGAAAATTATTTTCTACATATTGCCTTAAAGTTAAAGTATAAGTTTAACATAATTAATATAAATTATTGTAAATTATAGCAAATTATAATACCTAAAAATATTTTATAAAAATTAATACTATTTCATCAGAATGGTATGCTAATTGATTATATACTGGCATGGATTTTACAATTCCCATACAAATTGAATTGCAAAAAATACAGCCAATAGATATTTTTAAGAATATTATTGAAACTGGGGATACAAATAAAAGTGCTTTCAGTTTTTGCCTTAATAGTATAATTGCAGATATATCAGATTTATCAGATTTATTAAAACCCGTTCATAAAATTTGTTATCAAGAACTTAGTGAAGATAAAGCAGTTATAGTGGAAGGACTTAGTGAAGATAAAGCAGTTATAGTGGAAGGACTTAATGAAGATAAAGCAGTTATAGTGGAAGAACTTAATAAAGATAAAACAGGCATAGAAAAAGAATTTAATAATGAAGATAATTCTAAAGATATTGTTGATATAATATCCGATTTGTTTATTTATTTTTCTGACAATAAATATTTGTATAACCCAAATAGAGGGAATGAAGGCATTGATAATTGTAATTTTAAAGAAGCAAAGAATTTTTTGATAAAAGTTCAAAAAGAATTCGAAAGAATACCAGAGTCAAAGATTATTTCTGAAATAGATTATAATGATTTTAACCCTAAAATATTAAATGAAAATATAGATTCAAGAAGAAAACTATCAGTTCTCTCTCAAGAAACGAATTCAATAGAAAATAATAAGTTAGCAGAATTAATTTTAGATAATGACTTAAAGATTCAATTGCCCGCAGAAATTGCAAATTTATTGAAAACACCTAATGAAAATACTTATGATTATAAAAAATTAGAGAAACCCTCAATTATAAATATTTTAATAAATAATTTTAAATACGATAAAAATATCAAAGATACAGAACTATCTTCAACAATGTCATTTAATAAAAGTCAAATCACATATAACCATGAATCAAAGCAAATAATAATATCAGATAATCATGGCAATAAGTCGAAAAACAATAATATCTTAATTAATCCGGATGCCAGAGAAACCGATACCTTTGAAGGTGATATTACTTTTAAAAATGACACGTTATTTAAATTTAGGACAGATGTTACTAAAAAACCATTGGATAAAATATTAAATCTTTACGATATTGATGAAATAAAATGTGAGTTAACTGACTTTGATAATCAAATAAATAAAGAAATAAATACGAGAAGTATATATGAAAATAATTTAAATAATTTGAACAATAAAATTATTGATTCAGATAAAACAAAGTTAATTGAGAAAAAACCCGATGTGACTGAGATTCCAAATATTATAAAAGATTCATTTGTGATTACAAAGAAAGAAAATAATTTTATTGAAATATCATTAAAGCCTGAAGGAATGGGCAAACTTCATATCCATTTAAGTCTTGATAACGGTGTGGTCCATGCAAAAGTTGATGCATTTGAGATGGCAGGAAGGGATATTATTAATAAAAACATAAATGATATTGTTAAAGTGCTTTTAGATGATGGTATAAATATCGGAAGTTTTTCAATAAATCTAAAAGAGAAAAAAGGGGAAACTTCAGAATATTATAATGCACAAATGTCTGTAGATAATGCGAATGAAAAAACTGATCTGCCTGTCATTTCGTCAGGCAGATATATTATTAACATTTTTGTTTAAGCTGGAGGTTATTTATGAGTGTTTCAGCCACGCATAATTTACTCGGAAAAGATGATTTTTTAAAGCTATTTGTTAAACAGATGCAATATCAGAATCCTTTGAATCCCATGGATAATACAGAATTTGCATCACAACTTGCACAATTCTCGTCTCTGGAACAATTAACCAACATCAGTACGCAGATGAATGATCTCTTAATCTTCCAGAACTCACTCCATAATACTCTTACAGCGTCATTTATAGGGAGAAATGTAAAGTATGGAGGAGAACATGAAGGAGGCGGTACAGTTACGGGAATTACATTTGAGAATAATTTGACTTTCTTGATTATAGACGGAAAAACAAAAATAAGACTTAGCGATATAAAAGAAATAAGTTAAAAAGAAAGGAGTATAAAAATGATTACATCACTTTATACAGCAATAAGTGGGTTGAGTGCAAGTGGAACAAGTCTATCTGTTATCAGTGATAATATAGCCAATATGAATACTATTGGCTATAAAGCAAGCAGGGTTGCTTTCGGGGATGTTTTAAGCCAGACTCTCACAGGTATTGCTGGTTCATCTCAGGTTGGAAGGGGTGTGCTTGTAAGCGGTGTATCGCCGCTATTCACACAGGGTTCATTTGAAACTACTGAAAGTGTACTTGATCTTGCAGTTGATGGTGATGGAATGTTTATAGTAAACGATGGGAATGCAAGTTACTATACAAGAGCAGGTCAATTTTCCATTAGTAAAGAAGGTTATATTACAAATCCTGATGGTCTTGTGCTTCAGGGTTATCTTGCTGATGAATCTGGCAATATAACAGGAGCTGTTGGTAGTCTAAATATAGCTAATGTCCAGAGTGTTGCTAAAGTTACATCAACAGCTGATATTGCGTTAAACCTTGATTCAACCTCTGAAATTCAGGCGGTTGCTTTTACACTTGATGGCAATGGTGATTCAGTCAATGATGATCCAGTGAATTATAATTTTTCATCTACAATTACAGTTTACGATTCACAGGGTGGCGCACATCAGGTAACACTTTATTTTGAAAAAACTGCTGCAAATTCATGGACTGTTCATTATGTACATGCTGATCCTTCAAATCCTAATTTACTTGTAGAAGCAGGAACTCAAGCACTCACTTTCGATGTAAATGGAGCGTTGGTAAATGATAATGCTGGAACGGGGATCAACTTTAACTTTGGGACATCTGTGACATCACCTCAGGCTATTTTATTTAATTACGGAACTGGTACTGGAGAAACACCTCCGGGAACAGGGCTCGATGGTACAACACAGTTTGCAACTGATTTTGCCGTGCTGAGTTTAAACCAGAATGGTTATACCGCGGGTAGTCTGAAGAATATGCAGATCTCAGCAGATGGTGTCATTACAGGCATCTTCACAAACGGTCAGACCAGGGCAATTGGACAGATTGCCCTGGCAAAATTCATAGCGCCTGATATGCTCACCAAGCTCGGTAGAAATTTATTTGCTGAATCCTATGATTCAGGACAACCTATTGTAGGAGCAGCAAGCACATCAGGGCTTGGAAGAGTATTATCGAATACACTTGAATTGAGTAATGTTGATCTTGCCGAGCAATTTGTGAAAATGATTTCCGCTCAAAGAGGGTTTCAGGCTAATTCAAGAATTATCACAACAACAGATGAACTTATGCAGGAACTTGTTAATCTAAAGAGATAGTGGTAATTTAAAAAGCAGGGTGGAATTTTCTACCCTGCTTTTTTGTTAATCTGGTATTATTTAATATCTTTCAATCCTAAGACATCCTGCATATCATAAAGTCCTGCGGATTTACCATGTATCCATTGTGCTGCTCTCAGTGCACCTCTTGCAAAAGTATCTCGGCTTGAAACTTTATGCACAACCTCAATACGTTCCCCCATTCCGCAGAACATTACAGTATGTTCACCAACAATGTCTCCTCCTCGAATAGTCTGAATGCCTATTTCTTTTGGTTTTCTTTCACCAATAATTCCATGTCTTGCATAGACAGCAACTTTATCAAGATTTCTATTGAGCGCTGAAGCTATAACCTGTGCCATCTTCAATGCTGTTCCACTTGGAGCATCTTTCTTCATTTTATGATGAGCTTCAATTATTTCTATATCATATCCATCACCAAGAACTCTTGCTATATCCTGCAGAATTTTTAGGAGTAGATTAACTCCCATACTCATATTAGAAGCCATTACACAGGGTACTTTTTTAGTATGTTTGCTTACTTCTTTCAGAGCATTTTTATCAAAGCCCGTGGTTCCGATCACAATCGCTTTACCATTTTTCGAAGCAGTTTTAAGATGCTCAAGAGAAGCTTCAACAGTAGTGAATGAGATAATTACATCTATATTTTTGATAATTTCATCAAGATTGTCTGTGAGTTTTATTCCTGTTTCACCAATTCCTGTTATTATGCCAATATCTTTACCAATATCTTTATGTCCTTTTCTCTCAAAAGCACCAGATAATATTAAATCTTCATATTCTTTTGAAAGAGCAGTAATTCTGCTCCCCATTCTTCCTGCTGCCCCTGCAACTGCAATCCTGACCATAAAACCCTCCTTATTAGTTTATAGTTATATATTATATATTTATAATCATAACTTTGTAGAATAAATATTTCCAGATAATTATTTGATTCAATTTAATCAAAAAGTATTTATAGACTTAAGTTATGGTTTATATTATACGATTAAAATGTGTTAAAATTACACTCCAGATTTATTATCAACTTAAAATTAAACTTTCTTAAAATAATAAAAAGAGAGGAATAAATTATGTCTGAAATAGTCTTAAAAACAGAAATAAAAGAAATACCTTTTTTAAAAAGAGGAAAGGTCAGGGATATTTATGATATTGGAGAAAATCTTTTAATTGTGGCAACCGACAGGATCTCGGCTTTTGATGTTGTTCTTCCGAATGGTATTCCTGATAAAGGGAAAGTATTAACTCAAATATCTATTTACTGGTTTAATCAGATGAAAGATTTAATTCCCAATCATATCATTGCAACCGATGTAAAAGATTACCCAAAAAATCTCCATAAATATTCCGATGTACTTGAAGGAAGAAGCATGCTCGTAAAAAAAGCAAAACCCCTTGCAGTTGAATGTGTTGTAAGAGGATACCTTTCAGGAAGCGGCTGGAAATCATATCAAAAAGATAAAACAGTTTGTGGTATTAAACTTCCTGAAGGGATTCTTGAATCTTCAAAGCTTGAAGAGCCGATATATACACCAAGCACTAAAGAAGACGAAGGACATGATATTAATATAACCTTTGAGCAGACAGAAAATATCGTTGGGAAAGAGATTGCTGAGAAATTAAAAAATGTTAGTCTTGCTATATATAAAAAAGCAAGGGATATTGCCGAAAAAAAAGGCATAATAATTGCTGATACAAAATTTGAATTTGGTTTATATAATGACGCTCTTATTTTAATAGACGAACTTCTCACTCCTGATTCATCACGCTTCTGGTCTTTAAAAGACTATTCTCCAGGAAAAAGTCAGGATAGCTATGATAAACAGATTGTTCGGGATTACCTTCTTACACTTGACTGGAATAAAACTTATCCGGGTCCTGTTCTGCCTGAAGAAATAGTACAGAAAACTGTCCAAAGATATAAAGAAATACTGCAGATAATTACATCTTAAAACAAAGAATGCAATCGGAATAATGCAGATTTTGCAAAAATTAAAAAAGGCTGAAGGCTTTAGGCTGAAGTATGAGCAATGTCTGAATTATTTAGGTTGAAGATTTCTTACTTCGTTAACAACAAACAACACAAAAAATAGTGTAAAATATATTAACTATGAATAAACTGGTTGAGCAATTTATCAGGTTTCTTGAAACCGAGAGAGGATTTTCAAATCATACTATAAGAGCTTATCGTAAAGATATAGAAGATTTTTTAAACCACATAAAAATAGACCCTAAAAAGGCAGATTTAATGGATATAAGAGGTTTTATAGCCTCACAGATAAAAAAAGGTCTTACTAAAACTTCTGTAAGCAGACAGATTTCAAGTATAAGAACTTTTTTCAAATTTCTTTATAGGGAGGGTTACGTTAAAACAAATCCGGCTAAATTCGTATCAAGCCCTAAGTCTGAACGTCATCTTCCAAAATTTCTTTCTGTAGATGATGCATTCTCACTTATGGAAAAACCCAAAGGCATTGGTTTTATTCCTGCCAGAGACAAAGCAATTCTCGAACTTTTATATTCGAGCGGATTAAGAGTAAGCGAACTGGCAGGGCTTAATATAGAAGACCTTAATATTAAAGAAGGACTTATAATGGTTCATGGAAAAGGAAGAAAAGAGCGTATTTTGCCGATTGGTTCAAAAGCAATAGATGCAATAAAAACATATCTTGTAGAGAGATTGCTTGCAAAAAAGAAAGAAAAAGCTTTGTTTCTAAACAGACTTGGAACGAGACTTACCGATAGAGGAGTTAGAAGAATTGTCGTTAAATATTCAAAAGCAATACAGATCAAAGGCAATATAGGCCCACATACTTTAAGGCATTCATTTGCGAGTCATATGCTTCAAGGAGGTGCTGATTTAAGGGTAATACAGGAACTTCTCGGGCATAAATCTTTATCAACAACCCAGAAATATACTCATCTTGACATTAAACATCTTGTCGATGTTTATGATAAAGCTCATCCACTTGCCAGAAATAAATAGAATCTGTTTTAATGAGTAATAATATTTAATTATTGTTGTCCAAACACCATGTTTTCAAGGAGCTAAAAATGATAAAAAGCACAACTATTTTATGTGTAAGGCGAAATAATAAAGTTGCAATCGGAGGTGATGGACAGGTTACCTTAGGCAATACTGTACTTAAACATAATGCTGTAAAGATACGTAAAATATTTGGTGATAAAGTTTTAACAGGATTCGCAGGAGCGACAGCAGATGCAATTACATTATTCGAGAAATTCGAAGGAAAACTTGAATCTTACAGAGGCAACCTTAAAAGAGCTGCTGTAGAACTTGCAAAAGACTGGAGAACGGATAAAATTTTAAGGAGACTTGAAGCCCTTTTACTCGTAGCTGACCTTGAACATACTTTCATTCTTTCGGGGACTGGCGATGTTATTGAACCTGAAGACGGCATCGCCGCAATAGGTTCAGGAGGTCCTTATGCACAGGCAGCGGCACGAGCATTATATGAAAATACAGACATGTCAGCAAAAGATATTGTTGAAAAAGCCATGAAAATAGCTGCTGATATTTGCATCTACACAAATAAAAATAATGTCATAGAAGAATTGTAAATTAAATTTATACAGGAGTGATAAATGGAGAATTTGACACCGAGAAAAATTGTTGAAGAGCTTGATAAATATATAATCGGACAAAATAAAGCCAAAAAGGCAGTTGCTATAGCAATGAGAAATCGATGGAGAAGACAAAAACTTTCTCCTGAACTTAAAGATGAGGTATTACCCAAAAATATAATTATGATTGGCCCAACCGGAGTCGGTAAAACAGAAATTGCAAGAAGACTTTCAAGACTTGCAAATGCGCCATTTGTCAAAGTTGAGGCATCTAAGTTTACAGAAGTCGGATATGTTGGACGTGATGTTGAATCCATGGTAAGAGATCTTACAGAGATTTCTATTAGCATGGTTAAATCAGAACATATAGAAAAAGTTCAGGAAAAAGCAAAATCTCTTGCAGAAGAAAGGCTTCTGGATCTTCTTCTGCCTCCACCCCGTACCACAAGAGGTGCAGTGAATGAAGATGAAGAAAGAGAAAAATATAAGGATACAAGAGAAAGGCTTCGCTTACAACTTAGAGAAGGCAAACTCGACAATAGATATGTTGATATAGAAGTTAAAGAAAAGATGATTCCTTTTGGTGTGGTATCAAATGTTGGGCTTGAGGAGCTTGAAATTAATTTAAAAGAAATGCTCGGAAATTTTCTACCGGAAAAAGCAAAAAGAAAAAAGGTAAGGATTCCTGAAGCTATTGGTATTCTGGTTCAGGAAGAAGCCAACAAGTTGATTGATATGGAAAAGATAACCCGTGAAGCTATAACACGTGCTGAACAGTCAGGAATTATATTTATTGATGAAATTGATAAGATCGCAAGTAAAGGTCATTCGCATGGCCCGGATGTATCGAGAGAGGGTGTTCAGAGAGACTTACTGCCTATTGTTGAAGGCACAACAGTGGCAACCAAACACGGACCTGTAAAAACAGATCATATACTTTTTATTGCTGCAGGTGCTTTTCATATGTCAAAGCCTTCTGATTTAATACCTGAATTACAGGGACGTTTTCCGATAAGAGTTGAACTTGAACATCTCGGGAAAAATGAATTTATAAGAATTCTAACAGAACCTCACAATGCCTTAATTAAACAATACACAGCACTTCTACAGACTGAAAATGTTGAACTTGGATTCTCTCAGGAATCAATTGAAGAGATTGCTGATATAGCTGCGTATGTAAACGAGAAGACTGAAAATATCGGGGCAAGAAGATTACATACTGTTCTTGAGAAGCTTCTTGAGGATATTTCTTTTGAAGCACCGGAAAGAAAAAACGGTAAGCTCACGATAGACAGAGCCTACGTGAAAGAAAAATTAAGTGAAATTGTGAAAGACGAGGATCTGAGCAGATACATACTATAGATAGAGTTAAGTATTTCTGCTTAGTTATATAAAATGTTTTAAATTAGTGCTAAGATACATTTATGAAATATATAAAAGTTCTTGCACTTATTTCTTTGAATATTCTCTTAGTTTCATGTGCTTCACATTACAGATCTTCTTATGCTGTTGCTTCGTGGTATGGCTCTGAATTTCACGGAAAACCAACATCTTCAGGCGAGATTTTCAATATGTATGCCAATACGTGCGCCCATAGAGAATATCCTTTTGGAACAAAATTGAAAGTTACGAATGTTATGAATAATAAAAGCATTAGTTGTATTGTAAATGATCGTGGCCCTTTTGTATCAGGACGGGATATAGATTTATCCTATGCTGCGGCAAAAGAAATAGGATTAATCCCTGCAGGCACATCAAATGTAATAATAGAGTATTTAGGAAGGGATGAATCTTATATAAAAGAAGTAAGATATCTTTCTTCATCAGGGCCATTTACTTTACAGATTGGTTCTTTCAAAGATAAATCAAATGCTGTAAGGCTTAAGACTGCGCTTGAATTAAAATATAAAGAGGTATATTTGCAGCAGACAAGTATTAATGGCGAAAACTATTTTAGAGTAAGATTGGGAAAGTTTATTGAAATTAATGAAGTTAAGAAATTAGGTAAAATTCTTGCTAACGAAGGTTATAGCGTTTTTATAACCAAGTATGAAGAAAGGGTTTGATTTTATGAATACAACTTATCTTGGAAGGCTCGAATATTCTGACCCTTTATATGAAATTCTGTTTTCTCATGTATGTGATAATACAAAATATCCAATTTTTCGTGTTGATAGAATGTCCTCAAGTAATGTTTATAAATATACTGAAGAAAATACTAACATCTCTATAGTGGGTAAATTTTTTAAATTAAATGACGTAAAAATTGATAGGGTACTTAGAATAAAAGGAGAATATGATAACCTGAATAAAATCAGAAGCTATGGTTTTGATGTTTTCCCTAATTATGTTGTTAAACCCATAAGCAAAGATGAAAGAATAGGGCTTGCGCTGACAGAAGAATTTATAACCGGAAAAAATCTTGATTATTATCTCAAAAAAGCTATATTTGAGGGGAAGTCAAATCAATTAAAAGATAAGCTTGAAAGACTGGCAGATTTTCTATATGTTTTCCATGATAGAACAAGGTCTGATAAGATTTTTAAGATTGAACCAATCAATCAATATTTCCAGAAAATTACCAGCAAACTCCTGAAACAAACAGTAATATCAGACAATCAAAGAAAATATTTGCTCAGGTTAATGGATAAGTGGTTAAACAAAGAACAATTTTCTTATACGAAAAATTCCCTTGTTCACGGAGATGCTACACCGACAAATTTTATCTTTTCTGAAGCTGGTTATGTTATTGCAATAGATCTTGAACGGATGAAAGACTCTGACCCTGCTTACGATATAGGAATGGTCTGTGGAGAAATAAAACATGCATTTTTATGGAGAACAGGAAATCCTTACTTATCAGAACCATTTATCAGGCATTTTTTAATTAATTATGCAAAACATTTTCATGATTCTAAGAAAGCATTTAAAGAAATTACACAACGCAATCCTTTTTATATGGCAATGACTGAATTAAGAATAGCAAGAAACAATTATTTGCACTGGGAATATAGAAAACGCCTTGTTTATGAGGCAGAACAATGTCTGAAATGGGGTTTAAAACTTTTATGAAAAAAGCTTTATTTTTTGATCTTTACGGTACATTAATTAACATCAGAACAGATGAAAATGATCCCTGGGTTTATGAAATGCTTTCGCGTTATCTTTCTTATCACTATGTGAATATTCCGCCGGATGAATTGAAGAAATCATTCTTTGATGGTGTTCAAGAATATCTATCTTTAAGTAAAGAAACTTATCCTGAAGTAGATGTTTATAAAGTCTTCTTTGATATTATGAACAGATACGGTAAAAAGAAATATACAAGAGGTATTATTATTGATATAACAATGCTTTTTAGAGCTTTGACAATAAGACAATTTGGTGCATTCGAAGGTTTGTATGATACACTTGCAAGTTTGAATACTAAATATTCCACAGCTATTATTTCTGATGCTCAGTGGGTTTTTGCAGAACCCGAAATAGCTATTTTAGGACTCGATCAGTTCTTTAAACTCAGACTGCTATCATCAAGATATGGTTATAAGAAGCCAGATACAAGACTTTTCCAGCTTGCTATGGAAAAACTTGGTGTTTTACCAGAAGATTCAGTTTATATAGGAGATAATCCTTATAAAGATCTTACGGCAGCAAAAAGAGCAGGGATGAAGTTTATACTATTCAGGAGTGAGAATAAAGAATATAATGGCTATAAACCGGATGGTTGCTTTAATGCTTTTTATGAACTTGATGAAGTTCTAAGAAAAGTCTTAAATTAGACAAAGCAATTCAGATGTTATAAGTCTATCATTTCATGGGTTTAAATATAATTACAGATAATGGAGGCAATGTAATATTTATCGAGAACGGCTGTTTATGCCATGGGATATTTTCTGAAAATACACCGCCTGAATTTCCCATATTGCTCCCCCAATAAATCCGGGAATCACTATTTAATATCTCTTTATAAAAACACATTGATGGAACTCCAAAACGGTAATTTTTTCTCGGTACAGGTGTGAAATTGCATACTATTACAAGATGATCTTCAGAATTTCTGGCTTTTCTTATAAAAGAGATAATGCTGCTATCAGCATCTCTAAAATCAATCCACTCAAATCCTTTATAACTGTAATCTAATTCAAATAGGGAAGGCTCTGATTTATAAATAATGTTTAAATCCATTAAGTACTTTTGCAAACACTTATGAGGAGTATAATTAAGCAAATGCCAGTCAAGACTTTTATCGTGATTCCATTCATCCCATTGTCCTATTTCATTACCCATAAACATCAATTTTTTACCAGGATGAGTAAACATAAATCCATAAAGTGCCCTAAGATTTGCGAATTTTTGCCACATATCTCCGGGCATCTTATTCAGCATAGAACATTTTCCATGAACAACTTCATCATGGGATAAAACAAGCACAAAGTTTTCGGAAAATGCATAAAGCAGACTAAATGTAAGATTATTATGATGGTATTTTCTATAAACAGGATCTCTGGAAAAGTATTCAAGCATGTCATGCATCCATCCCATATTCCATTTCATACTGAAACCAAGCCCGCCAAGATAAACAGGTTTTGATACCCCAGGCCACGCAGTTGATTCTTCAGCTATAGTTAATATTCCAGGGAATTTACCATGTGTTATTTTATTAAAATCCTGAATAAAATCTATGGCATCGAGGTTCTCTCTGCCACCAAATTTATTAGGGATCCATTCCCCTTCTTTACGTGAATAATCAAGATAAAGCATCGATGCAACAGCATCAACCCTCAAACCGTCTATATGATATTTTTCTAACCAGAATAACGCATTTGAAATAAGAAAGTTTTTTACTTCTTTTCTTCCATAATTAAATATTTTTGTTCCCCAATCAGGATGATAGCCAAGCCTCGGATCCTCATGTTCATAAAGACATGTGCCATCAAAAAAACCGAGCCCATGCCCATCAGTGGGAAAATGTCCAGGAGCCCAATCAAGTATTACTCCTATATTATTTTGATGACATATATCAACAAAATACATGAAATCCTCAGGTGTACCAAATCTGCTTGTAACAGCATAATATCCTATTGTTTGATAACCCCATGAACCATCGAAAGGATGTTCTGTAACAGGCAGAAGTTCAATATGCGTATATCCCATATCCTTGACATAATTAACAAGTTTTTCAGAATATTCTCTATAGGTAAGGTATCTGTTACCATCTTCCGGAACCCTCATCCATGATCCGAGATGAACTTCATATATAGAAACAGGCGATTCAAGAAGATTTATTTCTTTACGTTTATTTATCCATTCACTATCATTCCATTGATATTTATTGATATTCCAGACAATTGATGCGCTTTTTGGTCTAAGTTCAGAATAAAATGCATAAGGGTCTGATTTTACAAATACATCCTTCCCATTTTTCGCGAGTATCTCGAATTTATAAATTTCACCTTCCCCTAATCCTGGAATGAAAATCTCCCATATTCCTGAAGAACCGAGAACTCTCATTTGATGTCTTCTGCTGTCCCAGTTATTAAAATCACCTATTATACTGACACGTTTTGCATTAGGAGCCCATACCGCAAAATGTGTGCCTTCAATGCCATTATGTTTAATTATATGAGCACCTAATTTTTCATAAGAATTCAGATGTGTGCCCTCTCCGATTAAATACAAATCAAAATCACCAAGTACAGGCAGGAAACAATATGGGTCATAAAATTCCAGTTCTTTTTCTTCTTTTGTTGTAACTCTAAGCATATACTTGAAAATATTTTTTCTATCACCAAATACAACTTCGAAAAAACCTGCTTTATGAATAAGGGTCATTTCATAAATCTTTTTGGTATTTGTATCTACAACTGATGCTTTCGCTGCTTCAGAGAGGAATGCTCTAACAACAATCATTTTTTTTCCATTTTCTTCGAAAGGATGCATACCGAGAACCATAAAAGGATCCCAATGTTTTGCATTTATTATAAGTTTAATGTGTTCCTTAAGATTGATTGTTTTCATCTTGAAGAATTCAGAAAAATTGTAACAGGACCGTTATTAATTGAATGAATTTGCATAAAAGCAGCAAACTCACCTGTCTGAACCCTCAATTCATTTTCATTGAGTTTTTTAATAAATTTGAGATACATTTCTTTTGCTTTTTCTGGTAATTCAGCTTTATCAAAAGATGGTCTGTTCCCTTTCCTGCAGTCAGCTGATAATGTAAACTGAGATACAACAAGAATTTCTCCGTTGACATCCTTAAGTGAAAGATTCATTTTTCTGTTTTCATCTTCAAATATTCTCAATGATGATACCTTTTTAACAAGATATTCAATGTCAGAATCAGTGTCACCTTTTTCAATTCCAAGGAAAAGAAGAATTCCTTCAGAGATCTTTGCGATGGTTTTACCTTCGATATCTACGTGAGCCTGTTTTACTCTCTGTATTAATGCTTTCATAGAGTTTAATACCACATCATTGCTTCAAAATCCGGGGAAGGTACTGTTATAGATATATAACCTCTCCACGGACATCTTTCAAGCTCTTCACTGTTTCTGCTCAACAATACGAATAAGCGAAGTTCATCGCCTATCTTTGAATTAAGATCTTCAAAAGAAATAGAAAATTCAAAAATATCTTTAATTGAATAATCTTTTATATCCTTAATCTTTAACCAATCATCACCTTTTTTAGAAAAAATTTCACCCATTAAATCTTTTTTTAAAGGAATAACTGATTTTATATTGGTTTTACCGAGTATATAAATGGTTATTCTTGTATCATCTGGCATCTCATCAAAAGGAAAAGATGGATCTAATCTTATAAACAATTTATCTTTGTTAAAGCCGTAATACATAGTTGAAAGCATGCTTTCTGATTTGTGCATACTTCCCCCGGCTTTTTTAATATCGAGTTTTGCAGCCTGATACCACTCATAATAACTTGTAACAATTCCATCTATTTTTGGTTCAATAAACCCTCTTATTGTTATAGATGGTAGAATGCTCCTGTCTTCTCTGAGAACAGGGATATAAAGATGTGATGGAATTTCTTTGCCAATCTCTTGATATACTTTCATAAGATTAAATCTGAAAAGTTCATCAAAATCTTTTTGTGTTTCGGTGGTATGTTCATCACCATACCACCAGTTCCAATCGCTTCCTTCTGCTATATAAATAGCTTTCCATGCTTTCGATAGATCTTTATCAGGGTTCATTTTCTGAAATAATTCAAGCTCCTCTCTTGCTTCTGTAAGATAATCCCATGCTGTATTATCTTCTTCATGCCCGATCCAAACAGCATAATTTGCGTATATCCATGAACCTGCATGAAGCTTTTTCAAAGGCTCTCCGGCGTCGAAATTCTTGATATATTCTGACGGGGTTATTGTCTTAAGACGTTTCTCGGATGAAAGAGCAGAATAAAAATATCTCAAAAAATCATGTCCGTCGTTTTTATAATATTCCCAAGCATTTTCACCATCGAGTATTATAGATACAAGATAAGGTTTATTTCCTGGTAAAGAGTTTCTTATATGAAGTAATTTGTTTATAAGATCATCAGCAGCATGTTTAGAATCCCATTTAGAGTAAATAAAACCTATTAAATCAGAGATAATATGATCGCGAAATATTATCGAAACATTATTAAATTGATATGGTTTATAAAGCAATTCAGGATCTGTAACATTACGTAAAGAATCTCTTATTTGTCTGCCGAGAGAAATCGCAAGTATGTCTTCATCAGTTGCTATCCATCGGATTCCTTCATTTGAAATGATTTTCAATACTTCTTCGCTTACAGAACCTTCAGATGGCCACATACCAATAGGTCTGTAGCCAAATATTTTTTCGAAATATTCCACGCCAGTCTTAACCTGATTTATAGCATCCTCAGGGTGCGAAAATCTTTTTCTTGGTAATTTTATATCAGGAAGAGCAATTTTAGCAGAATCTGTATCGCATAATAAAGGCAGGATAGGGTGGTAAAAAGGAGATACTGAAATCTCTATCTGTTCTTTTTTCACTGCAGAACTATAACCTGGAATTATGTTCCTGATTATGGAAAATTGTTTTTCTATGAGCAAAGATTTTTCTTCCTCTGAATATCCTCTTCCTTTTTCTGATAATTCTTTTAAGAAGGAATCCTTATTTCTAAACAAAGGGTCTATCCAGCATAAATTGAAGAGAACCTGAAGATCAAGATAATCATCTTTTGTAAAATAATTGGAAATACGAGGGAGGTCCTTTTTTATAACATGAAATCCCCTTTTCTTAAGCAAATCAAAATATCTGGGGAAGGGCTTGATCATATTATCCCAGTTTGCAAGAAAAAAATTTTCAAGAATAAATACTTTTTCCTCTATTGTGAGTTCATCGGCTTTCTTCAAAGTTATCTCAAGATATTGGTCTTTCGCATGATTTTCAGTATAGTCAATAAGTTGTTCGAGCAGGGAAGGGGTAAAATTAAAAACCTGTTTTATATCTGGAAACTCAAGAAGAATCTCAAGCATATCAAGATAATCTTTGCATCCGTGAAGCCTTACCCATGGCAAACGATAATAATTATTGAAAGGGTCTTTATAGAAAGGCTGATGCATGTGCCATAATATGCAAATAAATAGAGGATTACCTGTCATACTGGAAAATGTATTCGTCAGGTTTTGCTAAACCAAATTCTTCTCTTGCATATTTTTCTTTAAAAAACGGGTCTTCTTTTAATAATTTGATCTGTTCTTTAAGAAGTTGATTTTCCTGATTTATTTCTTTAATACTTGCTTCAAGATGATTTTTTTTCTTATAAAGTTCTATATATTTGATAAGTCCCATGTCCCCGAAAACTAATGATGAAATTATATATATGAAACTAAGAAAAATAAGTGTATAAAAAATAATACGACGAATTCTTATTTCCATGTCTACTTGATGCCTTAATCCATTATTACCTGTCATGATTTTTATTATATAACCGATTAAATAAATATACAATTCTATAAAACAAATTATATATATTTTTTTAAATTTGCTTCAACTTTATCTATATCTACTGATATATCTTTTAATTCGGAACGATTGGCAATATTTCTTAATGTTGTTTCAAGGTATATCTTAAAACTTTTTGCAATCTTTAAAATCCGATCCTGTTCTAACCAGTGAAGACTTAATATTTCATTAAAGAAATTGTTAAATTCATTATAGTCATCATAACGTAACAGAGCAGAGGTTGAATGCTGGAAATCTTTTATAAAGTTTTGCATTGCCTTAAAAACATCTCTGCCAACTTCAGGTACAGCAGCCTGTTCTTCAAGTAAAGTTATAAACCTATGAAGGGTAAATATATCTTCTCTGAGTCTGATAGATTGGGATAATTTATCAACAAAGTTCGGGAAAATGTCTTTCCCTTGAGTATCTTTATTAAAATATTGAGTAATCTGTAAGATACTTTGTTCCACTAAATTGTTTAGAATACCTTTGCTGTTCTCAATTTTTCCCCTCAAAACTTCAGGGTTATAGGCATTGAAAATATCTTTTAATTCCTGTGAGAATACCCTTTTTGTTTCCATTGAAAACTGATAAGACAAAAGATTCAATAATGACTTAAGATCATTATTATTGATTTTAGGGATACTTCTTCTCAGAAATGTGCGAAATAGACTTAGTTCAGAATTAAGCATAATTAATATTAATAATGATGAATTTAAAGAAATGGTATTTTTTGATGAAATATCAATGTGTTTGAGAAATCTTAAAAATCTGAAGAGATAAATATATATCAATGATATAATTTTCCTGACTTCGCTTTCTGTTATTTTTTTGACTATCTCTTTGATTAAAGGATTACTTATAGAGTCAAAATCTGGATTAATCTCTACAAGAAATGGATTTAAAAGTTTATTGCCCCTTATTTCTTTACTTATAATCTGACCTATATTTACATAACTGGTATATTGAATTTCTCCTGATTTAAGAAGTTCAGTAATTATACCTTTTAAATTTATGAACAGGTCATATAGTAAAAATATACTTTTTTCGGGAGAGTCCTGATTATAAAGCTTTTCTTTGAAAATATCCCTTGTATAATCACTGAAAAGTTTTGATTCAGCATATTTTTGAAACCAGTAAGCATTTTTTTTGCTTTCAGGAATAATTACCTCAAAAATAGCGAGTATTCTATAGATAACATCACGTAATGAATTTATTTCATTAAAAAAATTTTTTGCAGGTAAATCATTCTGCGAAACATTGATATTTTCTATATTAAAAAATCTATCTACTGATCTCAGAAGCACATCCAATTCTGAATAAAGCTCACGATGTTCTTTCTTTGATTCAGATATCCAGTTTTGTTGATTATCCATCATTTCTTGATAATATGAATTGCTTTACCATAAACATCATCAGACGCTTCCAAAATTGCCTCAGAAAATGTTGGATGCGCATGAATTGTTTCGCTAATATCTTTAGTTTTTAATCCTTTTCTGATAGCTAAAACTGCTTCATGAATAATATCAGAGGCATGAGGACCGATAATATGTACGCCTAATAATTTATCTGTATTAGCGTCTGAGATTACCTTTACGAGTCCGTCTATTTCACCAATAGTATGTGACCTTGCAAGCATTCTGAACTGAAAATGTCCTGTGTTTATCTTTATTCCCTGTTCATTTGCCTGAAATTCCCTTAAGCCTACAGACGCTATTTCCGGAAGAGTGAAAATTGCGGAAGGGATAGAATTATAGTCAATTGTTGTATTATTGCCAATTATATTTTCTACAGCAGTTATACCTTCTCGGGCAGCAACATGTGCGAGCATCATTTTACCTATAACATCGCCAACAGCATAAATATTACTCGTATTTGTCTGAAATCTATTATTTACCAGAATCTCTCCGCGATTGCCTTTAATTATACCAGCATTTTCTATTCCAATATTTTCAGTATTAAAAGACCTTCCTGCGGTAACAAGTATTTTATCTGTAATAAGCTCCTTGCCGTTGCTAAGATAAACTTTAATAGAACTATTCTCAGTAATAACTTTTTCCACCTTTGTGCTCGCAAAAAGCTTTATGCCTAATTTTTTTAATTCACGTTCAAGAATATTTGTTATGTCTATATCTTCTGTTGATAAAGGTCTCGGAAGTAATTCAACTAATGTAACGTCAGATCCCAATAATTTGAAAATAAATGCAAATTCACATCCAATTACTCCAGCACCTAAAATTACGATATTTTTTGGTATATCAGTAATATTCAATGCATCGTCACTTGAAATGATTAATTTATTGTCAAAGGGAATTGATGGTATTTGATATGGTCTTGAGCCTGTTGCAATAATAATTACATCTGATTCTATTACTTCCTGTTTTGAACCATTATCAGTAACCAAAATACTTCTTGGGGATAACAAATAACCTTTTCCTTTTTTAATTTCTATGCCATGAAATTTAAAAAGATTGATTATTCCATTAACCTGTGTTTGAACAATTTTATTTTTGCGAGCGATAATCTTATTTAAATCTGGCTTAACCTCTGCTGGAACATCTATACCAAAATTATGTGATAGTCTGATTTTCTTTAAAAGTTCTATAGATGCAATTATAGACTTTGTAGGAATACATCCCCTATTAAGACACGTTCCTCCAGGCTCATCTTTTTCAACGACTGTAACCTTCAATCCTGACCGGGCAGCTCTTATGGCAGCTACATAACCACCAGGACCTGCGCCAAGAATTGTTAGTCTCATTTAATTTCTTCTTCAATATATTTTGTATATTCTGATGCATCCATTAAATCATCAAGTTCAGATTCATCATTAATTTCGATAACAGCTATCCATGCTTTACCATAAGGATCTTCATTGATAATTTCAGGGGTATCAGAAAGTTCTTCATTAACCTCGATGACTTTTCCGCTTACAGGTGAGATAAGTGAAGATGTTGCTTTTGTTGATTCAATTTCTCCTATTTCTGTATTAGCTTCAACGTCAGTATCTATTTCAGGAAGATCAATATAAACAATGTCGCCTAATGCATCCTGTGCATAATCGGTTATTCCAATTGTAACTTTTCTACCAGAAACTTTTACCCAGGTATGTTCCTTGTGATACTTAAGATCATCGGGTGTCATCTTCTCCTCCTTTTTAATAAATTTATATTGTCAAAATTCAACCACAGAGAACACAGAGAAATACTCTATGCCAGTTATGGTTTCATTTTCTCTCAACTTTTTTTGAAACTTCTGACATTACTAATCAGTTATTAACTCAATTTAATTATCATAGATTTATAAATTTGTCAATAAACATCATTCTAAATATAAGATAGATTTTATCAACTTTTAAGCCATAAAAGCAGATGATGAACCAAGAAAAAGAAGAGATTAAATCAAAAAATTAAAGTACTAAAATGGGAGAGGAATTTAATTATATGACAAAATAGGCTATGTCTCCATTAGCTTTTCTTCTTCCTCCTGAAGAGTTTTGCATTCTATACACATAGTTGTAACAGGTCTTGCTTCAAGTCTTTTAATATTTATTTCCTGTCCACATCTATCACAAATTCCAAAAGTTCCTTGTTCAATCCTGTCTATGGCTTCATCAATTTTCTTCAAAAGTTTTTGCTCTCTGCCTTTAAGTCTGAGCATGAAATTACGATCAATTTCCGCAGTTGCCTGATCGCCGAGATCAGGAAAAATAGTTTGTCCGGGAAGTTCATTTAATGCCTCTAAGGCTCCAAGAAGTAATTCTTTTCGTTGAGATAAAAGTTTTTTCTTAATTTCCTGGATCTTCTGTTGTCTGGGGGATAAATTTATTTTTTTCTTATTGCTATTTTTATGCGTACTAACATTTTTATCTGTCATAAAATCTCCTGAGTTAGATTGATTTAATACGTTAACAAAAATATCTTTGCTTAGTCAATTGTATAAATCTGAATTCTTTAATACAGAAGAGCAATAAAGAAAAATAATAAACTGATCAGATATTAGTCTCAGAAAATTAAAAAACAATCTATATTAAAAGAATATACAATAGAAAAAAGCTATTTTACTTATAATAATAATCAATAATACAATAAAGATGAGGGGTATCGGGGCTGGGCCCCGCCTGGTCTGCAAAACCAGTGGATGCTCTGGACAAGAAGCTATGGTGGGTTCGATTCCCACTACCCCTCTCCATAGAATACATTTTTCGTCTTCTTATTTCCATAAAAAAATGCATCATATAATTTTAGGAACCGCAGGACATATTGATCATGGAAAAAGCGCCCTGGTCAAAGCATTAACAGGTATTGATCCCGATAGACTAAAAGAGGAAAAGGAACGCGGAATAACTATAGATCTTGGGTTTGCATACCTAAAGTATCCTGATGGTTTAACTGTTGGAATAGTTGATGTACCAGGACATGAACGTCTTGTACGAAATATGCTTGCAGGTGCTGGCGGTATAGATATTGTCCTTTTTGTCATAGCTGCTGATGAAGGTGTAATGCCCCAGAGTGTTGAACATTTAAATATATGTAATCTTTTAAAAATAAAATCAGGGATTGTTGTTATTACCAAATGCGATCTCGTAGATAAAGAATGGCTTGAACTTGTAAGAGATGATGTAAGAAAATTTCTAAAAAATTCCTTTCTTGAAAATTCAGAAATAATTAATGTTTCTACAGTTACAATGGAGAATATTGACTTATTAAAGGAAAAAATCAAGCAAGAATCTTTAAAGGTTAGTCCAAAGTCAAAAAAAGGAATTTTTAGATTGCCTATCGATAGAGTTTTCACTCTCAAAGGTTTTGGCACAGTAGTAACTGGAACTGTCTTTTCCGGAAAAGTAAGTCCCGGAGAAGAAGTTGATATTCTTCCATGTAAAATAAGAACTAAAATTAGAGGGTTGCATTGCCACGGTCAAGGAGTTATCGAAGCTTATGCCGGACAGAGAGTAGCAATAAATCTTCAGGGGGTTGACAGGGATTTGTTAAAAAGGGGAGATACTGTTGTTAGTATTGATAAATTTACTCCAGCATATCAGATTGATGCGAAGGTAACACTGCTGTCTCACGTAAAAAATCTGAAAAGCAGAGATATTGTGCATTTTCATATAGGGACTTCAGAAAAAACTGCAAGAATTATATTGTATGGAAGGAACGAATTAAAACCCGGAGAGACATGTTACTGTCAATTTAGACTTAATGAACCAGTAATTGCGATGTCAGGCGATAGATTCATAATAAGAAGAGTCTCACCTGTTGATACAATAGGTGGCGGTGAAATACTTGACCCTTCATCATATAAAATTAGTCATCGAAGAAGCATTAATGAATTAACTTTTCTTGATAATGGCACTTTAACCGAAAAAATCGCCTTAAGAATAAAAAGAGCATCAATTACCGGTATAAAATTATCTTCATTAGAGGGATGGATAAATGCAGATATACCCGATATACTTTTATCTGTGAATGAATTGAGGTCTAAGAAATTAGTTTACCAGTATGATGATATTATATTTCATTCAGAAGCAGTTAAAATATTTCAAGACTTGATCACAAAAAAATTAAAGGAATACCATAAAAATAATCCGATAAAACCTGGAATTCCCAAAGAAGAACTTAGGAATTATTTAAAAGTTGATGTTAAAATATTCAACAATCTTTTATCATCTATAAATAATATTAACATTGAAAAAGATATTGTCAGACTTTCAAATTTTAAGCCTTTATTGAATAAGAGCGACGAAAACAATAAAGAATTAATACTCAGAATACTTGATAAAACAGGTACTGAGCCCCCAAATACTGAGGAAATGAGCAAGATTCTTAATATTGAACAAAAGTATATACTAAATTTATTGAAATTAATGGAAAAGGAAGGTCTTGTAATAAAAATTAGCAATTCTATTTATGTTAAAACAGATTCTTATCAAAAAGGTCTTGAAAATCTTAGAAACTTTTTCAGAGAAAAACATTTCATTACAGTTAAAGAATTCAAAGATATTTTTCCTACAAATAGGAAGTGCGCAATACATTTTCTCGAATATTTTGATTCCATTAAAATTACAAAAAGAGTGGGAGATACGAGGCATTTAATTAATTAATTCTTATTCTTCATGATGAACGATTTTAAAGCATTAATAGAAATATCTATTTCCTTTTGAGTGTTGAAGTAAGACAATGAAAACCTTACAGTTCCATATGGAAAAGTATTTATGGTTCTATGAGCTTCAGGTGCACAATGAAGACCTGAACGTACACAGATACTGTGTTTCTTGTCCAGATAATCTGCTATATCTGATGGTTGTGCACCATTTATATTAAAAGATAAAGTTGCAACTCTATTAACAAAAGGAGCATATACTTTAATTTCGTGGATTTCCATTAATTTTTCAGTTAAGTATTTAATTAATTGTCTTTCATAATTGATTACATTATCAATGCCTTTTTTAATTATAAAATCAATTCCTGCAGATAATCCTGCAAACCCAGGCGTATTAAGCGTGCCAGACTCAAATTTGTCGGGTAGAAAATCAGGATGAATAATTTTTTCTGATTGACTGCCTGTGCCGCCGAACATTAAAGGTTCGATTTCTTCACTATCTTTAATAATCAAAGCGCCTGTTCCCTGAGGACCGAAAAGGTGTTTATGCCCTGTAATAGCAAGAAAATCAAATGGGGATTCTTTTAAGTTAATTTTTATTGTACCTGCTCCCTGTGCAGCATCTACAAGAATCTTTACGCCATTAGAATGGGCGATTTCTCTTACTTTTTCTATATCCATCTTAGTACCTGTAACATTTGATGCAGCAGTGATGACTATGAGTTTTGTTTTATCTGTTATTGAAGTTAAAATATCTGCTGGATTTATAAAACCATTAAGGTCTGCCCTGACCATTTTTATTTTTATATTCTTTTTTTTCTTTAAATAAGTTAGAGGTCTCAATACAGAATTATGTTCCATTGAAGTTGTAATAACTTCGTCTCCTTTATTTAATAAACCATTAATGACAATATTAAGTGATTCAGTCGCGTTCTTCGTAAGAATTATATTTTCGGTATTATCAAATTTAAATAATTCACCTATTTTTTCACGACAATTATAGATTATTTCAGCGGCTTTAACAGAAAGAATATGACCTGATCTTCCTGGATTGGCATTATTTTTTTTTAAACAATCACATATAGCTTTAATTACAGAAGGAGGCTTAATTCCTGATGTGGCTGCATTATCAAAATAAATGATTTTTTTCCTCATTATATTGTGATAACTTTGGAGGATTTCAACATTGCCTCAGAAATATCATACATATTTGATATTTTACCAACTGCCAATTTATCCTTAATATTGTAAAAGCTCAGGCATGTACCACATACAAGAATTTCGATGCCTTTTTCTTCTAAATTTTTAAGATGAGGAACAGTTTCTGCTCCATTAATCGTAAGTTTTACTCCGCTATTCATAAAACATAATGTCCTGGGTTGTACGGACAAATCTTTTATGGTTGAAATAAAAGCTTTTATAAGATTTTTACCCAATTCATCATTTCCATGTCCAATTCGATCTTTATTTATAAAAATAGTTGTTCCAAAAGTAATCTGAGTCGTAGAACATACATAATCTTCTTGTTTAACATTATTTGATAATTTATGTGTTTTTTTTGTAAATATATAAAAAACACCATTTTTTTCTTCAATTTTATCAATTTCAATACCTGAATTCTTTAAAAATCTTAGAACATTGTCCCTTGATTCAGATGTGCTTAAAATAATTGTTAATTCTTCTCCATTGGCTTTCTCCAATGCCTCTTTTGTTTTTATAACAGGTTGTGGACAGGGTAGGCCTCTTGCATCTATTTCAATCGGCATTTGCTCCTCCTTCTATACAAAATTAAATTTTTTTTCTTTTTTTTCATCTCTTTCCCAGCGATAAATACTTTCATAAATAATTTTGTTTTTTTTCATTATTTCTTCAGCTATATTTTTATCTTTCCATAAAATTTTACTACAAAACCCACATTCTGAGCTAAATTCTCTCGGTACTGGTATGGTGTCTGATTTTAAACCATATTTTTCAAAATATTTTTTTGCTTTCAAAGCAAAATGAGTATTATGAAAAGTAATAATTGCGTAAGTATTCATGTTTTTTCTTATTATTTTTTATAATTTATATGATTTTAAACAAATAGATAATAACAATTAATATCAATTAATTCATAGATAATAACTATAATTTAAGCTTATTCTTAAATATAAAATAAAAAGATACAGTTTAATTTGAAAGAAATACTTTAATTAAATGTGATTATTTAAAGAGAAAAGGGTTATTTATTGTTCTATTCAGGCTTAAAATATATATTTTTAAAGTAATTAAATTTCTTTTATTACAAATTATTACATAATTTTTATTGATATTCTAATTTAATAATTAGAGTTTTTTTCAATTAAAAAATAATTTCCTAAAGTTAAACTTAATCATCTAATTTAACTATTTATGTATTTCATTTTTTTTCAAATAGTTATAATAATAATTTAAAGTGTATTTATTTTATTTGTAACATATGCTTTATAAAATATCTTCATATAATTCTTATACATAATAAAAAAATGTATATATTTAATAAAATAAAAAAAGAATAACATATTGAATTATATATAAGATTACTCAAACTTTCTGAAATATTAACAAAACTTTTATTCAAAAGCTATTAACAGGATTATAACAAAAAATAAAATCTTGAAATATAATTTTACATAATATATCTTATCAGACATTTCAAATTAACAATTATTGTTAATAACCTGTTATTAAATATGTTCAAAAGCATATAAGTAGTATCATTATTGCATTGGCAAGCGATTTTGATTATGATTTGGGCATTATAAAAATATTGTAATTATAATATGTTATGTCCTATTTATTGGGATTCCAAACAGTTTATTTTTTTCGTCTTTTATAACCCTGACCTTTATACATGATTTCAAAGGCAAATTGTTTGATAATACTGGAATTTTTAAAAAATTTTCAGATGTTCCTGTATATACTCCGTCATTGACTTTTTTCTCTATAATAATTTTTAGCTCTTTTCCGTTTTGCTTTTCATAATAGTTTCTTTTTTTTATTGTATTAATATATTGTAATTCTAAACTTCTTTTTTTCTTTTCTATACTGCTTATTTGATTCTTTAAATTATAAGCAAGAGTTCCTGTCCTTGGAGAAAAAGGAAATATATGCATATAATTTATAGGAAGATCGGAAACAACACGTTTTGTATTATTAAATTCATTATTTGTTTCGCCAGGAAATCCAATAATTATATCAGTCCCGATATTTATGTTACTTACCTTATTTATTAATTTTTCAATAATAGAAGAAAAAATTCTATTATTGTAATTCCTATTCATAAGTTTAAGAATATTATCATCTCCACTCTGTAATGGAATATGTAAATGATTGCATATCCTATTGTCAGTCATTATTTCTATAATTTCATCATCTATTTCAGTAACTTCAAGAGAACTTAATCTGATACGCATAATATTGGTTTTATTTAAGATACTTTTAATTAAATATGAAAGCTTTACTTTAGGATTAAAATCTTGCCCATAAGAACCAATATGTATCCCTGTAAGTACAACTTCATTATAGCCTGCTTCAGAGTAATTTTTTACTTGTTCTATTATTTTTTCTAAAGGAACACTTCTTGATTTTCCACGAACAATCCTCACGATACAATATGAACATTTATTATTGCACCCATTCTGAATTATTATATATGGTCGTGAGTTAGAAGAATAACTTAAATAATTTGTTTTATTATTGCTATCTATTATATTGATAATATTGTTTTTATTAGCATTATGTACGATTGTTATTTTTTTATTTATATTTAATATATTGTCAGTATTAAAGTGAGTGTAACAACCAGTTACTATAACTTTTGAGGCTGACTTTATGGCTTTTCTGATAAGTTGTCTTGATTGATAGTCACTTCTGGACGTAACTGAACATGTATTTATAATGCAATAATCAGGTTTATCTTTTAAATCGACTATTGTTACCCCGTTTCTTATTAAATTACCTTCTATAAACGAACTTTCAGCCTGATTCATTCTACAACCAAGCGTAAGAATTGAAACTTTCATTTATTTACAGGATTTCCTTCAAGTGAATGTTTTCTCCCCTTTGTTATTAAAACATTGATAAGGTCGCCTTGTTTAAAATTTTGTGAATCTATAGTAACAATTTTATTAGTGCGGGTTCTTCCTGATAGTTTATTTATATTATGTTCATCAAAGCCTTCTATTAAAATTTCTTGAACAGTTCCTTCGAGTGACTTGTTTTTTCTTTCAGTAATTGTATCCTGTAAAACAAGTATTTCAGAAAGTCTTTCAGATTTTATATCTTCTGAGATTTGATTATCCATTTTCTCTGCTTTTGTACCTGGTCTTGATGAAAATTTAAATGCAAATATACCATCAAATTCTATCTCTTTGAGAGCTTTCAAAGTAGCTAAATGATCTTTTTCATTTTCACCCGGAAAACCTGCTATAATATCAGATGTAATAGATATATCCGGTATTACTTTTCTTAATAAATTCACTTTTCCCATATAATCTTTAAAAGAATATTTTCTATTCATTCTTTGAAGTATTTCATCAGAACCTGATTGTAAAGGCAAATGAATATGCTCGCAAACTTTGTCAAGTTCCTGCATTGAAAATATTAAATCTTCGGATAAATCCTTAGGATGAGAAGTTACAAACCGAATTCTTTCAATTCCCTCAATTTGATTAATCTTTCTTAATAACTGGGTGAAATTAATATCGCTGTAATATGAATTCACATTCTGCCCGAGAAGTGTTATTTCTCTGTACCCTTGTTCAGCAAGTTCTACAATTTCTTTATATATATTTTCAGCAGGCCGAGACCTTTCTTTGCCCCTTGTATAAGGCACAACGCAATAACTACAATAATTATTACAACCATACATTATAGTTACCCATGCGCTTACATCATTATTACGTTTCACAGGCAAATCGCTTGATGCTATATCAGGGTTATCTTCAATTAATACTTGCTTCCCATTTTTTAAATAAGCAAGAGAATATATATTTTGAGGTCCTATAATAAAATCTACATGTGGTGCTTTTTTAAAAATATTTTCTCCTTCTTGCTGTGCTATACATCCTGCTACAATAATTTTTAAATCTTTACGTCTCTTTTTATAAAATTTTATTCTGCCAAGTTCACTATAAAACTTTTGCTCTGCTTTTTTTCTTATACTACAGGTATTGAAAATTATTAAATCAGCTTTCGAAGGATGGTCAGTCTTTTTATAGCCCTTCCCTTCTAAAACTCCGAGCATTTTTTCAGAATCATGAACATTCATCTGACAGCCGAAAGTATGTATATAAACTAATTTCTCCATAAAATCAATTTAGCATGTAGAAATAAATAATCTCAAGTATTACTATAAAATCCTTTTGTAATCATTATTTCTTTAAAAATTAATATTAGTTAAATAAAATTTTTAATCATTTTCTTGAAATAATAATTTGCGTATTTTATTATAAAAAAATGATAGGTACGATACTTAGCAAATTTTTTGGCACAAAAAACGAAAGAGAACTTAAAAGACTCTGGCCGATTGTTGAACAGGTTAGTTCATTTGAAGCATCTATTTCAGTACTTTCCGATATACAACTCAGGGAAAAAACTTCAGAATTTAAGAAAAGGCTCGAATCAGGGGTATCTCTCGATGAAATTTTACCAGAAGCTTTCGCTGTTGTGCGGGAAGCTTCAAAAAGAAAACTAAATATGCGTCATTTCGATGTTCAAATATTAGGTGGAATTGTACTTCACGAAGGTAAAATTGCTGAAATGAAAACAGGTGAAGGTAAAACACTTGTTGCTACTCTGCCAGTTTATCTTAATGCGCTTGAAGGTCGCGGAGTACATGTCGTAACTGTAAATGACTATCTTGCAAAACGTGATACGCAATGGATGGGACCTTTATATAATTTCCTTGGACTTTCTATAGGTGTAATACAGCATGATGCTTCTTTTTTATATGACCCCAATTATTTTTCAACTGACAAAAAAATGGATTTTCTTAAACCATGCACAAGACAGGAGGCTTATGCTGCAGACATTACATATGGTACAAACAATGAATTCGGCTTTGATTATCTCAGGGACAATATGAAATACGATATATCAGAATATTGTCAACGTGAATTAAACTATGCAATAGTCGATGAAGTTGACAGTATTTTAATAGATGAAGCAAGAACTCCGCTGATAATTTCCGGACCTTCTGAAGAATCAACAGATAAATACTACAGAATTGATAAAATAATCCCGAAACTTAAAAAAGATATTGATTATACAATTGATGAAAAAGCACGTACAGCGATTTTGACTGAAGAAGGAAATATAAAAGTTGAACGTTTACTCGGAGCAGGAAATTTATATGACCCTGCTAATATTGAATTAGTTCATCATGTTCTACAGGCTTTAAAGGCACATACACTATTCAAAAGAGATGTTGATTATGTTATTAAGGACAATGAGGTAATAATAGTTGACGAATTCACTGGAAGGCTTATGCCAGGAAGACGCTGGTCAGATGGTCTCCATCAGGCAATCGAAGCAAAGGAAGGTGTAAAAATAGAAAGCGAGAACCAGACACTTGCTTCTATTACATTTCAGAATTATTTCAGAATGTATAATAAACTTGCGGGCATGACAGGTACAGCCGATACAGAAGCAGAAGAGTTTGCAAAAATATACAATCTTGATGTTGTAGTAATTCCTACAAATAAGGAAATGATAAGAATCGATCATCCTGATGTTATCTATAAATCTGAAAAAGCAAAATTTAATGCAGTAATTGAAGAAATAGAACAATTTTATAAAAAAGGGCAACCTGTTCTGGTTGGTACCATCTCTATAGAAAAATCAGAAATACTCAGCCAACTTTTGAAAAAGAAAGGCATTCCTCATAATGTTCTTAACGCCAAATATCATGAAAAAGAAGCAGAAATTATAGCACAGGCGGGTAGAAGCGGCGCTGTTACCATAGCAACAAATATGGCTGGTAGAGGCACCGATATTATACTTGGTGGAAACCCTGAAGGTCTTGCACGGGATTTCCTTAAAGACAAACCCCAGTATTCAGAGGAAGAATGGAAAGCAGCTCTTTCTAAAGCAGAAGAAATTTGCAAGAAAGACAGGGATAAAGTTGTTTCATTAGGAGGATTACATATACTTGGCACTGAAAGACATGAAGCAAGAAGAATAGATAATCAATTAAGAGGTCGCTCAGGAAGACAGGGTGACCCCGGTTCTTCACGTTTTTATCTTTCTCTTGAGGATGATTTAATGCGGATTTTCGGTTCAGATAGAATTTCCGGAATTATGGGTAAGCTTGGTATGGAAGAAGATGTGCCAATAGAAAATAAAATTGTCTCAAGAGCAATAGAGAATGCACAGAAACGTGTTGAAGCACATAATTTTGAGATAAGAAAGCATCTTCTTGAATATGATGATGTTATGAACAAACAGAGATCCGAAATATATTCTTTCAGGAAAGAAATTCTTTCAGGTCAGAATTTAGAAGAACGCATTTATTCAATGGCAGAAGATGTTATTGATGAAATCATGGATATATACTGTCCCGAGAATAAGTATTTTGAAGAATGGGATATTAAAGGTTTAAGAGAAGCTCTATATGGGGTATTCTCAATATCACCTGTATTTGAATCAATGGGAAGAGATGCTCTCAGAGATTTTCTAATATCAACTGTAAAAAATACTTACAAAGCAAAAGAACAGGAAGCTGGTAGCGATCTGATGCGTTATCTTGAAAGAATCATCATGCTTCAGGTTATTGACACCCAATGGAAAGACCATCTTCTTGGTATGGACCATCTTAAAGAAGGCATAGGGCTAAGAGGTTATGGACAGAAAGACCCATTGGTTGAATACAAGAAAGAAGCATTCGAAGTATTCTCAGCCATGTCAGCAAGAATATCCACTGAAGTTCTGACAAGACTATTTAAAATTCAAATACAAAAGAAAGAAACCATTAGAGAACCTGTAAAACAGATTAGAATGCAATATAATAGAGGCGAAGGCTCCGCGTCATCTCAGCCTGTAAGACGCGCTAAAAAAATAGGAAGAAATGATCCGTGTATTTGCGGAAGCGGGAAAAAATATAAAAAATGCTGCGGTATCAATGCATAGGATTTCATTAATAGGTAATATCCCTTTAAATTATGATTTTGAAGATTTACTTGTATCAACAGGATACAATGTAATTAAATATGATTCTCTCGAAAAAACATTACAGGAATTGACCGATAAAAAAGCAAATATATTTATAATTGATAAAGATATAGATAAAAATGTTTCATTTAAAAAATTTCTCGACCAAACATTAAATATACCCAAGATTATAATTTATGACAGCCATAACATGAAAGGAATGGCTAAATGGCTTAAGATAAATTTTACATTTCCATTGTTCCTGCCAGGCCCCAAAGAATTGACTTTTTTTATTAAAAAAGCAATAAATGAGTCTAATATTTTAAACGAAAATACAAAACTTAAAAATGATCTGTTTTCATTGAAAAGAGAATTAGAATTCTACAGAGTTGTAAGTAAAACGTTGACTTCATCAACTGATCTGAAGGATGTTCTCTCTAATATTATGGAAAAAGTTAAAGAATTGACAAAGTCTGAAGCCTGGTCTGTTTTACTTGTTGACCAGGAAACAGGAGATCTTGTTTTTGAAAAGACAAACAGAAAAAAATCAAAGCAAATTCAAAAATTCAGAATTAAAATGGGAGAGGGAATCGCAGGTTGGGTAGCCAAAGAAGGAATACCTCTTGTAGTTCCTGATGTTTCAAAAGATCAAAGATTTACAGGCAGAATAGATAGAGAAATTCATTTTAAGACAAAATCTTTGATGTGCGTTCCTGTAAAAATCAATGAACAAATTCTGGGTGTTATTGAACTTGTGAATAAGAAAACAGGAGAGCCTTTTAATAAAGATGATCTTGACCTTTTAATGAGATTGGTTGACCATACTGCTATTGCGATTGAGAGAACTTCTTTATATCAGAAGATGGCAGAACTTGCTATTACCGATGATTTAACAAAACTTTTCAATACTCGTTATCTTAACAGAACAATAGAGATCGAAATACAGCGAGCAAGTAGATATAATAGTTCATTATCATTGGTATTTATGGATATAGATTACTTTAAAAGGATAAATGATACTTATGGGCATATTATAGGTAGCAAAGTATTGGTTGAAATGGGACAGCTTCTTCTTAGAAATCTCAGAACTGTTGATATTGTTGCAAGATATGGTGGAGATGAATTTGTAATTGTTCTTCCGCAAACAGCGCCAAAAGCAGCAGCACAGATTGCTGAAAGAATGAGAAAAGCTGTTGAACAGAATACTTTTCTCAAGAAAGAAGGTTATGCTCTAAAAATAACTGCAAGCTTTGGTGTAGCTTCATACCCGGGGAGTGCAAATTCCAAAGAAGAACTTATAAAACTTGCTGATGAAGCAATGTACAGGGTTAAACATCAGACAAGAAATGCAGTTTATGCTATAGTATAAAAATATGGCTCTTTTCAATTACGCAACAAAAGAAATAACTATAAAAATTGTTTATTATGGTCCTGGCCTCAGCGGGAAGACAACTAACTTACAATATTTACATTCAATCTTTGACCCTTCCAGAAGAGGAAAATTACTTTCCCTTGCTACCGAAGCCGACAGAACACTTTTCTTTGATTTTCTTCCTGTTGAAATAGGTAAAATAAGCGATTTTTCAATAAGATTCCAGCTATATACAGTTCCAGGTCAGGTAAGATATAATGCAACAAGAAAAATTGTGCTTAAAGGTGCAGATGCTGTTGTTTTTGTAGCCGATTCACAAAAAGAGATGAGAGATTCTAATATTGAAAGCCTTAAAAATATGTATGAAAATCTTATCGAAAATAATATAAATCCCGACGAAATATCCATTGTTCTTCAGTTCAACAAGCGCGATCTTTCGAATATTTTGTCTGTTGATGAATTAAATAAAGACCTGAATCCAGAGGGCAAATACAATTATTTTGAATCTATTGCAGTTAAAGGTGAAGGCGTAGAGAAAACATTCAGGGAAATTACAAAACTCGTTATAAAAAATATTTCTCAAAAACATAAAATTAAAATTCAAACATCTGAAGAATATTCAGAAAATCTTTCCCGGCCTGAAAAAGCGGTACCAGAAAAAACATTCTCGAAATCACCAATTTTCGAAGAACTTGAACCAAAAACTACCATAAAACCTATATCGGCTGAAGAGGAGATACCTATTCAGAGAACATCATTTGAAATGCCGGAAATAGAAATCCCGGAAGTCAGGAGCGAACAGGAAAATATAATTACAAAAATAGAAGAGAAAATTTCCAAACCTGTTATTAAGGAAATTCCTGTGATTTCAGACAGGAAGGCTGATGAAATTATTAAAATAATTTCCGAGACGAATAATATTCTAAAAGAATTAAAAACAGACGTAGAAAATATAAAAAAAGAACTTAAAGATAATAAAAAAGAACAAAAAGAAATTAATTCACTTATCCGAACAATTTATGGGATAGTTGAAAATCTTAAAGAAAAGAAAAGCTGGTTTAGATTTTTTGGTTCCTGATCTGCTATTTCTTCGTATCAATTGCATTCCTTCTGAAAAGTTCTCTATATAAAAATGGTTTTGTACTTATTGGCACATCTGGGTCTTCATATAAATCTTTAAGATCCTGAGTTAGAATTTTATCAAAATAATTTACAATTATAGAGAGAGGTGACATATTATTCCTGATTAATGCCTTTTGAATTTCGTAACGACTTGACCATTTTGGATGTCTTGCAATCATATTGATAACAGAAGATGTTGTTTTTCTTAAATGGAGAATTTTACAAATATCTCCCTCGGTTAATAAAGGATTATCAAGACATACTGCAACTACTTCTTTTAAACCATCTTCAATTAATTTTACCAATACATTACTGCTTGCTCTTCTTGCTATTGATATTTTTATGCCCAAAGGTAAACTGAGTATTTTTTCGCAAATCATTAATTCTGCTCTGGATCTTATAGAAATACGCACCTGTTTATTGCGAGTAAGTTCAGCGAGGTCAAGTATCCTGAGAGATTTTAGTATCTGCATGGCTATCTTCTCAGGAGTTCGCGGGTTACGGCATAGTGCTAAGATTATTTTATAGCTTTCTTTCCATTTATTAGTATTAAATATTTGTTCAAGAATAGAAGATGGTATGTTTTTTCTATTTGCAATAATATATACATGATCTTCATTAAGATTTTTATTTAGAAATATATTTTTAAGAATCTCTACTGAATGATGGTTGATCAATATTCTTAATTCATTTTCATCAGCAGTAAGAGCTCTTTTAATTTCTGGTATTAATGCACTCATTAAATAAGATTATCATAATATTGAATAAAAATACCTGGTTGGAAGGTATCTTGCTCTGATACATGTTGTAAAAACAATATTAGGTTAAATATTTTAAGTAAAGTATATTGACAATTATCAATTTATCTGATAAAACACATATTGTGTTAAAAGGTAAAGAACTTGATAATAATTGTGCATCACTTTTCTTAGAAAGTAACTATAACTGGTTAGATGATTTTATTGTTTCTTTTTTTGAAAAACCTGAATGCAGTCTCTATGGCTGGGGACCAATTCAAACATATCCTCCATATACAGTAATTTTAAGGCAGGATATGCCTTCCAATGCTGTTTATTACATTAAAACAGGTACCGTTAAGCTAATGTGGTCTGATAAAGATGGTCGTGAACTTATAGCAGGTTTAAGGCATAAGAATTGGTTTATTGGAGCTCCGTCAGTATTATTAAATAAACCATATTCCTTCACAGTTAAAACAATTACAGAGTGCAAAATGAGATGCATCTCTACTAATAATTTTCTCAAACTTATAAGTACTAATTTTGAATTTACTTTACATCTCATGAAGATGTTATCTCAAGAAATATATAATCACGGCAGAAAAATTGTAATATTTGGATGTATACCTGCCCGTGATAGATTAAAAATTTTATTACGTAATTTTATAAGCAGTATAGAAAATCACGGAGATTTTCGTAATAAGATGAAAATTTGTCTTCCTTTAACACATAGAGAACTTGCTCAGATAATTGCAGTTACTCCAGAACATTTAAGTAGATTGTTAAAATATCTTGAAAAACAAAATATAATAAAAAGAGAAAAAGACGGAATTATTTTATTGAATTTGCTTTATTTCCAAAATTCTGACCAATAATAATTTTGTTATTAACCCTTAAAAATAAATTTATTTTTTCCATCTGCACTTTTAAATCATTGTTTAGATATATTTTGTCTTAACAATTATCAACACATCTATTAATAAAAATCAATGACAATTCAAATAAATTGTTATAAATTTTTTATAAAAATACATGGAAGGTGGTGTCAAAATTTAATTAACAATATTGCAATTGGAATAATGCAGATGTTGCGAAAAAATATAATTTTATACAACCCCCTTAATCTCCTTTTCTAAGGAGGAATTCATTGGGAGCCTATATGATAAGTGGAAATTTCTGGTGGAATCTTTTTGATAAGAAAGGGATAGAGCTATTTGCCATAAGTTATTTGTTATTTGCTATGAGCTATTTGCTATTTGCTTTCAGCTTTATTTTTTCAATGATGAGTGAAGCTCGTACTTCAGCCTTAAGCCTTTTTATGAGTTATGAAAAATGTCTGCATTATTTGGTTTAAATATTTTCTCTGTGTTCTCTTTGGTTAAGTTTTAACAATACGTCAATTTTAAAAGGAGGAGAGAGCATGATAACTCATAATTTCAATACCCTGAAAAGAGATATTAAATTTATCGAAAAAATTAATGTCTTAAGAGATGTATCTGCATCAGATTCCTGTTGCTGGAATTGTTTATGGTCTGTTATGACTTATGAAGGTCTCTGGTGTGAAAAAGATATGGATGAAGTTAATTTGAGAGATCTTTGCGATTCATGGCAGAGTGGTAGCCAAATAAGTAAAGCATAACACTTTAATTTATGAATAATTATAAAGAAATTGTTATAAGGGGAATATTTTACTTAAAAAACGGTTTTACCGACTTTGATAATTGGTCAAAAAAAATAATAGAAGACTTTGGTAAAGATATTCAATCAGATATTAGATATGTTCGTAAATGGTCAGTAGCAATTATGGAAGCATCCTTAACTAAAGATTATGAAATAAAACTGAATTGCTGGGAGTTCATGGGATGTAAGTTTGGTAGATATTTTAAAGAAAATAATTGCTATAAAGATTCAGACCCATGTCCTGCAATTTTACCAAACAATTATAACGGCATAAATGATGGGTTAAATGCTGGTAGAAGTTGTTGGCTTGTTCTAAATACAAGATGTTATGGAAACATACAAAATAATTTTACCGAAAAAATTGAAACGTGTTCTAATTGTGATTTTTATAAACTTGTAAGCGAAGAAGAAGGTATTAAATCTGAACTGAGTAGATTTTCAAGCCCTCTGTAATGCAGGTCTTCTTGAAAAAGGTTTCGGCATCTTTATATTCCTCAGGACCTCTTTTCTGGCTGACTTCATGAATGTCTGCTGCAAAAACATC
>JACAFE010000081.1 GCA_013388435.1 Nitrospirota bacterium | reverse complement strand
ATATTGAAGATGAGACATTACAGCCATATTACCTTATAACAAGTATCAAAAAATACGCTGGAAGCAGATACGGGGTAAGAGTTGAGAAAGGAAAGATAAGGATAGAGTAAATTTTGAATTTTGAATCTTGAATCTTGAATCTTGAATCCTGGAGTTCATTTTTAAATATTGAATTTTAAATCTTGAATATAAGTGAAGGAGGAATCATGGCAAAGAGTTTTGAAGACCTTCCTGTGTGGCAGAAGGCAAGAGAACTTGTCAAATACATTTACTACCTGACTAAACAAGAAGCTTTCAGTAAAGACTTCAGCCTTGTTGATCAGATAAGGCGTGCTTCAACCTCTATAATGAACAACATTGCCGAGGGTTTTGAAAGGGGGTCGAACACAGAATTTATACAATTCCTGTATATCTCCAAAGGTTCTGCTGGCGAGACAAGAACCGACTTATATATTGCCCTCGACCAGGAGTATATTACAGAGGCGGAGTTCAGAAAAAGTTATGAAATATGTATTGACGTCTCTGGTCAGCTCAGCGGTCTCATAGATTATCTGAAAGGTTCACAGATGAAGGGGAATAAATTCAAAAAGGAATATAAAAGTTACAGGCAAGAAGTAGATGAAATAATGAAACAATTCAATATTCAACATTCCAAATTCAATAAGAACAGCTAAAAACCTGAGATGGGAGAGTCAATCTTGAATCTTGAATTTTGAATTTTGAATTTTGAATCTTAAATTTTGAATCTTGAATCTTAAATTTTGAATTTTGAATCTTAAATGAGAAGGGATAATGACAGAGTTCAATCAAAGAGAATATCAGACGATGATATTAGCAGCATTGCTGCATGATATTAAATAAGGAGTCGAATTTGAAAGATGAGTTATTAACTTTAGTAAGAGGTGCACTTCTGCATGATATTGGAAAAGTTGTTCAGCGTGCACAAGATGATCCAACAGCTAAAAGGCATACAGAGTGGGGATATGACTGGCTGAAAGAAAATTTTAAAGATGAACTTGTTGCTACCGCAGCTATTGCACACCACTATACAAAGGATGACGATTATGCACTAAACAATAATTTTGGACTAATATGGTATCAGGCTGACAACCTTGCATCTGCTGAAAGGAAAGGGAAAGAGAAGCTTGAAGAAGGAAAATGGCATACAGGGGTTGCCCTCGCCTCTCCTTTTAGCAAGATAAGGAATCCTAATAATTTTGATGAAAAACCATCCCTCACTTACCTGTTACTACTTCATGAAGGCATTCCTGAAGCACTAAAAAAAGAACCAGTTATTACTAAGGATAATTACAAAAGGCTTTTAAACAATTTTGAAAGAGACTTTAATGATCTCAATGTCAAGCAACTGCACTCCATAAATCTTTTACTTATGCTTTTTGAGAAGCACTTTTCGAATGTACCATCCATAACAATGAAGATATATGATGGTCTAAAAAAAGAGGAAATCAGCGATAAACACCCTGACATCTCCCTTTACGACCATTCGAAATTAACAGCAGCTATTGCAGGCTGCATGTATCATTATTATAGCGAAACGTATCAAGAAAAATGGAATAATAATGAGCTATTAAAAGATGAGGTCTTAAACGTTTCTCAAGATACCTGTCCTTATCTCCTTGTAGGCGGGGACATTTCAGGTGTTCAGAGATTTATCTATACAATCACATCCAAAGGTGCATTAAAATCCCTTAAGGGGAGGTCTTTTTATCTTGAACTTTTAGCTGAGCATGTTGTCTCTGCGTTACTGAATGAATTGCACCTTACGAGGTGCAATCTAATATTTTTAGGTGGAGGACACTTTTACATACTCTCCCATAATACACTGACGGCAAAAGAAGCGATAAAAAGGATAAAGGAAATAATCAATGATTTCCTATTCAGAGAATTCAAGGGTAGCCTTAAGCTCCATCTTGAATATGTAGAATTTCACCCCGACACTTTTAGAAATGCCTCTCCTGTATGGCATAAGCTATCAGAAAGTCTTGAAATGTCTAAAAAGAGAAAATTCTGGAATAGGCTTGAAGATATGCTGAGAACCGAGATGCCTCATGAAAACTGCTTGATAAAATCATGCGAAGTTTGCTTCAGGGAGGATTTACCTTTAAAGGAGCTTCAAAGGGGTGATGAGCTGATCTCAGTATGTGAACCATGCTTTTTTCAATACCAACTCGGAGAAATGCTTACAGGGATTTCAAAGATGAAATATCCTGTTTTATATAAACTTTATACCGAACCTGAGGGTAAATTCATAAAGATAGAGAATACCTTTTATCAACTGAAGACCGGATGGGACCCATCCATACACCCAAATGCAGATGCAGTTTACAGAATAAACGACTTCACTGCAAAACACTACTCTCATCCAAAATCCATATTCTTACCTCTCGGTATTTATCAGCAAGAAAAACTTGAAGAACTTGAAGATGCATCAGGTATTTTTGGTATTAAACGCATAGCTGTCATCAGGATGGATGTTGATAATCTCGGCAAAATCTTTTCAATGGCTGTACCTGAGAACGACAGGACTTTTTCGCGCATGGCATCTATTTCAAAAGGCTTAAATAATTTTTTTAAGTATCACTTGAACAATATCGTTGAAGGTAAAGGGGTTGCAGTTGACATCGGAGAAAGAGATGTGAATAAAAACGGCAGGATGCTGTCTGTCGTATATTCCGGAGGTGATGATTTATTTATTATAGGTCACTGGCTTGATGTAACAGAGACAGCTTTTGATCTTTATAATTATTTCAAAAAATATACAGGCAACACTTTTATAACCATTTCAGGCGGCATTGCAATTAATCATAACAAATACCCTGTTTATCAATATGCAAGAGATGCAAAAGAAGCTGAGGACATGGCAAAAAAAGGAAGCAAGGATGCTATTGCCTTATTTGGCAATAGAGTTTTCAGATGGGATAATGCTGTAAGAGTTTTGGATAGAGTCAAGCTATTCAAGCAATTCTTAATTCCCAAAGATGACCACTTGGCAATTGATGAAGAGAAGCTGCCTAAAACATTCTTTTACAGACTGCTCGCTCTTGCCAGACAGTTTAAAGATGACGGAACATTGATACTGCCAAAGGCAGCCTATCTGATTTCAAGGGCAAAAACTGATAAATGCAAACCTGAAGATATTCTTGAATTAAAGGGGGTAATCATGAATAACAACCATGAGGAATGGAAAATAACCGAAGCAGCAGCAATGTGGACGCTGATGCTTATGAGAAAAGGAGGAGAAGAAAATGCCTGATCATAGACAACAAAGTAGACAGGGGCAAAGATGTGGTCAATCGCATCACACACAACAGCAAACTGAGGATAATACTGTCAAAGAATGCAAGCAAAAGATTGAGCAGTTCAAAAGCACTGGTCTTAATAACTTATCCGGAGATGATCTGATAGATATTTCCTCAAAGATGGGCAGATATCTTTCGAGAATTCTTAAAACAACCCAGATAAGGCGATTTCTCGATGGGATAAGAAAACTGGATAGTCATTTTGACAGAGGAAATAATTTCAACAAGGATTTAGTAATCCTGATGAAACCCAAGCTTGCATATGCAGTTGGAAGGAATCAGGATATAAAGCCTCTTATGGAAGTTCTGGAGCCTGCAATTACTGCCGGAGCCAAAACATATAATGATTTCAAAAAGCTAGTCGCCTTAATTGAAGGCATTGTAGCTTATCACAGATATCATGGTGGAAGAGATTCATAAAATGGAGCAAAATATGTCAACAAATAGAATACTTTTAGGCAAAGTAATTATTGCTGGCCAACTTGAATGTCTCACAGGTTTGCATGTCGGGGCATCGAAGGACAACATGGAGATTGGTGCGATAGATTCTCCAGTGGTTCGTGATCCTATAACCAGGGAGCCATATATTCCGGGAAGTTCACTTAAAGGCAAGTTTAGAGCATTATTGGAAAAAGCTTTAGGAATTAATGACCGTAGAGATATTGGGACAAAAAATAATCCCGTAAAAGTTCATGTATGCGATGATGACAATAAAGCATTTAACTGTAACCTTTGCAGAATATTTGGTTCAACTGGGAAAGATGGGGGCAAAAACTTTCCTGCCCGCTTAATAATAAGAGACTTAAAACTGACAACCGACAGCCGTGAAAAGCTTTCTGACATTGATACAGGGCTTCAATACACAGAATGGAAATTTGAGAACGCTATTGACAGGGTGACATCAGCAGCAAATCCGAGACAGATTGAGAGAGTGCCGAAAGGGGCAGAGTTTGAGTTTGAGCTTATCTATAATGTTGAGGAATCTTCACATATTGAGGACGATCTTAAAAATATTAAGCTCGCCATTGAATTGCTCAAGCTTGATGCACTCGGCGGCCATGGCTCAAGGGGTTATGGAAAGGTCGATATTAAATTAAACCCCATTAGCGCAATTACGATCGAGCATCTTAAATATGGAACAGCAGAAAAAAAGGTGGATTGCCCATCATTTGATGATGTAAGTAATATAACTGCTCTCTTTAAGGGTGGAAAACAGCAGGGGTAAGTAATGAAAACCTATGTCTATAAATTACAGTTTGAGGGATCAACTCATTTTGGAGATACCGGAATAGATCTCGAAAATGTCTGCGAATGGGTAAGCTCTGACACCCTATTTTCTGCGTTGGTTAATGCCTTATATTCAACCAAAGGGTCTGATGCGGCAACAGAGCTTGTTAACAATTTTAAAGAAAACCCGCCTTTTATAATGAGTTCTCTTTTCCTGTATTGTAAAGATTCCTTTTATCTGCCGCGTCCGTTAGCCGATGATAGCATTTCCCCTGATTTGAAAAAGGCGATGGGCAAAGAGCTTAAAAAGATTAAATGGCTTAATGCAAATGGCTTTTTAAAATGGATTAAAGGCAATTTAACAGTTGACGATATTAAAGTCATGCATTCAGAACAGGAGAAATATAAAAAAGCATTTACTGTCGAAATAAGACCGAGGGTAACGCTTGACAGAACGACGCAAAACAGCAGCATCTACCATGCCGGATATGTGTATTTCAAAGAAGACGCTGGTTTATATGGCTTGGTCGCTTTCAATGATTCAACGTCTAAAGAGAAATTCCAGTTGCTTCTGAAATCTCTGGGTGAAATTGGTCTTGGTGGAGAAAAGGCCTATGGCTGCGGCATGTTTAAGGTTGAACCTCTTCAAGAGGTTTCAGGCAGTTTTAAAAGTCTCTTGGAAGGGCATTTCGACAGACTTACTTTATTATCATTGTATCATCCGGCAGTCAATGAACAAACTGCGATCACAGACAGTCTGGTTGCCTATGATGTGACAAGAAAAAAAGGCTGGATCTCAAGCGGCAGATATGCTCTGCCTTTGAAGAGAAAATCCGTTGGGTTTTTTACAGAGGGCAGCGTTCTAAAAAAGCGACCAAAGGGATGTCTTGTAGATGTAACCCCCGATCATATCTCATCTGGAATGTTAAACCATAAGGTTTACCGATACGGCTATGCCTTTACTGCCCCACTATGGGGGACTCCATGAAAGACATTTTTGAAAAAAAGAAGGCAAAAATCACTGTTAAATCACCGATTCATATTGGAAGCGTTGATCAAAAGCTTACTACTTTTGAATATATACATTTTGGGCAATCTATTTATCAAATATCAGAAGAAAAGTTATCTTTATTTTTGCAAAGAAAGAATCTGATAGACGCTTATGTAAACGCTGTCAGCGGAGAAGGGTATAGATTCAAGTTATTAAAGTTTCTCAAGAGCAAGGGTATTACTCTAAAAGAGAATGATTTAATTATTTTAAGCGGCGGACGAAAAACAAAGCTTTTGGGAGATGCCTCAGGATTAAACGAATACAGACCATTCATAAAAGACGGCTTTAGTGATATTTTCATCCCAGGAACATCAATAAAAGGAGTAATCAGAACAGCAATACTTTACAATTTTTTGTCAACATTTAAGAAAACAGACTCGCAGGGATTTCAAAAAGTAGTTGAAAAAAAAATCTCAAATGATATCGATTTTAGGAAAGAAAGGAGAATTAAAAATAAAATCCTTTTTGAATGGGGTATTAAAAAATGGTTAGAGGGCTTTTCCCTACCTGAATTCGATGAAAGAGAATCACCGCACACTGATTGGCTAAGGATGCTTCACGTCTCAGATGCTTATCCCATAAAGGAGATAGAGACAATAATTATTCCGGCAAATGTACTCAAAAAAGATAATTCGGGCTGGACATATAAAAAGGAAAACTCTGGACAAATGACAACTATATGGATTGAATGTATTCCCGAAAATTCTGCCTTCGAATTTACTATTTCATGGGATAAAAGGCTGCTTGAAGAATTCAAGAGACAAAATAGTACGAAAGTGTTACCACAGGGATTAGAAGAAGTTTTTGACAACATTAACAACTGGTCAAAAGATGTTTTTGAGTTTGAGAAAAGCTTTTCCTCAGGGAATGATCTGCAAAACTGGTATAAAGAAAACAAAGCTAATTTCAGGATAGGTTTCGGTTCAGGGATGACTTCTACAACAATATCAATTCTGTTGACTGATGAGGTAAGAAAAAAGATTCGTAATTTTGCATGTAGAGATAAACAAAATGACATCGCTCCAAAATCGCGGCGAATATGGTTAAAGAATAATCATTTGATTCCCTTTGGCTGGGCGGTGATGGAGGTTGTTGGATAGAAAGATATTGTCTGAAAACTAATGAAAAGGTATTAATTGGAAGATAAATTGATGGAATGAAAACCTTTAAAGTGGACAAGTATATGCCTTTAAAGAAATTTAAGACATTTGAAGAGGCTGAAGAAGAGTGAGTAGAGAATTAGATAAATCCTTAATTGAGCTTTACGATGCCTTTAATAGATATTATGGTTAGACAAAATTACAAGATAAAGTGAAGAGTTATAAATGACCTATAAATCTACGAAAAATGTTCATGTATGCCTTGTTTCCGATCAGCCAATACCGAATCTGACTTCTGTCTTACAGTTTACTCCTGATACTGTAGTTTTACTGACAACTCCAGAGATGAAACAAAAAGCAAAGAGACTTGAAAATGTATTAAAAGAAAAAAACTTTAATGTTGAACAGCTACAAATATCTGCTTATGAAATAAATAATGTAGTAGAAGAATGTGAAAAACTATTAAACCAATATAAAGATCATAATATTTCATTAAATATCACAGGTGGTACAAAAATAGGCACTTTAGGAACATTTCTGGCATTTTACACTATGAATAAGTCAATATTTTATGTGAACACATATGATAATGAGATATTGCAACTTTTTCCAGAAGACAAACAGTCTAAAAAACCTATTAAAATTAAAATTTCTATAAAAGATTATTTAGCTGTACATGGATTTAAAATGCAAAAATATGTAAAGGATGAAAGCAATATTTATAAGAGAAAGGAAGCCACAGAATATCTGGCTCACCTAACAGTCCATGCAGAAAACATAATAGGAAAAATAAATTATAAATTGCAGGGATATGAAAATTTTGGGTATCCTTTTAAACTGAATCTTGATCCAAATGAAAATATACATAAATTATTTGATTTCCTTAACAAAGCAAATCTTGCAAGGCTTATAAATAAAAAAACGATAGAAATCCCAGATTATGAGACAGCAAGATATCTTGCGGGCATATGGTTTGAGGAATATGTTTATATGAGGGCAAAAAGCATTCCGCCAGATGAGGCAAAAATCAACGTTGAAGGGACTTGGGACATTCCAGGGAAATATCCTCCCAGGAACGAATTTGATATTTTAGTATCTAAAGGCAATCGACTTTTTTATATCTCCTGTAAGACTACTAATCCTGAAAGAAAAATAGATGATTCTGAAGAAGGTGTTGCGAAAGAGTATCTTTTTGAGCTTGATTCTATTAAAGACACAGCACTTGGTCTTTTCGGGAAAGGAATGCTTGCGTCTGCAAGAGAAATAAAAAATGATTATGTGCGAAAAAGAGCAGAGTTACTAAAAATCGAGTTGGTAGATGGCAAAAGAATTATTAATATGAAGGAAGCATTAAGACAATGGATAAACAAGTAATTATAGATATTAGCGAATTGTTTACATTTCAAAATGAGACCCCAGCTAAACTAAAAAAACTAAATTTTTACATCCAGAAAGCCAAATCTCTTGCAGGTGAAGGAAATGACGTTATCCTTACAGGCGCAGGTCCTGTCTGGCTTTATCTGAAAATAGCACATGCACTACATGGTAAGGCAAGGAAGT
>JACAFE010000084.1 GCA_013388435.1 Nitrospirota bacterium | reverse complement strand
TGTTTTTATAGCCCCTTGGAAAAGGGTCTCTCCCTGAAATTCCCCCTTAAAAAAGGGGGATAAAGGGGGTTGTATAAAAAATAAATTTTCTCTAACATCTCCATTATTTAAATTACATTTTCGGGTTCAAAGAATATAATAACCTGTTATATAATAATTTAAAATAATGAACATCAATAAAATGATTTATATAGCCTTAGAGTATCATCGTAATGGTAATCTTGCACAGGCTGAAATTCTTTATAAAAAAATTTTAAAAAAACAACCTGACAATGTTGATATACTTCATATGCTAGGAGTTATCTGCTCAGCCAAAGGTGATTTCGACTCCGCTATTAGGCTTATTAAAAAAGCTCTGAATATTAAACCTTCGAATTACCATGCTTTTTATAACCTTGCAAATATTTACCGAGATAATAAACGTTACAATGAAGCAATCGATTGTTACCAGAAAGCAATCGATTATTATCCTGATTTTGTAGATGCCCTTTATAACCTTGGCATTTTATATCAAGAAATAGGACGGCTTAATGATGCAATTGAGTGTTACAAAAAAGCAATTCAAACCAATCCTGGCCTTTTTAATTTACACTTCAATCTGGGAAACGCATTATATGATAAAGGTTTTATAGAAGAAGCCATAAAATCTTATCGCAACGCTATCAGATTGAGTCCTGATTTTACAGCAGCATATTATAATCTTGCAAATATTTTCAAAGAAAGAGATCAGAATGATGAAGCTATAGCATTTTATAAAAAAGCATTACAATTAGACCCAGGGAATATAGATGTATATCATAACATTGGGATATTGCTCCATAATAGAGGATTAATTGAAGAAGCTATAAGATATTATAAAAAAGCTATATCTTTAAATTACAATTTAGCCGAAATACATTTTGATCTTGCATTCGCACTTCTAAGCATTGGTAATTTTGAAGAAGGGTGGAGGGAGTATCAATGGAGAAGAAAATTAAAAAGCCACTCTATCAACTTTGCAGAACCAGAATGGGAAGGGATTACAAATGAGGGTCGTTTGTTGCTTTACGAAGAGCAAGGATATGGGGACACAATACAATTTGCCAGATATTGCGACATTGTTTCTAATAAAGGGATAAAAGTTATTCTTTTATGTTCTGAGCCTCTTAAATCTATAATGAAAAATGTTAATGGAATTACAGAAGTTTATAATTATAAAGAACAACTGCCAGAATTCGATTTTCATTGCCCTCTTAGCAAACTGCCTCTAATTTTTAGAACAGATCTGGACAATATACCGTCTAATATTCCTTATATATCAATTACTCCAGATCTTTTCAGCTTTTGGAAAAATAAAATAAATTCAGAAAGGCACTTTAAAGTCGGTTTAGCATGGGCAGGGAATCCTGAACATCGCAATGATAAAAACAGGTCATTTCCTTTTGAAAAATATTTACCTTTATTCAGTTTAAAAAATATAAAATTTTATAGTCTGCAGATAGGTCCATCTTCTTTGAGGAAAATTAACAAACCCGAAGGAATTGATATTATTGATTTAACAGAAGACATAAAAGATTTTTCTGACACAGCAGCTCTAATTGAAAATCTTGATCTTGTTATATCTGTGGATACTGCAATAGTGCATCTCGCAGGTGCTTTAGGCAAGAAAGTTTGGACATTGCTGCCATTTTCACCCGATTGGAGATGGATGCTTAATAGAGATGATAGTCCATGGTATCCAACAATGAAATTATTTCGCCAGACTAAGTCAGGGGACTGGGACACAGTAATTAAAATGGTCTATTCTGAATTGTCTGCTTATACAAAATAACGTATTATTCTATCTATGCTGTATTTTATAATTAAATCCAATCAATGCTTCCTTTTACAGATGGCTTGAAAAAGCAAATGTATAAGCTTTAAAATTTTCTATGTCTATTTTAAAAACAATTGTCGATAGAAAAAGAGAAAGAATCACACAGGCAAAAAGTAAAATCTCTTTATCTGACCTTAAAGCCAGAATAGCTGATTTAAAGAATCCTCTAAACTTTCGTAGCGCTATTAAGCGTAATTCGGACAGTATAAAACTTATCGCAGAGATAAAAAAGGCTTCTCCATCTAAAGGGATTATACGGAAGGATTTTGATCCTCTGAAAATAGCGGAAATATATGAAGAAAAATCTGTTGACGCAGTTTCTGTGCTTACTGAAGAAGATTATTTTCAGGGAAGCTTATTATTTATACCCGAAGTAAAAAAGATTTTAACGAAACCTGTATTGAGAAAAGATTTTATCTTTGATGAATATCAGATATACGAAGCAAGAGCATATCAAGCCGATGCCATTCTTCTTATTGCTGCGCTAATAGAAAAAAATCAAGCCTCTGAATATATTCATCTTTCAAAGGAACTCGGCTTATCAGTTCTTTTTGAAGTGCATGATTTCAGAGAACTCGAATTGGCTCTTTACCTTGACCGTCAGATTATTGGAATTAATAACAGAAATCTAAAGACGTTGCAAATAGATATTAATACAACTTTTAACCTGAAAAAAGAAATCCCGTCAGACAGAATTGTTGTAAGCGAAAGCGGCATAAAAACTTACAGGGATGTAATAAAGCTTCAGGAATATGGCATAGATGCAATGCTGATAGGTACAGCGTTTATGGAATCTCCTGACATAGGCAAAAAAATTGATGAGCTAAAAAGCAGATTATGATAAAATAATGCGTGGAAGTAAGAGTTAAAATATGCGGGATTACGAATCTTGACGATGCACTTGCAGCAATAGATTTCGGAGCTGATGCACTTGGTTTCGTATTCTTTGAAAAAAGCCCCCGCTGGATTTCCTATAAAGATGCTGAATTAATTATTAAAAACCTCCCTCCTTTTATAACTACAATCGGAGTTTTTGTCAACCAGAGCTCTGAGCAGATTAAAAAAATTGTATCAAATGTCAAGATAGATGCTTTACAGATTTACGAACAGGAAATTACAAAACTGAGCGCTTTTTCAAGACAAATAATAAAAGTCATCAGGATTAAATCCCTTCAGAGTCTCGAACCTCTGATTAATTTCAAAGACAACGTTTCAGCTTTCTTACTGGATGCATATTCACCGAATTCTCTCGGTGGCACGGGTAAAATTTTCAACTGGGACATAGCTGTTGAAGCAAAAAAATTCGGAAGGATTATTCTCGCAGGAGGTCTGACTCCTGAAAATATTTCAGAAGCGGTTAAACATGTAAGACCTTATGGCGTTGATGTAAGCGGTGGTGTTGAAGCTGAAAAAGGCAAAAAGGATCTGAAGAAATTAAAATTATTCATTGAAAGGGCAAAAGCTGCGTAGTTCATTAAAGTTTTCTGAAATCCGAAGATACTTTCACAAAAGTCTTTACATTGCCTCTTGGATTAAAATCTCCGATAATTTCAAGGAATCTCGGTTTGAGTTTCTTTTCTAAGTCGGTATAGATTTTATTTGTAACTTCTTCGTGTGATATATGAATATTACGGTATGAATTAAGATAAAGTTTCAGGGATTTTAATTCTACAATCTTTTTATCAGGAATATATGTAATTTTTATTGTTGCAAAATCAGGATACCCGGAGCGTGGACAGAGACACGTAAATTCAGAAAAGGAAATATTTATTTCATAATCCCGTTCAGGTTCAGGATTATCCCATATTTCAAGATTTGCTTTCTTAATCGCTCTTTCGCCATATTTCATATATTATTCATATTAAATGACCTTGACTTTATTTTCAAGAAAAAATTATAATGTTAATTCTGAATTATGGCAACATATACAACATATCATCCACATAACCGTAAAAGGAAAAAGACACACGGCTTTTTGGAGAGAATAAGCTCTTCAGGTGGTCGCAAGGTTCTCAAAAGAAGAAGGGATAAAGGACGTAAGAGACTGACTGTCTGATGAATCAGCAGTCATTAAGAACCTTAACGAAAAGACGGGACTTTGATTCAGTATTCAAGAAGGGCAAAAATCATAGTTCCAGGTATCTCGTAATTTATGCGATGCCGAACAGCCTGAATTTCAGCCGTTTCGGACTTGCTGTGAGTAAAAAAATCGGCAAAGCAGTTGTAAGAAACAGACTGAAGCGCCTTCTAAGGGAATCCCTGAGAGCTTTATCAAAAGAAATTCCTGTGCCATGTGATATTGTTATTATTGCACGGAAATTAGCTCCGGAAGGTTCGCTCAATGATTTTATTAACGATATTAAATTAGCTTTGTTAAGGTTTAAAGATGAAGGTATTTTTGATACTGCTGATTAAATTTTATAAATATTGTATATCTCCTGTTTTCCCTTCGAGTTGTCGTTTTTTTCCTTCTTGTTCACAATATTCTATAGATGCTATTAATAAATATGGTGCTTTAAAAGGAACTTTTCTATCTTTCAGGAGGATATTAAGGTGTCACCCTTTCCATCCGGGCGGGTATGACCCTGTTAAATAAAATATGGAAAAAAGAGCATTAATAGCTGTTGCGCTGTCTTTTTTAATACTTTTTACATACCAGTACTTTTTTGTTAAACCCGAACCACAGCCACCGCAGGTTCAAAAGCCTGCGCCTACAGCCACCGTACAAAAAAATATAGAACCAGCTCCAGAAGTTAAACCAAAAACTTTATTGGATGTGCAAACAAACAAACTTCCTTCCGAGGAAAAAGAAATCACTGTAGAAACTGATTTATATTCAGCGGTTTTTTCCAATAAAGGAGCTACAATTAAACATTTTGAACTTAAGAAATATAAAGACAGTAAAGGCAATAATGTTTTTTTATTGAAAACAACAGGAGAAATACCTGCTCTCGGAATAGGTTCAAAAGAGGAATTCGAGTTAACAAATGCCTTTTTTAGCTCAACAGCCAAAAATATAAAGCTTGACAATAATAAGAAATCCGATTCATTAACTTTTGAATACGCCTCTTCCGGTTTAAGTGTAAGAAGAACTTTTACCTTTTATAATGACAGCTACAAAATTGATATTAAAGATGAGCTTTCAGGACCATCCGAATACTGGATTACTATTGGAACTGATTTTGGAATTCATGATAAAAATGATGCTTCTGCACATTCTGGACCCGTACTTTTGAAAGATGATGCTGACAGACTTGAATTTTCATTAAAAAATTTAAATGAACCAAAAACTTTAAAAGGTCAGATTAAATGGATAGCCCAGGAAGATAAATACTTCTTCGCATCAATTGTACCATTGAATCCAATGGATGAAGCAAGGGTCTGGAAAACAAAAGATTCCCCTGTAATTGCGCTTAAAGGCAAAGCAGGAACAAATAATTTCATGCTTTATGCAGGTCCTAAAGAATATGATACCCTAAAAGCCTTAAACAGAGGGCTCGAGCATGTTATCGATTTCGGATTCTTTTCAATCCTTGCTGTTCCGCTTTTCTGGGTGCTGAAAATGCTTTATAAAATAGCAGGCAATTATGGATGGGCTATAGTATTACTGACCATAATAGTAAGAATTCCATTTATACCTTTAATTAATAAAAGCCAGAAATCAATGAAAAAGCTTCAGGAAATTCAGCCGAGAATGGCAGAAATTCGTGAAAAATATAAAAAAGATCCGCAGAGAATGCAACGTGAAATGATGGAAATTTATAAAACGCATAAGGTTAATCCGCTTGGTGGTTGTCTTCCGATTCTGCTTCAAATCCCTGTATTTTTTGCTCTTTACAAAATATTGCTAATTTCAATCGAACTAAGAGGTGCTCCATATATTTTCTGGATTAAAGACCTCTCCGCTCCTGATACTTTATTTGGACATCTTCCAGCGTGGCTACCTTTGATAGGTGGTTTTGCTGTCGGACCGCTTCCTATTCTTATGGGAGCAACTATGCTAATACAACAAAAGATGACCCCAACAAGCATGGATCCGATGCAGAATAAATTGATGATGTTTATGCCTGTTATTTTCACCTTTCTTTTCCTTAATTTCGCATCAGGGCTTGTGCTATACTGGCTTGTAAATAATATTTTCAGCATCTCCCAGCAGGTGTATGTCAATCAAAAAATGGCAAAAGAATCCGCCTCTTAATTCCATGCGTTGCTTTGATATATACTAAATATTGATGTTTGATGAAGATACAATAGCTGCTATTTCCACCCCTCTTGGAGAAGGCGGGATAGGCATTATAAGGTTAAGCGGAAACAACGCTGTAAGCATTGTCGAAAAAATATTTACTTCACCTAAAAACAAAACTCTCTCAGGCTTGAGATCCCACAGAATAATTTATGGTTTTATCATTGACCCTTCTTCTCAAAAAAAAATTGATGAAGTTCTGATAACTTTGATGAAATCTCCTTATTCTTACACAAAAGAAGATGTGGTCGAAATAAATTGCCACAGCGGCATGATTACTTTGAAAAGAATTCTTGAACTTGTACTTCAATCAGGTGCAAGGCTTGCCGAACCAGGAGAATTCACAAAAAGAGCATTCCTGAACGGGAGAATTGATTTAACTCAGGCAGAGGCAGTTATGGATCTCATACGTTCGAAAACCGATGAAAGCAGACGAATTGCTCTTGAACAACTTCAGGGTGGGCTCTACGAAAAAATTACGAAAATCAGAGACAAAATTACTGAAAAATGCGCGCATCTCGAAGCTTATATTGACTTCCCCGAGGATGAAATCGAAACTTCTTCTAAAGAAGAAATACTTGAATCAATAAAAATAATTTCAGACGAACTGAAAAACATGCTGAAAACTTATGAAGAGGCAAGGTTCTTCAGAGAAGGTCTTGCAACAGCTATTGTAGGCAGACCAAATGTTGGTAAATCATCCCTGTTGAATGCATTGTTGATGAAAGACAGAGCTATAGTAACATCAACTCCCGGGACAACAAGAGACGTAATTGAAGAGTACCTGAATATTAAAGGCCTTCCTTTAAGAATAATGGATACAGCAGGAATAAGAGATGTTGAAGATTTTGCGGAAAAAGAAGGTGTAAGAAGAAGTCTGAAAAGCATTGAAAGCGCTGACCTTGTTATCGCAATTTTTGATAGTAGTCAGGCTTTAACAAAAGAAGATAAAGAAGTTATTGAAAAGGTAAAAAATAGAAATACAATTTATGTCCTAAACAAGTGCGATTTACCGGCTTTAATCAATGAAAAAACCATTTCTGAATACATTTATGACCGAACTAAAATTCTTACAATCTCCGCAGTTAATGGTACAGGATTGGAAGAGCTTAAAGAAAAAATTTTCAGGAGTTGCATCAAAGACTGGCCAGAAGAAAGAGAAGGAGTCGTCATATCCAACATACGGCATAAACTATCAATAGAAAAAACAATTTCAGCACTCGAGAGAGCAGCTTCAGCACTGACAGAAAATCAACCTCTTGAGATAATATCAATTGAAATAAGAGAAGCGCTGGATGCTCTCGGTGAAATTGTCGGGGCAATAACAACAGAAGATATTCTTAATAAAATTTTCAGTGAATTCTGTATCGGTAAATAAAATCTTTATATTGTAAATTCCGAAATTAATAATGTAAAATTTAAAATCTATATATTTAGCAGGATGGAATAAAATATGGAATGCACACAAAGCAAGAATTTAAAATTATGTACATGCACATATGAACCATGCGAGAGAAAAGGTAAATGTTGCGAATGTATTCTTTATCATAGACGTCAGGGTGAATTGCCCGGCTGTTTTTTTAATAAGGAATACGAGAAAACATATGACCGTTCTATCGCAAACTTCTTACGAATGCATAAAAAATAGCATTCCCTTCGGTTACTTTGAAATCTGCTTGATTATATTGCAAATCCCTGCCTTTTCCAAAAGTTTTTTGTTTTTTACATTGCGTACCTTCATGATATATGACACAAATAGAGAGGTTTACCCCGATAATGCATATATTGCTCATAGTTCATAAAAAAGGCTAAAGGCGATAGCGTTCATTGCGTTATAGCGTTTGTTGCGTTTATTGCGTTATAGCGTTCATTGAGTTATAGCGTTAATAGCGTTTATAGCGTTATAGCGTTTATTGCGTTCGTTGCGTTTAATTAAAACGGCAACATGACAAAAGAATATACAACCCCCTTAATCCCCCTTAAAAAAGGGGGATTAAGGGGGTTGTATAAAAAATAAATTTTCTCCAACATCTCCGTTATTTAAATTGCATTGTCTGGGTTATAGGAGAGCATGTTTTTAAGAATTAAGCCATAAAGTCTAAAACCGTATCATAAGATATGGTAAGATATTCGCGACTTACCTTTTCTTTATTTTATATATAGGTAGTGTAAAATTTTTTGTGTAAAAATCTTGTAAAAGAAAAAGGAAAGGGTGTATTCTCCATTGTTCTAAAAAAAGAAAATAAAAAGAAAGGAGGACACACCCATGTCAG
>JACAFE010000022.1 GCA_013388435.1 Nitrospirota bacterium | reverse complement strand
TTGAACCAATAATACACGGTGATAAATTCTTATTAATGGTAACTCATTCAGCAAAACCTTCTGTAGTAAGTTATGCAGAAAGCAAATCTATAGCTGTATTTTTCTCCTACGAATTCTAAACCTGCAAGTTAAAAAAAGTATATATCATCTGTTGAATCTGTCTCATCTTTACTAAAAAAGTGAAGTTGAAATGATTTAAATGTTACGAAATTTAAAAAGGATAAAAGCAAAGAGCGAGGAACCAAAAGCTATTTGCTATAAGTAAGATTTCCCCTTTGTCAAGAGGGATTAAGGGGGTTGTATATTCCTTTGTCATCTTGTTGTTTTATTTAAACGCAATAACGCAATAAACGCCTTTTGCCTTCAGCCTGAAGCCTTCAGTCTTTTTTATTTTATGCCATCTGTATTATTTCAATTGTATTTTTGGATAAATAGATTTCCTGGTTTATAAATTTGTATTATAATACCATCTTTACTTTTTAAGATAAGAAATGCATTAAAATAAAAGGCTGAGTTATTACCTCAGCCCTTTATTTATCATATTTTCTGGCGTCTTCTTAATTGGAATATAGAGACTATTCCTGCAAGAGATAAGAAAAGTATGATACCCCATTCATTAAGTGTCGGAATAGTTTGCACATCTGTTATAGTTGGGTCATTATTTTCAGGTGTGCCCGGGTCATCAGTTGGCTCATCAGGAAAATTATCTCCAGACAAAACACCCTGATTTAAGATGGTGCCTGAATAATAATTATTTATCAATACCCTAAATGTTATTGTTGCTGTAACACCGGGATTAAGAGTTCCTATATTAACAACAATCCTATTATTTACGCTATCAAACCCCCCATCTGCATCAGGATAAGCATCAGATACAGGCGACCCATTAAGTGTAATAGTATCAGGGACATAGGTTGTATTTGCAGGAATGATGTCAGTAAAAACTACATTTTCAGCAGGTGCATCACCTGTGCTGACTATTACAGCAGTATAGGTGAGATATCTGTTGATACCTTCAATTGATAAGGTTGCAGTTTTTATTACATTCTGAGGGTCGAAGAAATTTGGATTACTTGTTACAGGATCAGTTTTTATTGCCTGTATTGTTATGTCACCAGTTGCTGTAACTGTAACTATATTATTTATATTAGTTCCGGTTGGAAGTACTGGTAAAAGAACTACACGAAATTGCACTGTTACCAATTCTCCAGGATTTATGGTTCCAATATTTACATCAACAGGGTTTTCAGTAATTACTATGCCTTTGCTTGTTACAACTGAGCCCGCAACAAGTGTGGTGTTAGCGGGTATTGGGTCTGTAAGTCTGACATTAAGGGCAGCGGCTGAACCTGTATTTGTAATATAGATTGTGTATCTTAGGGTATCACCAGGGTTTAGCGTATTGTTCAGATTATTGTCCTGATATAGTTCAGAGCTCTTTTGTATCTGTAGATTCGGGGTTCCACTGCCTGATTGAACAGCGACAAATACTGTAGGCTGTTCACCATTTTCAGGATTCCCATCACCATCACTAAGCGCTGAAACTCCTCCGTCTGCAGTGGCAGTCCCCTGATTTTGAAAAGTACCTGCCTGGTTAACAGTAACATTGAATATAAGATTTTCACCCTGTCCAGCAGGCAAAGAAGGAATATCTGCTGTAATTGAGCTTTCAATTATACTAACTGTCCCTGCGGTTATAGAAGCAGTATCACTTATATAGGTAAGTCCCGCAGGTATTGTATCTGTAAAATGGATATTGGTTAGATTAGTGCCTCCATTGTTTATAAAGGCGATATAATATTGCATTATATCACCAGGAGTTATTGAACCACTGCTGTCAACATCATTAAGCCATGAAACGTATTTCTCTATTCTAAGATTTGTGCCTGTTTGGCTAACACCAACAATAACATCTGTTGGCTGATCTCCATTTCTATCATTGCCGTCAACGTCAGTAGGTTCAGGAACAGTCTGATTACTATTGACAAAACCCTGATTTGATATAACAGTGCCATTTTGTGTGCCTGGATTAACTGTAACATTGAATGTAATGACTACTGATTCATCAGATGCCATTGATCCGATATTTACTGAAAGGTTTGGAAGTGAAGAATCATTAACTGTACCTTTTGTAGAGGACAAACTGCCAGGGACATAAGTTGTATTTGCAGGAATTGAGTCATAAAAAACTACACCGGTTACAGGGCCATTTGTATTGTGAAGTGTTATTGTATAATGAAGGACGTCACCTGGCTGAACAGTTCCACCATTCAGATCTGAAACAATTTTTACAGCATCAATAAAGGCTTCTGCATTAGGTGTAATAATAGCATTGGTGCTGTCAGCATAATCATTAAGAGCGCCTCCTTCTCCGTCATCTCCTGTTCGTCCGCTATCCTGTGCGCCGCTTGCGCCAGCAATGCTTTTGTAAGTTAATGCCATATTATTGCTTAAAGGTTCACCAACAACAGCATTTATATCAATTTGAGCCTGATATGTGAATGAAATAGTACCACTTAGCAAGGTAAGGCTGCTGATTCTAAACTCAATATTATGAGGGTCATAGACCGTGACATCTGCAGGCGGCAATGATGCAGATCCTGAAACATAAATCAAATCAAAAGGCAGAACATCTGTAATTACCATGTCATATGCATCTGCTGTGCTTTGTCCCGTATGTTGTATGGTGATTGTATATGTAACAATATCTCCAAGACTTTGGGATAAGGGATTTACAGTCTTTGATATATTGAGTTCAGGCTCAACAATATTTATTGGCAATCCCTGAATACCCTGTTCGCCTGCATCATAATCAAAATCAAGTCTTGTTCTATCCTGTCCGCCTCCATAAAGAACATATGCATTGTTTTCAAGAATAACCCCATTCTGGTTACCTGTCACATTATCAACATGAGCAGTGATTTCAATGGTAAAGAAATCATCAGTTGTTACACTATTTGAAGGATTAGAAATATCTCCAAAATCAAAAGTTATTTCCTGTCCATTAAATGATGGACTATTGTATCCTGCATTGCTGAAATCAAGTCCTATGTGTCCTACTGAAATATTATGTGATACATATGTTAATCCATCAGGCAAAGTATCTATTACAGATACATTTTGTGTAACTCCTTCAATAACATCAACACGAATTGTATAAACAACATTTTCGCCAATTGTGAATGAGGTCTTATTTACAGTCTTGTCAATAGCAATTTCTGAATTAACAGTAAGTGACTGGCTTGTTGATTCTTCGTAGTTGTTAAGATCACTATTGTCATCATCGTCAACACTACCCGGTTTAGAAGAATTATCTCTACCACCGTTTACAATGCTGGTATAAGAAGCTCTTGTCTGATTGTTAAGCACTTCTCCCTGGGTTACAGAATTTGTTAGAACACTGTCAAAAGTAATCGTAATACTCGCACCAGCTTCAATCTGAATTAATGGCAGAGAAATTGTGTTATTGAGATGCTCTGGGTCTGCATCTGATGAGCTGATTATTACATCTCCTGTACCAACAGAATTTGTAGTGCCATTTAAATATACATTGCCACCGCTTATAGAAATACCGGGATTGCTGATCTGATATAAACCATCAGGAAGTACATCCTGCCAATTTACCTGATAGGCTGTTGTATGACCTGTATTTTGTATAACTACCTGCCAGCTTACTGTGTCACCTGCATCAGAACCAGTTGCTCCAGCTGTTATTGTTTTATTCATTGAAAGATTTGGTTCTCCCACTCTTACCTGATCATTATTTAAAACAGGACCTACCTGTATAGTATTACCAGGTGTATTTGGATCATCAAAAATTACTGTAACAGAATTTTTATCTGGTAAATAACCATCCTGGTTTGTGATAACGTTTAGAACAATAGTATTGTATGTAATTGTAATATTTCCTCCTGAGGGTGCTGTGATTGTGCCGAAATTAAATGTTAGAGTATTTCCTGATTGATTGAAGAAAGCTGCGTTGCTTTCATTTAATGGACTATTATTTGAACTGGCGCCTGAAGGCAATACAACACTGAGAGAGCCGCTTACATAACCGAGTTCTGAAGGCAGTACATCAGTAACAATAAGATTGTTTGTAATACCTGTAGGAATGCCAAGTGTAATTCTGAATGTAGGAGTCTCTTCAATTGCGTAATAATTCTGGAGATTTAAAATTTCTTTTGTAAGATTAGGAATATTTACTGTTACACTTGCAGGGTCTGAACCATAAAGATTATTAACATCTCCGCTGCCTGTTCTTTCACCTGTAGAAGTGCCTGAATCACCCGGAGTTGCGTCTCCGGTTCCTTTTAAGCCCGGCAGGCTGGTTGTTGTTACATTTGCTGTATTTGTTATAATCTGCCCAAAAAATACAGTTGTTTTAAGTTTAGCAGTATATTCAATTGTTACGGACTCGCCCGGGTCAAGCTGGTCAATGGTGCCATTTAATGTGTTTGATGTAAAGGATGCGGTTACATTTGCGCCTGAAGTGCCAGCATCTATATTTGTTACATCAAATGGTGCTTCGTACTCTGATGGTAAAGTATCAGTTATAACCCAATCAAATGCGCTTGCTGCATTAGCGCCTGTTGAGTTGTTTGTTATAGTAAGAGTAAAAGTAATTGTATCTCCACCGCTTCCGGTAAGAGGGTTTGCAGTTTTTGCAACCTGAATTACAGGTTCAGCAATGTGAACATTAATTATGTTTGAATCAACATTAAATTGAGTGCCTGAATAGTTTTCATAGGAAATAGTACCTTTATTGCCAAGTGTTGTTCCTGCATTATTGCCTGATATATTCTGCACAACAGCTTTTATCTCAAGTATATATGATTCTATATTCTCGTCATTATCTGAATTTGTTACATTTCCAAGAGAGACACTTATAACCTGTCCTGCAACTGAAACATCCACCCCATCGGTGAGATTTACAAATGTACCGCTTGAAGCTGAATTAATGCCTCCGACATCATTCACTGCCTGTATATCATTGTCGAAAACTCTCGCAAGTTTCGAAGTGTTTGAAATATAGCTCATTCCCGCAGGCAGGGTATCAGAAATTGTGACATTTTTTGTAACACCTTCGGGAAGATTGAAAGTGACCCTGTATGTAACAACTTCACCGATTGCAACGGGAGGATTGTTGTTTTTATTTGTATCACCTGGGTCAGTGCTGTTTTCAGATGTTGCAAAGACTTCTTTTTTAGCATTTGAAGAAGAAGTGGAAGCATTTGCATTGTTACTTGAAGTAGTATCTCGTTCTTCTGTTATATCACCGGGCTGACTATCTCCAGTTACCGAAACTGTATTTTGATAAGTAGAACCTGTAACCACATCTGAACGTACAGTTGCTGTAAAGGTTAAAACACATGTAGAACCTGCGGATATCGGTCCTGCTGTTGTATAAGTAACAACAGGATTAGCATAATTACAAACAAGACCGCACTGTGTAGTCCCACAAGCAACTGTAGAAAGGTCAATAAGGTTCGAAATAGTATTTAACGATAAATCATCTGTTACTGTAACATCGTATGCAGGTGAAGTTCCATTATTCTTAACTGTTATTGTAAAGGTAACTGTATCACCAGCATCAGGATTTGTAGGAGTAATCCCTTTTGAAATCTGCAATTCGGGCTCCCTGAACTGGTTTGTTACAGATGCAGTTATAGCACTCCCTGGGTTTCCTGTAAAGTTAAGTGAAACATCATTCCTCTTGTTTTGTGCAGGAGTTCCATCATTAACCGGATTATTCATTACCAATGCCCTGAATGTAATATCAAAACTGTTGGTAGATGGGTTATTATCGTTTGTCGTTGTTACATCACCAAAATCAATTTGAACAGTTTGTCTTGTTGGCGGTGAATATGAAGAAGGTGTAACTGTAGGTGTTGTTGTCACAGTACCATTAAAAGTGTCTGCTGAAACAGTAACAGAACCTGCTACATACTGAAAGCCTGCAGGTAAAGTGTCTGTTATTATAAGACCAGAGGTATTGCCTTCTGGCAATGTCACAGCTATTTTATATGTAATAGTATCTCCAGCAGATACATTGTTGCTACTTCCAACACCATATGGTGTTACATATGTAATTGTTTTACTCATTGAAGGAGAAGAAATAGTAACCGTTGCATTATCACTTATTCCACCGGGAACAAAATTATCTCCACCTTCTCTGTTTGAATAATTAAATAAGGTTGCGGTGTTTGTAATAACCTGTCTTGGAGTTACAGTTGAATCAATCTGAAGGTCAAATGTGATAATAGCAATATTTCTTCCTGTTGTTATAATAACATCATTAGAATCCCTCCCATTGTCAAGTGCGCCTGGTGAAGGATTTGTTGGTCCGGGGTCTGTAAGTTCAATTCCTCCGGAAGCGTCAAAAAGACCAGTGCCTATGTTTGTATAACTTATTGGCGCTCCTGTTCCATCAGTAACACAAAGGTTTAAACCTGCTCCTCCTGAGGGAATAGAAAATCCCGCAGGCAATGTGTCACGAATCTTGATGTCAAAGGCTCCATCAACACTTCTTCCTGTATTTTCAATTACAATCGCAAAAGTTACAAGATCGCCGGCATCAACATTTGAAAGATTACTATTAAATGTAGTGCCAAGATTAGAAGAGTTAACAGGCATTCCGGAACCTGAAAGCCTTGGGCAACTGCTTCCAGGTGCAGAAACAGTTATGTTTGAAGGTACACGTCCAGTTGGAGAATATGTTCCTGAAGAATTGCTTGTTGATATTATTCCTTTGCGTATATTTAACTGAGGTTCGGTAAGAAGTATCTGAATTATTGAATCACCTTCAGTTGAATCGTTTTGAGAATTTGATTCATGCGCTCTTACCTGATTAGTTAGATATAGACCATCGGCAAAAGGGTCATTTGATACTGTCACAGTAAATAATATATCAACCGTATTTGTCTGATTTCTCGTATCATCATAATTTCCATAAGTAAAAAGAAGACTGTTTGAGACAGTATCATTAGTTAATACAGGTACTATACCTGAATAAGTGCGAAAAGTATCATCAGGACCAAATTTTGCATTCCCTGCAGCAGGTGCTGTTGCATCTATTATGTCATTAAATGTTGTGACTTCTGAGGCGTGAAAAATAGGCAGTGGCAGATAGTCATGAAAATGCAAATTTTCAACATCACTGGTTGGCATAGTATATTTGATACGGTACGTTACTGTATCTCCGGGCTTTACTCTAACATTAGTGCATGGCTGCGGACTGCAGGCAGTTCCATTAATCGCATAGATTGTTTTAACTACATGACCGGTATCAATGCTTACATCCGCAGAACTTCCATCTTCTTCAAGTTGAATTGGGTCCTGATGTCCAAGTGTCCCGTTATTTAAAACTTCTGCATTTACAGTAACATCATCATTTAATGAATCTCCCTGATCAACACTTAAGTCACCACTAATGTTTGTATATGCTTCCTGAATTATGGTTCTGAATTTTATAGTTACAGTGGTAGGTCCATCATTATATATAGAACAATCAGGAGGTTCTGAACCACCTGCTGAAGGATTAATGCAACCGCCAACAAGCCTTGAAGGTTGTGAGCGGCTTATAAGTTCTCCTGAAACATTAAATTCAATTTTGGAAGTTCCGTCATCAGGAGAAGAATCATTAACGTTGCATTCTGTACCAGGCCCTCCGGTATAATTGCATGTAACTTTGTAATTTGTTATATTCATATTTCCTGATGAATCGTTAGCTGGCGAGGGATTTCCATTAACTTCCATGGTTGGTGTGAATGAACTATCAAAATGCTGTCCATCCGAGATAATATCAGTTACATTAATCCCGTCAAATGCAAAGTAATCTGATATCTGAAAAGTAAGAGTGTATTCAAGAGTATCTCCAGGTGAGTTAGTAGCATCGGTTATATTAGCCACGCTTTTTTGAATAGCAATTGATTTATCATTAAGAACATGCTCGTAACCAGCAGGGTCTGCAACAGCATTATCTGTTCCTCCTGCATCACGAGTATCAATAGGTGTCCAGTCACCAACTGCAGAAGCATTGTTATTGGATAACACATCATCTCCAGTTGAAGGGTCTATAACACGATTGTTTGAAGCATCAAGTAAAGGAATATAATAATTGAATGTAACTGAAGCAGAATTAGTAACTGATGCAAAAGTACATATAAGCGTCCCGCCTGGTGTAGATGTACTTGGTTGCGTCCCGCATACTGCGGCAGGATTTGTGCTTATAACACCAATAAACTGCATATTTTCAGGCAGATTGTCAATAATATCAAGATTTGTGATAGTCTGCCCCGGGGCTATATTAACTGTGATAGTGTATTGTCTTGGATAATTTCGTCCTGTAGCTGTTTCATCTTCAGGTCCATTATATGCTTTAGTTAACGTAAGAAGCCGAGGAGTTGTTGTAGCAGAAACACTCCAGTTATTGCTGTTTGTTGAAGAATCCCCTGCATTAGGACCTAAAATAGTCGGGTCTGTTGCAGGGTCATAGACAGCATTTGCGCCAAATTGAAAACCAGCACGGGATTTGATTGTAAGAGGCACATTCAAATCTGCGAGATTACTTATAGAAGCGTTTATTGTAAGAGCAGCTAAAGGCTGGTCAGGGGTGAATGAACCGAACGGAAGGCGAAGGACTACAAGTTTATTCCCAGGAGTTCCACAAACTATTAAAGGAGCTCCGGTATTATCAACCGCAAAAGGGTGAGTAACAGGTCTTAACCCCAAAGGACATCCGCTTCCAGTTGAAGGAAAAGTCTTCACAATTATGTCACCAGCACTTAAAGGTATTCCAAGATAGGAGGCTCCTAAGAAATCAATACCATCATCACCATCAGCTCCAATTAAAGGAAAAATTAAATCTATAAAAGGTCCATAACCCGTGTCAGTTGCTGATGTATTATCAAATGTGGCAGTGAAATTAAAGTTCTGTCCAATAAATGGCTGTGAAGGAACATCAAGACTCACCGATGGTACAGGAGCGGAATGTCCTAATGATGGATTTATGATAAAAAACATTAAGGTGAGTAAAATAAAAACATAATAAATTTTTTTCATAACAGCCTCCGTTTTTAAGATAATTCACTAATAATGTTAATATTTAAAAGTTAATAAATTATCCTGATTAAACTTTTCTTCAATCTCCTTTGTTGAGTAAAAAGATTTTAAACAATTAATAAATCCTTAACGCAAAACTTTTTTTTTCTAATTATAAAGAAAATTGTATAAAAAAGGAATATACAACCCCCTGACCCCCTTAACAAAGGGGGAATTTAGCAAATAACGAAGAGATTATGGTTCGTAGTAAACAACTAATAACATAATAAAATGGGAATAATTCAATTTATGAAACAAAATCACGGGTCTTTTTTAATCAGTAGCGAAGATCACTCATTATTCAGCCTGCAGACTTAAGCCTTTAACCTTTTTTAAATTTCAAGGTAACATCTGCATTATTTCAATAGAATTTCATGTGCTAAGCTCAACGAAATAATTTTGCGAGAGATATAACAAATTCAAGGTATTTTTTCAGCACCAGATAAAATAAAAATAGTGCAAATAGATGCTGGAACGAGAGATAAAAAATCTTGACTAAAATATAGCAACTGATTATATTATCTGCAATTCTTAAGTCTCCAAAATGTAAAGAATGATGAGAATTAATAATACGTTATTATTTGTATTATTTGAAAATAAAGGGAAATCTCTTCTTGAATTAATGATTTCACTTGCAATTGTAAGTATTGTATTATTTGTTGCAACAATAAGCAACAGCTTTATTAGTGAAGACAAAATAAGAAGTTTCTCAAGAGAGTTATACGGTGACATGATTAATCTTAGGTATTCTTCCATGACCCGAAATCATGATGTAAATTTCCCATATATGAGAGGATATGGAATAAGATTTCAGGATTCTAATACCTACTATTTATTCAGAGTTAATGATAAAAATCAGGATTTGTTCTATAGCGGAGTCGATGAGGAAGCACCTTTAAATGGTGAAACTGAATTGAAGAAAAAACAAATATCAGATACTTTAAGGATTCAAATAAAAGAAAAAGATAGTCTTATTAATCCTCATGACAACGTTCTTATATTCGACAATCGCGGAATTCCGAGACAACCTTCAGGAGCCTTTCAAATGATGACAATGGTTGTAGAAAGTTTAATTGATAATGAAGCCACAAAAAAATGTATAAGCATTGCTTTTACCAGAATTAGAGAAGGACTATGGAATGGAAAGGATTGTCTTGAACAGTAGCGGTTTTTCACTTGTTGAGATGATGATTGCTTTTGTAATTATTTTAATTTCATTTCTTGCTTTATCAGCAGTTATGGCAAGCGCAATCAATATAAGTCTTGAAAATGAGATGCAAAATACTGCATCAAGATTGAACACCCAAACAGCGGAAACATTAATGAGTGTCCCTTATAATGAAATTTCAACTTGTGGAATAACTCTGGATCCTGAAGCACCAAATTATAATAGTTCTTATATTTACGATAGTAACAATAAATGTCTTGGCGTAAATGAAAATTCTTATAAACAATATCCTTATCCCGAACAGACAATAAATACATTCAAGAAAAAATTTAATATTATATGGGATACAAAAATATTCAATACTGCTATACAGATAACTATTACAACATCTTATATACATAATGGAGTTTCTCATTCAACACAATCTGTAATTTACAGGAGCAGGGTTTGAAGCTAAGCAGTAAAAATGGTTTTTCTCTTACTGAACTTCTTATTACACTCGCTATATTTTCACTTGCAATGGGTTCTATTTTTAGTGTCTATTCCGCGCTTGTCAAACACACAACGAGGCAATATTGCATAGCTGAATCAGATTCAGAATTGACGATTGTTAAAGATATTATATCAAGGGATATAATGATGGCTGGTTATGGAATTGCCGATGATTATGGAAATTTAAATTATGATCCCAGACCTATTGAACTGATAAATGAGAGTGCAAAAAATGATTTTGATATTCTAACTTTAAGAGGAACTGCAATTGGGATATTTTCGAGAGCATCTCAGGCATGGTCTTATGTAGAAAATGCAAATTTCTTAAAATTATATAAATGGAATGATGCAAGGGAAAACATAAATAAAAATGATATTGTAATTTTTATTGAACCTGTCAGCCGCAAACTCATTGACAGTGACGGAAAAGCAGTATTTAAATATCCGAAAGAAAGCCCTTCTTCATATGAAGATGGCACTTTGGTTTATGGTATCCATTCCGAAGATGCAAAAATACCTTATTATTCAGTTCAATATCTCCTTGGCGGGACATCACCTTCAAGATGTGCTCCAGGAACATATAGTCTTTTAAGAGCAGAAAGTAAAGACAGCGACCCTCCTCCGCCTTCAGTTAGAAGACCTTTGCTTAGCTGTGTGAAAGATTTTCAGGTGGCGATAGGACTCGATGAGGATGATGACGGAATTATTGACCATTGGGAACCGGAAAATGGTGAAATCATATCGAACAAGTACGATACAAAAACTCTCAAGCAAAGAATCAAACAGATAAAAGTTTATTTACTGGTACAAAAAGGCAATTATGACTCTGGTTATGTTTACAAAAATCCTGATGAACCTGATTCCCCGTGGAAAATATATGTTGGAGAAAAATTAAATAATTCGGGCAGATACGTAACACTTCGAAGTGAGCAGAAAAATTACAATTGGAGATTAATTTCTTTCAGTGTAACTCCGAGAAATCTTTAATGAAAAGATTTAATTTTTTAAATGAAAATGGAATAGCACTTGTGACTGCATTAATCATAAGCCTTGTGGTAATGTTGCTAATATCAGGCACTATCTATTTCCTTGTAATATCAACTGGAATTGCAGGTGCTGGCAAAAGATATTCTACAGCAGAAGAAGCAGCAGATGGAGCAGTTCAATTAATGGAAAATGCAATAAACCTTGTAATGTTGGGCGACAGAATTGAAGATTTGCCTTTTTCTGATCATTCATCCTGTCTCGTTAAATCCGTTATAGAAGGCAATAAAGATTGTACGGTAACCTTGATTCTTCCTGGCATAGAGATATTTAAACCATATCATGCAGATATAACAGTTAGAAGACTTTACTCAATTCAGTCGCCTGGCTCTGATTTGGATTTTGCAAAGAGCAAAGGCTCATCGGTTTTTTACAGAATAAACACTGTTGTTGCAGGACCTGATGCTACCAGAGCAGAGACAACAGTTTTGTATAGGTATGTAAATTAACTTTAAACTGAATAATGAAGACATTGCTTAAAAATTTATTTTGTCCGCCAAAGGCGGATAAATCCATCTGAGGCGGGTAAACCCGATGATTTTATGAAAACAGGATATCTGGCAATATCTCAATTTATGAAACAAAATAAACTAACTTATTACAAGAACATGGCTTTATTTTTATATTTTAATGCAGTCGCATATTTTATCTCTGAGGCTTACGCTTCGACTTCAGCCTCAGTAAAAATAGACCCGTGATTTTGTTTCATAAATTGAGCTATCGCCATATGATTATGTTATTAGTTGTTTACTATAAGCTATTTGCTTTTTGCCATGTTCCCCCTTTTTTAAGGAGGATTAAGGGTTGTATATTAAACGCTATAACGCAATGAACGCAACAAACGCTATTTGCTTTTTGCCATGTTCCCCCTTTTTTAAGGGGGTTGTTATAAAAAAGATTTTGCAACATCTGTATTATTTATAAATTGCATTTTTTTGGGTTAATTTTACTTTATAAAACTGAACGATGGATAAAGTTAAAATTATATTCATTATTTTATTGCTTGGTTTGATTCCTTCTGTTTTATATACGCAATCCATGAGGGATTATTGTATTTCGCCGCCTTATGTAACCCGTTCTGTGCCGCCTAACATAATGTTTATTATTGATAATTCTTCTTCAATGCTTCAGCCTTTTTATATGGGCGAGTATATTTCAGAGAAAGCATATAATTATTCGGGTTACTTCGAATATGATAAGAAATATTGCGCATCTTCTTCAGGATTTTATGAGGCTGAAAAATGTGAATATCCTGATAAAGGACCATATCCTGGCAGTCTTCTTAACTGGGCAACAATGAGCAGATATGATATTATGATGAAAGTTTTAATAGGTGGATTGGGAACACCCGAGCCTTCTTCAAGAAAAAAATTGAAGGGAATAAATCAGGCGAATGAAAAAACAACAACTTCTTTTCTGGGCTGCATTTTTAAAATAAATGATGAAGGTAATTTGATTATTTCAAATGAAGGAAGTTGCAAATTGCCTGAAACATACCCTGAAGGCGTGCCTGTTGTGATATCTTTGCAGGAATATGGAGCTGTTAAAAATATTGGAGTCATACAGAATCTCGCGGATTCTGACCACGATGGAATCTGGGATAATGGAAGCCCGAGGATTGGGATAATAAGTTATTCTTCTAATCAAACAAAAATATTTGCCTGTTGTACAGAGAATTCAGGAAGTATAGCAGAATTTATTAATAAAAATATTTCTTTACCTGATAAGAAATGGATAGAGTCTCCGCTTTATAGTGCAATCCAGAAGTCAATTGATTATTTTAAGAATGAATGCAGTAATTGTTCATGCAGGAAAGACCCTTCTTCATCTGTGCATTGCAGAAAGAATATTGTAGTTGTGGCAGGAAGTGGCGATGCAACAGATTATATATACAATTTGAATAATTTGATAAGAGAAAGCCATGTAGGCGATATAAGAAAAGATATTAAAGGTATGCAGAATATAATTTTCTACAGTATTCATATTGCAGGAACAGAAACCGGTAAAAATTTTTTAAAAGAAGTTGCAAGGAATGGAGGATTTTTAGATATAAATCAAAATAATAAACCCGATGAATCAGAATGGGATATGAATGAAGACAATATGCCGGATACATATTTTGAGGCTTCTGATACAGAAGATTTTTTAGCTTCAATAGAAAGTATTATACAGGATATTGCTATAGGTTTTGCTTCAGGAACAGCGGTTACAATTTTAACTAACGGAGAGGATAAAGCAGGAGGAATTTATCAGGCATTTTATTCACCTCTCAGGTATGACAGCTCTAATGAATTAAGATGGCTTGGATATTTGCAAAGCCTTTGGCTTGATCCTGATAAAAACATCAGAGAAGATACTTCAAATGATTTTAAATTGATTCTGGATCAGGATAAAATAGTTCGTTACAATTCTGAAGACCTGAACTCATCTGTTTCATTGTTTTCTACGGATATAGAGGGGATCGGCTGCCCCTCTGAAAGCGGGCAGCCAAAAAGTCTGGAAGAAGTTAAAGCTATCTGGGAAGCAGGCAGACAGCTTTTCAAAAAAAGTCCTTCTGAAAGAGTTATTTATACTTCCTCAAATATAATAAGGGGTGAAAATAAAATTATTTCAGGTTCAGGTACAGTATTTTTCAACACTGAAATGAATAGCGGGATGAAGGATTCCCTTTTTCCCGAACGGTTTTACACCGCTGATTCAATAATAAAATATGTTAGAGGTGAGTGTCTTGAAACTTTCAATTCTGAAGGTAAAAGTTGTGGAACGAAAAGGAATCCTTTGTTCAGAGATAGAAGAGTTTATATTGATGGAAACAGAGGTGTCTGGAAACTTGGTGATATAGTGAATTCTTCTCCAAAATTATTTCATGCAGGACCTGTGAATGCATTTCATACAGAGTATGGAGATTTTTCATATTTTGAATTTATTTCTGATGATAATTATAGCAAGAGTTTCTCAGTTATCTTTGCAGGCTCAAATGATGGTATGCTCCATGCTTTCAGAGCAGGATACCTTCAGAATTCAGGACTCTTAAATAATGTCAAAGCAGTATTTAAAAGGGCTTTCAATTTTGGCGAGGAGGATCATGGAGATATTGGGGAAGAGATATGGGCATTCATTCCTTATAATGCATTTCCTTACCTCAAATATCTTGCAAATCCATATTACTGCCATATACCTTATGTTGATCTGTCTGTAAAGATTGTTGACGCAAGTATTTCCGGAGGTGAATATGCGGAAAAAACAAAAGGAAGCTGGAGGTCAATACTTATAGGTGGTATGAGATTTGGAGGCTCGGCAGAATATGATTGTAAATTTCTGAATATGCAAACCGATAAAGCATTGAATACAGGTTTTTCTTCTTATTTTGCGATAGATATAACAAATCCTGAAAAACCAATGCCTTTATGGGAATTCAGTGACACAGACCTTGGCTATACAACAAGCATGCCCGCGATTGTAAGAATAGGTGAAATGAATAGAAACGGGAAATGGTTTGTTGTTTTTGGTTCCGGGTCAGATATTTTACCTAAAGCAAGTATTGACATAGGGAGAAGTAAAAAAGGTTATTTGTATATACTTGATCTTTATTCAGGTGAACTCATAAAAAAAATCTCATTGGATTACGGAGGAGTAAATCATATTGTAAGCGACATTTCATCAATAGATGCTGATATGAATTATACGTCGGAAAAAATATATTTTGGGACGTCATACAGAACATCAAACAAATGGAAAGGAAATATATTCGGTCTTGATATCGAAAAAATGATAGAAGTAACAGGTTCTCAAAAGAACATATCATGGAGCGATATTTCTCATAATGGGGCATGTTCTGTTCTTTTTATAGGAGACTATCCTTTTACAGCATCACCTGTCGCTGTCAAAGATGCAAAAGGAGATATATGGGTTTATGCTGGTTCGGGAAAGTATTATGGCGATATTGATGAAAAAGATAAATCACAGCAGATTTTTATTGGTTTTAAAGATATCGGTAAGACTTTTAGTGAAGATAATTTTATTGATACAACTAATGATAAAACACGTGTCGAGGTTTTAGATAGAAAAGAGGTTTGCATTTATGATCCTTCAGCGAAGAGATTTGTAGTAAAGAAAATGCCTTCAGCGGTAAAGCTTGTTTCAGGAAGACATTCTGAGCCGAAGAATGGGTGGAAAATATATCTTCCAGCAGGCCAGAGAATTATTTCACGCCCGATGCTTTATGGAGGTCTTGCAGACTTTGTAAGTTATGAGCCTGAATCAGATATTTGTTCATATGGCGGAAGTTCCTATCTTTATGCTCTTGAGTATAACACCGGTATTGCTCCTTCAAATATAGCCATACTTTCGCCGGATGCGATAGCCGAAAATGGTAGCTCTGAAATTATTATTAAAAGTAACATTAAGATAGGAAGTGGCGCACCTGCATATGGTGAGGCTATTCTAACTGCAGGAACGCAGAAGCAAAAAGAGCAGATCAGAAAGAAAATTCAGCTAACAACAGGTGCTGTAGTAGAAATAGAAAACAAACCACTCTTTTCTGTTTATTCCAGAATCATGCACTGGCTGAAGAAATAATGATATATATTATTACATATTTGAGTTTTCAATACTTTATGGTGTAATATTTTTATATATCATTATGAAAGAGAAAATTGCCGAGGAAATAAAAAAAAGAGCTATTGATAACAAGATACCCTGTAAAGTAGCAAGAAAGATAGCAGAAGACCTTTCGGTTTCTTATCGGGATATTGGAAAAGTTGCTGATGAGCTGAAGGTTAAAATCGCAAATTGTGAACTTGGTTGTTTCTAATGGATATAATTCTGTTTGAACTTGCTCTCACTTGCTATTTTGCTTCCGCAATAGTAAGCATTACAGAAATCTTCAAAGAGTCAAAAATAACTCACAGGATAATGCTTATTTTTGCAGCAGCAGGGTTTTTCATCCATACTGTCAATATTATATATCGTTATGTCGTTGCCGGACATATACCAATAACTAACCCTCATGAAGCAACATCGTTTTTCTCGTGGTGTATAGTGTTCATTTTTTTTCTGTTGAATTTCAGATACAGGATAAATTTACTTCCTTCTTTTATATTGCCTTTTGTTTTATTACTAATGTTATCCTCATCAATACTGCCAAGAGAAATAAAACCTTTAAGTCCGGTTTTGCAGAGTTACTGGCTTGGGATTCATACTGTTTTTGCTTTTCTTGGAAACGCGGCTTTTGCCCTCGCTTTTGGAATAGGCATAATGTATCTTGTTCAGGAGCATTATGTTAAAACCAAAAAAATATCAGGGTTATTTGAAAGACTCCCGAGCCTGCAAAGCCTTGATGAAATAAATTATAGACTTATAACTTTTGGATTCCCGTTGCTTACCTTTGCAATTATAACAGGAGCATTATGGGCGCAAACTGCATGGGGAAGTTACTGGAACTGGGATCCAAGAGAAACATGGTCTTTGGTAACATGGTTTATTTATGCGATTATCCTTCATGCACGGCTAATAGCTGGGTGGCGTGGCAAAAGAGCTGCTATTCTTTCAATTCTTGGATTTTTAACAATATTAATAGCTTTTTTTGGAATTAAACTTCTTAAAAAGGGTCTTCACGTTTTCTTATGAAAGTTCTTGTAGTAGGACTCAATCATAAAGTAGCAGATGTAGATGTAAGGGAAAAGCTTGCTTTTAACGGTCCAAAGCTTGAAGAAGGTTTATTGCTTTTTCATAAACTTCCACATGTCAAAGAAGGCATTATTTTATCAACCTGTAATAGAGTTGAACTTTATGCAAATGTAGATGATATAGAAAAAGCAGCAGAAGCAATAAGAGTTTTTCTTGCAGACTATCATAACATCAACAGGACAGCTCTTGACAGGTCTTTATATATACATTCTGATATGGATGCTGTAAAGCATGTCTTCAGGGTTGCCTCAAGCCTTGATTCAATGGTGATTGGCGAACCCCAGATACTTGGACAACTAAAAGACGCATTTGAACTTGCCCTCGCAAAAAAAACTACAGGAATACTCCTGAACAAACTTATGAAAAAAGCCATATCAGTCGCAAAGCGCGTAAGAACAGAAACAAAAATAGCGGAAAATGCTGTTTCAATAAGTTTTGCAGCGGTTGAGTTAGCTAAAAAAATATTTACGGATCTTTCAAAAAAAGTTTTCATGTTGCTTGGTGCAGGTGAAATGGCAGAACTTGCTGCAAGGCATCTTATAAATAATGGCGTAAGAGATGTTCTTGTCGCAAACAGAACTTATGAACGTGCATGTGATCTCGCTAAAGAATTTAATGGAAGACCTGTTAAATTTGAGAATTTTATAGATGAAATGCACAGAGCAGATATAATAATCTGTTCTACCGGCGCATCACATTATATCCTTTTGAAAAATCAGATGCAAAAAGTAATGAAAGAAAGAAAGCAGAGACAGGTTTTTATAATTGACATTTCTGTCCCGAGAAATATAGACCCGGAGATAAATGAACTCGATAATGTTTATCTCTATAATGTTGATGACCTTCAGGGAATTGTTGATACAAATCTTTTTGAGAGGAAAAAGGAAGCTGAAAAAGCAGAACAAATTATAGAAGAAGAGATTGAAACTTTTTATAAATGGCTTCAATCTCTTGATTCGGTCCCGACTATTATTGCTATCAGGGAAAGAGCTGAAGAGATAAAAAAAGAAGAACTCGAAAAATTAATGCACAAAATTCCTAACATGGGTCAGAAAGAAAGAGAAGCCATTGAATATATGGCTACTGCTATAGTAAATAAATTGATTCATCCGCCAACAGCAGCATTGAAAGAAGATTCTGATGACAGAGATATTTTAGTGGCTGCTATTAGAAAATTATATGGTATGGACGGAAAGAAAGGATAGAAGGTATTCTTTTTATTTATGAGAAAAAAGATAATCATCGGCACAAGAAGCAGTAAACTCGCGCTCTGGCAGGCAGAATTCGTTAAAGCAGAACTTCAGAAACTTTATCCCGGAATCAATGTAGAGTTAAATAAAATAAAAACCACAGGAGATAAAATTCTTGATGTGCCGCTTGCAAAAGTAGGTGGCAAGGGACTTTTTGTAAAGGAAATAGAGGAAGCATTATTAAGAGAGGAAGCAGATATAGCAGTGCATAGCATGAAAGATGTGCCTACTGAATTTCCCGATGGTCTTCATCTTGCTGTAATCTGTAAGAGGGAAGATCCCAGGGACGTACTTATATCCCGAATTCAGGGTTCGGGATTCGAAATTCGAAATTTTAAATCAATACCTCATAAAGCAAAAATAGGAACAAGCAGTTTGAGACGTTCCTGCCAGCTTCTTAATATAAGACCTGATTTAATAATTGAACAATTAAGAGGCAATGTTGATACAAGAATTCGCAAGCTTGATGAAGGCAGGTATGATGCAATCATACTTGCTGCTGCTGGAGCTAAAAGATTGGGGCTTGGCAACAGGATTACAGAATTTCTTTCATTTGAAGTAAGCCTTCCGGCAATAGGACAGGGTGCTATAGGCATTGAATGCAGAAAGCATGACGAATTCATTAATAAACTTATTTTGCCTTTGAATCATGCAGAAACCGCAATTTGTGTAAGTGCAGAAAGAGCATTCTTGAAGAAGCTTGAAGGTGGCTGTCAGGTTCCTATTGCAGCCCATGCTGTATTTGAAAATACGGATTCAATTTCTCTTGACGGGCTTGTTGGCAGTATAACAGGTGATAGGATAATCAGAGGGAATAAAAAAGGTTCTATTTCTGATGCGGAGAAAATAGGTATTGAACTGGCTGAAGATATTCTTCTAAGGGGCGCGAGAGCAATACTTAATGAAGTTTATGGGAGATAGATGATAGAACTTAAAGATAAATTCAGCGGTTGTATTATCGGACAATGTCTGGGTGATGCAGCGGGATTTGTTACAGAAGGTTATTCTCCACAGGCATCCATCCGCTATGTAGAAGATTATCTGAAAACAGGTCTTGCCGCTGAGCTTGGCAGATTTCCATTTGCTTTTGGCCAGTATTCAGATGATTCGCAGCTCGCACGTGAGCTAATGCAGAGTTATGTTGCCTGCAAAAAATTTGATCCCGCAGATTACGCAAACAGGATTGCAATGACATTTATAGAGAAAAGAATAGTTGCTTTTGGTTACTCTACTAAAGAATCAGTTAAGAGACTTTGCTGCGGGATTTCATGGCAGGAATCAGGCACACCTCCACCTGCAGCAGGTAACGGAAGCGCAATGAGGGCAGCGCCAATAGGTTTGTTCTTTTATGATAATCCAGAAATGCTTATTAAAGCAGCTCAAGATCAGGGAAGAATAACCCATCAAGACCCGAGAAGTTTGGCAGGAGCTGTAGCCATAAGCGGAGCTGTTGCTCTCGTATTAACCCTGAAATCTTTTGACCAGAATTACTTTCTCTTAAAACTTGAAGAATGGACAGAAAAAATTTCGTATATATTCTCATCTGAACTTAAAAAACTTTCTTTCTGGCTAACTCTATCAGTTGTTGATGCTTTTGAAGAAATATCAAAAGCAGGATATGATGAAGAATTTATTGATGATGATGAATGGAAAGGAATTTCAGGGTATGTTGTAAGCAGTGTTCTCTGGAGTCTATATTCATTTTTAAAGAATCCATACGATTATATGGAAACAATCTGTACCGCAATTTCCGGGGGAGGTGATACTGATACAACCGCAGCTATGGCAGGCGCAATCAGTGGTGCATTTCTCGGCATTAATGCAATACCTTCGAATCTTACAAAATATCTTACAGACAGGCAGACATGGGGGTTAAACGAACTTGTAGAATTAGCGCACAAATGCTATGAGATAAAAATGAACTCTTAGTTTATTCTTTAAAAAGTTTTAACCAGTTTTTGAAAATCTCAAGTTTCTCCCTGCCATACTTTGAAATTCCATTGATTACTAAATCAACCGGCTTTTCTTTAAGAAGGAATTCCTGATTTTTTGAGAAGAATTTATCCGAAAAGCATATAATCTGTTCTTCTATTGTAACAGGCATCATATCTCGTTCAGGCAATGGCAAATTTTTATCTTTTATATCTTTAAGTGAAATGCCAACACCTATATGCCTTTCACACACAAGTCCATGTTCATACAATCCTTCATTCTCGAGCATTTCTCTTCCGGCATAACCATGACATACATAAGGCTTATCTCCAAAACAACCAATTGAGGGCTCATTAGTAACAAGTATCCCGATATCATGCAGCATAGCGGCTTCTTCAATAAATTTGAGATTAGGTTTCATGTGGCTCATTTTCTTTGCAATTGTTAAAGCTTTCCGGGTAACCATCCAGCTATGATGAACAAGAAAATAGTATGCTCTTGTATCAGGGTGATAAAATTTTTTGATTATAGATACTGGATTCATAAGATGTAATAAATCCGAAAAAAGCAGATGTTGCGATAAAAATTATTTTTCGATGTTTTTGCAACATCTGCTTTTTTAGCCGGTTAGATTATTAATTGTATCCTTAAATTACACAGGTTCGTATATAATTTCTATATTGTAATTACTCAGTACCTGTTTTATTGTAATAACTGATATTGAACCAATTGAGACTCCATTTATCTTAATATCTTTTATTCTATATCCTGCGTCGGGTTTAATTTTCAGTACAAGTTTTGCTCCATACTCAAATGACCCTGAACATGCAGTTCCTTCGCATGAAATACCACTGCCTGTTATTGTTCCGCTTCCGCCTGTCTGCTGAATTACAGCCTCAAATGTATCTGCACCAAATGTAGCTTCTACTGTACAATCGCCTGTTATATTTCCTGTTGTATAAATATTTTCTGAAAGACTTCCACCGCATCCTGTAACAGATGAGATGTGATAGTGCAAATCAGGTGTTAATGTAAAAGAAATTTTGTCATTATAGTTTACAGTCTGAGGTGTTGAAGGATTTATGCTTCCATGCGCATTTGCTTTTGGAGTTACTGTATATGTATTAATCCCAAAAGTGGCTTCAACAGTGCAATCTCCTGTTATTTTCCCTGTTGTATATGTATATTCGCTTACTGCCTGTAGTTTCCTTTTCTTTTTCTTCTTGGCTGCTGTATATGCAGTGCCATTACATCCTGAAACAGATACTATGTGGTATCCTTCGTCTGCTTTAATTTCAAATGTAATTGTATCATTGTAGTTTACAGTCTGAGGTGTTGAAGGAGTCATTGTTCCATGCTCTCCTGCTGAAGGCGTGACAGTGTATGTGTTTATAGCAAAAGTAGCAGTAACTGAACAAGCTTCTGTTACAGGTGCTGTTACATATGTTTCTGAAGCTGCTGTTGTTTTTGTTTTCTTTTTCTTTTTTGTTCCTGCGGCTAATATTGTCTTTTTTGTAACTCCACAACCTGTTACTGACGAAATATGGTATCCTTCGTCAGGAGTCACAGTGAACTCAACTGTTTCGCCATAATTGACTGTTGCAGAAGTTGGGCTAATGCTTCCTCCCTGACCAGCGCTTGCTGTTATATTAAATGTATTGGTTGTAAAATATACTCTTACATTACAATCTTCTAATACTGGATATGTAGTATATATATTTCCGTTTAGAGTGCCTCCGCATGACCCGCTTACTGAAAGTATTCTATAACCAGAGTTTGGCGTTATGGTAAATTGTACTGTAGAGCCTGAATCAACAAGTTGAGGTGTTGAAGGAGTCATGGTGCCATGTTCATCAAATATCGGTGTTACTGTGAACTTTGTTTTAGTAAAAATTGCTGTTACTGCTTTGCTTGAATCCATTAATATTGTGCAGGAACCTGTGCCACTGCATCCTGCTCCACTCCAACCGGTAAATACAGAATTAGTGTCAGCTACAGCATTCAGTGTTACATTTTCACCATAATTATAAACAGCTCCACATACACTTCCACAATTAATTTTTGGATTTGTTGTTTCATTGCTTGTAACAGTACCGCTGCCTGTTCCTGTTTTGCTGACAGTTAGCGCAAAAGTCTGTTCAAATTCACATATAAAACTTTTTAATTTATTTCCGTAGTAATCATCCCATTTGCCATCTTCTAACATAGCTATGTTATTTTCTATGCCGCCAGTATTATCTGGTTCAGATCCTAACCAGTTTGTAAATCCCCATGTTTCACCTGATACCCATTGCCAGCCACATGAAGGCTCTGGTGTACAAGCGGTTTGAATGGCACCAATCGTGCATTCCTGAAGCTCATTCTCCATATCTGCACCATAAACTAAATTGTTATAAATAAAATCTTGTTCTGAGGTTGAAGTAATTGTTGCAAGATAACCTCCAAGGCTCTGACAGTAGGAATTTGCACCATTAAAATTTCTTAATAAATCAAATCGTTGATATTGATGTCCATTTGAAGAATTGGTGATTCTTGCGGAATTAACTCCGTTTTGGAAAATAGTGAAAACTTTACCTTGAATATAAATTGAACCCTTTCTGACCCTGCCTGAGTTTGCTGAAATTGTATAATTAATTGTGCCATTTCCCGTTCCACCACCAGATGTTATATTTATCCATGAATCTTCACTATAGGCGGTCCAATCACAGCCCAATGATGTTGAAATATTTATACTGAAATTACCTCCAGCTGATGATACAGTTATATTTTCTGGGTTAAATGTATAAATGCAGGAAGTGCCTTTAAGCATATCATCAAAATGTGAGACAAAAGCTTCAAAGTTTCCGCCTGCTATTCCAAATGAAGCTGATGTTGTAGGGAAATCTGTTGAATTTGTGCTGCCTGCTACATAAATATTTTCTATGGAATCTGAAGTTATTGCAGGAGCAAAATCATCAGCTGAGCCGCCAAGATATGTTGATGCATCAAAATTAGTCAGACTACTGTCATATCTTAAGACAAAACCATCTGAATTAGTTCCATGAGTTCCGCCAAATGTTTGATCAAAAGCATTTGAAGTTGTTGGAAAATTATCTGAATAAGTTACTCCAGAAACAAATACCATACCGCTGTTTAAAATTATGGATTTGGCATAATCAGAACTTGTACCACCAAGCTTTGTAAATACAGGTGTATAAGCATTTGATAAGGAGGGTTCAAAACGTGCTATAAAAACATCGGTTCCACCACAATTGCCATGATCACAGGTTCCGAGAAAATCAGAAGAATTAGTGTTGCCGGTTACATATACATAAAAATCCGGTGAATCTCCTATTTTAAGACCATGTATTTCATCAGTTCCATTGCCTCCAAGAAAAGTTGAAGAAGCAAGAGATTGAAGCGGACTGTATCCGAGATTCATTATTCTTGATATAAAACAATCGCTTGTTCCTCCATTAAAATCTTCATCATAAGCTTCTGTAGTTGTTGGATAATCAGATGAGGTGGTATATCCTGCAACATAATATTCATTATATCCATTTCTAAGAGCAAGTCCGAAAGGCCTTTCATTCCCTGAGCCACCAATAAAGGTTGAGCTTTTCAATGTTTCGAGTCCCGGTGTTGGGTTTGGAGTACCCTCAAGACCTGTATTTAAAATCGCGATAAAAACATCTTCACCGCCATTGTGGGTTCTATCATATGCATAATCATCAGGAGTCGGAAAATTAGTAGAATTTGTATAACCTGCAACTACAACGTCATATCCATTTATTAGAAGTGAGTTTTCATTAATAGCATCGAGTGAACTTCCACCGAGATATGTAAGAGATATTAAATCATCAAGTCCGTATGAAAGTTTTGCGATAAAAGCATCTGTACCGGCATTAGTTTCATCATAAGCATTAGCATTAGGCAAAGGCATATTGGATGAATTTGTAGTTCCTGCTATATAAACATTTTGCGAACTATCCATTGCTATGGAATACGCAAAATCATCTGCAGTACCTCCAATAAAAACAATATGCTCAAAATAATCAAGGTTTTCAGAAAGCTTTGCCACAAAAGCATCAGAATCATTTGTTCCGGGCGTACCGAAAAATGCCTCAATTGGAAAGTCTGAAGAATAGGAATATCCTGCAACAAAAACTCGATTTATATCTCCATCAAAATATGTCAATATTGCATAAGCTCTGTCTTCTCCAGATCCCCTGATTTTTACACCATTATATAATGGGGTGCCTGCAGTAATATGTATTCCAGATTTATTGGAATCTATGGGTTTTGTAATAACATAAGGGTCAATTATAAGTTCACGATTTTTGTCATATTTTCCGGCTTTAAAGCTGTATTGGTTGCCCACAACAATATAAGAAACCTGAACATATTCTTTTTCTTGTTGCTGGTTATTTTTTATTTGGTATGCAATAGGTTTACTGAATATAATTTTATCCTTTTCAGTTAGAACCTCAAGCTCACCTTTTTCATTGATGTTAAGGTTTTTTGCTCCTTCGATTTTAAGCATTATAGCATCTGGATTAGAGCCTGGTTTTATAGAAAATATTTTTTCGATTGTGTCTTCATAAGCCTTTAACTTAATCTCGATTCCTTTATAAATCTCTCCAAGACTGATTTGCTGATATGAATTAATATTCTTTTTCCACTTTGAAGGGTCATTGCCTTTGAATACGCTGACTTTAGTTTTTGCCAATTCTCCTTTGAAAGAAGGCATATTGGTTTCACCTATAAATTTTTCTTTTAATTTCAAATCAGGGGTTTTTCCATTAATTTTAGAATCTTTTCCTGATTGTGGTATTGAATAAACAATATCACCTTCCTGTGTAACGAAAAGATTTCCACTGAATATGCGAGCATAGTATTTTATATTTTTATCAAACTGCCCTTCATTTGAAATGAAAGGCAGTTGAATTTCGCTTATTTGCGGATGGTTTTTTAATTGGTTAGAAATATTTGTCAGTTCAGCATCTGATTTTTCAGGTACGGCAATAAAGCCTGAAGCAAACAAAATGAAAGCAATGAATAATGTAAATATTTTTTCCATAACTTTGTCACTCCTTCGAATTAAACTTAATATCAATTTATTTTTAATTTATTATCTTACAATTCCTGCTCCTGTACCTGAAAGACTGCCTGAGTTTGTGCCAGTTAATGTGCCTGCAGCGCCTCCTCTGAAGGAGACAGCCCCATTATATGAACCATTGCTAAGTGTTCCAGAGCCATTTATATTTGCAGACCATGTATTATTAGAAGTATTCCATTGGGTAAAACGAAAATCAGCATTTATATTATCTCCATTGCTTAAAGTGAATGAATTTTCTGCACTTGTAATATTGCCAGCATTCAGGAACCCATTGGTGAAATTATACTGACCTGTAATATCATCTGTTGCCCAGATTGAAGGCTTAGCCCCCGTGGAAGGGGCAAAGAATGCAACATTATTCATTGTTACACTTACGTAATCAAGAGAAGATTCAGAGCCAGCAATTAAAGAGCCTGAAAGTGTTGTTCTTCCTACTTCAAAAGCAGGAATGTTTAACTGCTGAAGTTTGCTCCTGCCTGATGCATCTGATGCCATTTGAAGAAATTTGCCTGTCTCAAGCCATGTTCCTGTTGTTATAGACTGCCATGTGTGGTCAGCAGGATTAAATGTTCCTGTTGTTTCTCCTATATATATTCCAGTTGTCGGCATGGATGTTCTTACATCTGTCCAGTAGCCGGCAGCAGAACCTGATATTCTGTTAGAAGACCATTGGGAACCAGTTATGTCAGATTCAAAAGAAAATCCTGCACCCGAACCAGATGCAGTAAAAAGCCATGAATTTTGGGGAGTTTCTGTGAATGAACCGCCTGATTCAATCTGTGATATTCCCCAGTCATTGTGTCCTGATATATTCATTGAATTAAAAGTGCCAGAACCTGTTATTCCTGTTTCACTATTTATCAAAAATGGAGCGGTAAAGGATGTAACATTATTATAGAAATTAGCAGCATTCATTGAATCGCTTCCTAACTGGATTGAAGATAAATTTCCATTTAGTAGTATAGAATTATTCCCTGCTGTGCCTGTAAAGCTTCCTTTTAGAATCCCTATATTTCCTGAAGGATCAATATAAAGACCGTTAAATCTTGCGTCAGCTGAACCATTAATTTCTTTTCCTGAAAGAAAACCTCTATAAGCACCTCCATCAAATGTTGTATTAGTAGAGTTTCTTCCGTTAAAGCTGTAAATATTGTCTTCAAACCAGATATGTGGCGAATTGCTGTTTGTAAGATATGAACCTTCTATCAGGGCTGAAGTCGAAGAAGACCAGGGTGATGTATTTCCGAACATTGCGGCGCCAATACTTCCGTCAGAATTTGCTGGATATGCAGACCATACATTTGCGCTGAAAACAGTTCTAAATCTGTCATTAAAAGGTTGCGGACCAGGTTCAGGATTTATAATATCTGTTATAGGCAGATTTAAAGGCATATCTGCTATATTTGTTGGAGTTCCGGTCAAAGATATGATCTCAGGATGACTGCTTGTTCTTCTATCTGTTTCGCCTCCTGTAATTTCTGGTCTGTCAGAAATAATATTTTCGGGGAAAACTCTTGGAAAAGGAGAGCCCGGCTCAGTTGCGGTTTCAAATATACGCATTTCAGTTTCAGTTGCTTTTCTTGGTTGTTGAGGTATCAATACACCTGAAATTGTAACTATATATGAAGGCGGAAGACACACTATATTATCAGGGGATTTTATATTATAAACACAGACTTCTCCTTCTTTTAAAAGAACAGTTGTTACATTTTGTTCGTATGCAACAAAAAACTCTGTGCCCCTGACGCCGGCGACTGCATTAGGTGTTTGTATTTCAAAGCGGTTTGCGTCAGGTGACAAAGAAATGCGTTTGGATATGTTTTTGTCAACAACTGCTTTAACCTGACCCCTTTGAAGTTTAATTGAGCTTTTATAATTTTTATCATCTGTCAAATATTCGCTGATGTCTATCCTGCTTCTCTGCCCGATTCGTAATACTGTATTGTCTCTCATTACAAGTTCTGCTTTTGAATTGCTTTTTGTTCTTATAATATCCTTTGGAAAAACATTGTCAGGAACTTTTGCAGGTATCGCAGGTGCTGAGCCTCCTCGCAGAACATCCACTTTCCCTTCAACATATGTGAATTTTCCAGCAGGTTCTTCAGCATAAGATGAAATTGTAAATAAGAAATTATTAAAAACAAAAAGAAAAGACATACATATAACCATTAGCTTTAAAAAATCAATCTTTTTTCTTATATTAATCATTTTGTCTCTCCTTAAAATCTATACTCTATCCCCGCTGTGTAAATATTGCGGTCATAGTCATAAATTGGTATATTTGAATCAGCCCTTGTATATGAGTACTGAAGATTCAAGAAAAGCCCTCTAATAAGTTGTCTTACAAGATTAATAGATAAGGTATAGTTATTGTCTTTTCTTCTTTTATCAAATACAGTATGAGTATTTTTAAAATTCTGGAGAAAAACTTCACCTGAAAGAATGAAATCTGTTTTCAATATCAATGAAGGAAGCAATAATCCAGCTGTGAACCTGTTTCCAATATTATCCCAGTTTTTACCATCAGTATTGTCATATGAAAATTCATACAGCAGATTGAATAAACCTTTTCCACCAGAAAAGGGATGTATATAGCCTGTTGATGCAGTGAAGACATTACCGTCTCTATCTTCATCACTGTCTATGGGCGCTTCAAGAAGCTCTCTTTTTTCATAGCCAATTGAAAACCTTGCTATATGTTGTGGTAAAAAAGCAAACTGAATGCCGGGTTTAGCACTAAATAAACTCATATATTGTCTTTCGTGTACCCAGATGTGAGAATATGACAATGGCAGAGAAATGCTTCCATTTTTAATATATATGCCTGGATTTGCAGACAGAGTATGAGTCATCAAATTATGTGTATTTGTATCAAAATAAGTATTGGTGTAAAGATTGTACTGGCAATTAAAGAAAAAAGGTTCTTTCATAATAGGATTAAAAATAATGCCCAGAGTTGCAAGAATACTGCTGTCACGCTCTCCTGTTATTTCAACCCCGGGAATACTTGTTGTTGGCTTGAGAATTACATTGTCATCATACTGATAACCAACTCCTATGCTGAAGCGCCATGTTTTATACATATCAAGGGTTCTTGAAAGTGATTTTTCGTATTCTTTTGCGAATGAAGCAAGTTCTGAGGATGGGTCAATTTCTTCAATAGCTTTGAAGGTTTTTTGAGCATCTTTAAAATTCTGTGTTTTTAATTGAATCATGGCAATCTGAAAATCTGCAGGTTGAATAAGCGCTGGATTCATCTGTTTTGCTTTGTTAAAAGTCATAACAGCTTCTTCTGACATGCCTCTTTTTGAGAGTATCATTCCCCTGAGAAAAACAGCATTTGCAGGATTTATGCCCTCTGTTTCTGCTTTCAATGCCCAGCCTTCAGCTTCATTAAGCTGATTCTGTGTATAAAGAACCTCAGCCAGTTCAATATATGCATCTTTTACAGGAGGAGACAATTGCAGAGAATCTCTCAAATTTTTTTCTGCTAATTGATATTCTCTGAGTTGCTTATAAGCAACACCCAGATAAAATGCAGCAATAGATGAATCGGGTTGTTCTTTCCTCGCCTCAATAAGCAGAGCCAATGCTTCTTCATAGTTTTCATTCCTGTAATTTTCTATTCCTTTTTCGAGAAAATCACTTGCAGCATAGATGCTTTCAGCATAGATTGAACAGATAAAAATGAATGTAAAAATAAATGCTCTTAGAAAGTTTTTATTCATAAAAATAGTATGATACCTCCTTTCAGGTTTTTTATATTTAATAGCTGACAGATAAAATGTGTTTTGTATGATTTTGAAATTATGTTTGATATTGAACGGAAGATATCAGGTTTAATTGAAATTGCAGGGGTTATTGCCATTACAGTTTTGAAATAATTGGTAGAACTACTTTCTTTATCAGTCCCCCCCATGTTTCTCCTTTTCATGTTTACATCATAGCATTAATGAATGGAACTCTGTTTATTAAAAAATTATATTATAAAACGTTGTCACATTAATATTAATATAAATCATTGCAATTTTCAATCGCATTTTTTCGTCAATTAGACTATTTTCTTTATCTGTGTTTAAATATTTTGATAATGAGAAAAATAAAACTGGATTTGGAGTATGACGGCACTAATTATCACGGCTGGCAGGTTCAGGATGATGCTGTTACAATACAGGGAATAATTGAAGAAAGGGTAAAAAGATTAAATGGATTTCCAACGAGAATTTATGGTGCAAGCAGAACAGATGCAGGTGTGCATGCTCTTTCTCAGGTAGCAGCATTTAATACTCCGACTATATATGATACAGAAACAATTAAAAAAGCCCTGAATGCGACCCTGCCCGCTGACATTAGAATACTAAATGCTGATGAAGTTGAAAATTCTTTTAATCCACGTGATGACGCGATTCGTAAAATATATTTTTATATCATTGCCAATGAAAGAAAATCATCGGTTTTCCTTCAACGTTACACATCTGCTGTCAGGAAAAGTTTAGACATAGATTCCATGATTAAGTCCTCAAAATTTTTGATAGGAGAACATGATTTTGCATCATTTATGGGGACAGGGAGCGGCATAAAGAATACTGTAAGGAAAATATATTCTTTAACTGTGGAATCTCTCCACGAAATAGATTTTATGAGTATAAAGCTAAGGGGAAATTTTATAAAAATACGCATTGAAGCTAATGGTTTTTTGAGACATATGGTTAGAATTATTGTTGGAACATTGATTGAAGCTGGAAGAGGAAGGATTTCTGCATCTGAGGTCAAAGATATTCTCGAATCGCGCAACAGAAATCTTGCAGGACCCACAGCCCCGCCACAGGGATTATTTTTAGAAAAAATTTTGTATTAACCCAAAAAATGCATTATTTGGAAATGAGGTTTTTAACTGCACGTAGTGCGAGAAGATAGCTTTCATGGCCGAAACCGCTTATCTGTCCAACAGCAACTTCAGCAATATAGGATTTTTTTCTGTATTCTTCGCGTTTATGAATATTTGAAAGATGAACTTCTATTGCAGGTTTATTTACCGCTGCTATAGCATCCCGTATTGCTATGCTTGTATGTGTATAAGCAGCAGGATTGATAATTAGAGCATCGTAATCGCTTTTTTGAATAACGTCGAGAATATCCCCTTCGCTATTTAACTGTATTGTTCTGACACTTATTCCGAGTTCAGTTCCAAGAATGGAAATCTCATTATTGATTTCTTCAAGAGTTTTGGTGCCATAAATGCCTGTTTCTCTAATCCCGAGAAGATTAAGATTCGGTCCGTGTATTACAAGCACTTTCATTCTATTTAGAATTCACCTGCTAATTTGGGCACCGCTGTTTTAAGTACAAATCTACCTTTGCCGTAATTTCCATCAGGGTGAATAATAAGAGCAAGATAATAATCTGATGTAATTTTTCTCATGATTATTCCACATTTGTCAGAAATAATAGAGAATTCTCTTGCTTCGCCAATCCCGAGATTTAAAGCAGCAAGATTTATGTCTTTTATCATTGCAGAAGCTTCGGCGCTTAGTTCAGTTAGATCAATCAATTTCTCGGTCAAATATTCCTGTACTGTTATACCATCAGAGCCTATTATCATAGCTGATACAGCGCCATCAACTTTATCAACTGTTTCTTTTAGAACCTCAGCGAAGCTCATCCCGCCTCTTTTTTATCGCATCGAGAAATCCATCAAGTTTTGAAATAAGTTCTTCTTTATCTTTCCCTGCAAGTTTAATCAAAGCTCTAAGTTCTTCAACACGTTGCATGACTTTTTTGTTTTCAGGGTCTTTCTCGAGTATTTTTCTATAAATATTCATTGCTGAAAAATATTTTCCATCAATTATAAATTGGTCTGCATCTTCTATTTCTGGTTCTTTTGAAATAGAAGGAATTATTTCCTCTTTGATTTTTTCCTTTAATTCCTCTTTTTCTTCTGCAGGTTTTTCAGGCAAAGAAGACCCGGAAGGGAAAAAGGGTTTTTCAATTTTTGTTTCTATTTCAGGTTTCTCTTCCTCTATTTTCTTTTCACTTTCATATAACGGCTTCCATATATCATTTAAATCAGTATCAGGTGCAGCCTCTTCAATAGCTTTAAGTGATTCTTTATGAGATTCCCATATATCCTTATCTTCTTCACTTATTGAAAACTCGGGCATTGAAGGTTCTAATGCTTCTTGCTCCTGCTCGTGTTGCTCCATTTCTTTTGAAATATTTTCCTGTTTATCTTCTTCTACAGACTCTGTGCCAGAGTTTTCTTCTTTAAACGTATATGATAAATCTGATATGTCAGGCATATCCGGAATTGATTCAAGCTCAGACTCTGCAGAAATAATTTCAGATTCTCTTTCCTGAGGCTCCTCTTCAGTGGTTTCGGGTAATTCAAAAGTCGGTTCTCCTTCGATCGGCGGAATTTCAACAGCTGTAGTTTCTACAGCAGGCTCTTCCATAATTGAAGGTTCTTCAATTACTTCAACAGGCTGCCTGTCAATTTCTGCAAGGGATGTTGCTGCCCATTCATCCAAAGGATTGAGTTTCAAAACCGCCTGAAACTCCTTTATTGCTTTTTCTTTTTCTCCTAAGTCTCTGTATATTTCTGCGAGTTTTTTATGAGCATAGAGATTGTCAGGAATAGCTATGATAACTTTCTCAAATTCAGCCTGAGCTTCGTGCAGCATTCCTCTTTCAATGAATATCTTACCGAGAGAGACGCGGGCGCTAAGATACCCCGGCTGATTTTCAAGTCCTTTAACAAGAACCTCAATTGCCTCGTCAAGCATCCCTGCTTTTTTGTATTCCTCTGCGAGAGGAACAAACAATTTTGAATTAGGATCCCTGGCGATTTTTTCTTTTAATCTTTCTATATCTTCAATTGACATGTTATGACAAAATTTTCAATCAAATTAAAAAAAAAGTCAAGCCTTGATTTTTTTCATTCTGTTAAGTATCTCATTAGCAACAGATTCTTTATCCATTAAAGGTAATTCTATCTGACTGTTTCTGTCAATTAAAATAACTTTATTTGTATCTTTATCAAATCCTGCACCTGCTTCGGTAACATCATTGAAAACAATCATATCCATGTTTTTTTCATTCATTTTTTTCAATGCTCTTTCAGGTTTAAATCCTGTTTCAGCAGAAAATCCAATTATGAAGACTTCGGGGTTATTCTTTCTTGCCTCCGAAATAATATCAACTGTTTTTATAATTTTCAAACTATCTAATTGATGTTTATCAATTTTCTCGAATGAAAAATCTGATGGTTTGAAATCAGATACAGCAGCAGCCATAATGAGAACAGATGATGAGGCAATCTCAGATTTAACAGCATTATTCATCTCTTCTGCGCTTTCGACGGAAATGAAAACTGCACCACGTGGAGGCGGGAGTTTTGAGTATCCGCTTATCAATGTGACTTCAGCCCCGCGTCTTAACGCAACTTTTGCAAGAGCGTATCCCATTTTACCTGAAGACCTGTTTGAAATGAATCGTATAGGGTCTATATATTCTCTTGTTGGTCCTGCTGTGACAATAATTTTTTCGTTCTGCAAATCTTTTTCTGTAAGAGCAGATTTTACAGCTTCAAATATATCAACAGCCTCAGACATTCTGCCAGAGCCTTCTTCACCGCAGGCAAGAGAACCTTTTTCCGGCCCGATCTGAATAATTCCTTTGGAAAGCAGAGATTTTAAATTGGACTGCACAACTGGATTTTCATACATTCTCCAGTTCATGGCGGGAGCAATAATTTTCTTACAGGTGCTTGCAATAAAACAGGTTGTTAATAAATCGTCTGCAATGCCAGATGCGAATTTACCAATTATATTTGCGGTTGCAGGAGCAATCACAAATAAATCTGCATTCGCAGGGAGTAAAATATGGGACATTGGTTCACTATAAAGGTCAGTGTAAACTTTGTTATTAGAAATTGCTTGATAAGTTAATGGTGTGATAAATTTTCTGGCAGCATCGGTCATGATTACACTAACCGATGCGCCTTCATCTATAAGTCTTCTAATCAGGTCGATTGTTTTATAGGCTGCAACGCTGCCTGAAATGCCGACAAGTATATTTTTATTCTTCAGCACCTTCCTCTTGTTTTTCTCCAAAAAGCCCTTCGAGCGCTTTTTTGTCCCTTTCGAGCGCTTCTCTCTCGTTGAGATAAACTTTCAGGTCTTTTTCGAATTCGGAAAGATCTTCAGAAGTAACCTCTCTCTTCCTTTCTTCAAGGAGTTTTCTGTAATCAAATTTGCTGGCTTCTTCTTTTGCTTTTACAGCTTCTTCACCTACAAGAAACTCTACAGTGTTACTGATAGTTTCTTCTATAGCGATTGTGGTTACTTTCTTAGATTTTGTTTTCACTCTCGGAGTCGCACCCAGAGCAAGTTCTTTTGCTCTCTGAGAAGCAATCGCGATCAGCCTGAACCTGCTGTCTATTTTTGAGTGATCGTATTCAATTGGCAATGAAATAATGTCCATACTTCTTTAAACCTCCTGATTTAAGAACGTCTCTTGAATCCACAGGGTATTAATATTTTCTGTTTTTACCCTGTTTGAGATAATAATAGCTTCAAATTCCTTTATAGAATTTTCAAGCACGTCATTAATTATAACATAATCGTATAAATTATAAGTTCTTATTTCTTCTATAGCTCTTTTAAGTCTTCTCAAAATCTGATCCATGGAATCCGTCATTCTGCGAACAAGTCTCTGTTTCAGGGCTTCCATAGATGGAGGAAATATAAAAATAAAAACGCCTCTTTCTCCTTTTTCCTTTAACTGAAGAGCTCCCTGCGTATCAATATCAAGAATCACATCAAAACCTTCTTCGGTAAGGCTTTTTACTCTCTCACGCGATGTCCCGTAGAATTCTCCATGAACTTCAGCCCACTCAAGAAACTTACCCTCAGATACCATTCTTTTAAACTCTTCCCTGTCAATAAAAGTGTAATCAACATCATTTGCTTCATATTTACGTGGCTTACGCGTAGTGTAAGAGACAGAAAATTTAATCTGAGGATATTTCTTAATTATTTTCTGGCAGAGTGTTGTTTTACCTGCACCTGAAGGAGCAGAAACAATAAAAAGTCTGCCCCTATTCTTCCTCTGCACCTATTTCAGTTCCTTCCATAAAACGCTGGGTAATGGTTTCTGCCTGTATTGCAGATAATATTATATGGTTGCTATCAGTAACAATAATCGAACGGGTACGTCTTCCTTCTGTAGCATCAACAAGTCTTCCTGTTTTTTTTGCTTCTTCTCTCAGTCTTTTCATAGGAGCAGAACCCGGAGTTACAATAGCAACAACTCTTGAGGCAGCTACAACATTCCCGAAACCTATATTAACCAGCACATTTGTAATTTCGCCTTTTTTCATAACTTCTCCCTATTACTGTATATTTTGAACCTGTTCTCTTATTTTTTCAATTTCTGTTTTCATTTCGATTACCATGCTTGAAATTTCATAATCTGCAGATTTGCACGAGAGGGTATTTACCTCTCTGCCAAGTTCCTGGAGTATGAAATCAAGTTTTTTCCCTACAACCTTCCCACTATCTATAACTTCTTTAAACTGTTTTATATGGCTTTGTATTCTCAATATTTCTTCTGAAATATCAAGTCGCTCAGCCATTATTGCTGCTTCCTGCAGGATTCTATTACTTTCAATATTCTCGGTTTCTAAGAAAAGTTTCAATCTCTCTTTAAATTTTTCTTTAAGCTTCGGGATTTCATCAGGAGCTTTAATATTAATTTTATCATTTAAATCCCTTAAAATTTCTATTCTTCTTAAAAGTTCTTTCTGTAAGTTCTTTCCTTCTTCTATCCGCATTGCTTCAAGATTATTAATCGCCTCATGAACTGTGGAATACAATTCATTGATATTGTATTCTGGCTGTTTCTCAAGCAATATTTCTTTATAAGCTGCCAGTGTCTCGATACCTATTTCACCTGGTATCATAAGTTCTCTCTGTAAAGATTGAAGTGCTTTATAAATATTTTCTGCAGCAATTTTACTTATAGTAAACTGTGAAATTTTTTCAGGATTAATAGAAATTGTGACATCAAATCTGCCCCTACTAAATTTTTCTTTAATAATATTCCGTATTTGCATCTCTGCATGATTCAGGTAAGAAGGCATTTTTATAAAAATATCCATATACCTGTGATTCAGGGAACGTATTTCAATAGTGAAAATATCCGTTGAACTACTGCCAAATCCTGTCATGCTCTGTATCATGTAATAAAATATATAGTAGCAAAGAAATTAAGTCAAATTTCTTATTTGCAATAAGAATTTTTCTATAATACTTATTATATTATTAAAAAATTTTCAGGCTTAAGAGATGGTTATAAAATAATACCTGAGTTTGATAAAAATGATAGCTGGAAAGAACACTAATTTACTGATAACATTAGATAATTTAAAAAATATTATGCAGCCCCAAATTTTTCAAGTGATTTGATGTATTCGTCCAGTATTATTTTGTCATCCTCTTTTATGTCAACAAACTCAATCCCCGCCGCATATCTGTAACTGAGTGATGAACCATTTTTAAAATGTACCACTCTTCCGATTAAATTTAATATTTTATCCTGGAGCAATAAAGTCATTTCACAACATGAACTCATATCAATGCATGTTTCTGTTTCCGCAAACATTCCTGAAAAACTTATATTCCTTACAGAAAATCTGCTCGGAAAGTATAGTTTGAAAATACCGGGATTGGAAACGCTTAGTCTTACACCTCCAATTCTTCTTTCAGTAACACCGGAATTTTTATCTAATGCACTTAGAATAGTATCAGTTTTTTCATTACATAAATCGAGGAAACGAATGCCGGCTCTATAAATATGGATATTTTCGCCTGTTTCTTTATTCTCTTTTTTTGCAGGAAGCATCCATATTACTCTGCCTTTAAAATCAATTAATATGTCTTTATGTTGAATCTTTATAATACATTCTCTATTTAAATCTATTTGACGGGTTGTCTCAATTCCTATACCTCTCATATTAATATTGATTACATTTGTATCAAAAAGATTAAAAATATCTCCTTCTAATCCGTTAACCTGAAATCTTTTATGTCTTCTTTTGTCTACCATAGTTAATTCCTGATTTATAAAGAGCAAAATAAATGCCAGAATATTAAAATGAAAATTCCTTTATTTTTCAAAAAGTTAAAATAAATTAATAAATTCTCATTCTCATGATTGAGAATAGTTTCGCAACGTCTGCATTATTTCATGAGCATTTTTTGGATTAATAAAAAAATATTGCTTTTTTAATTAAGTAGTTATAAAATTACTTAAAAAGTAAGAACATATAAGATATTTCAGTCGGGGGGGGCTGAAAGGGAGTCAATATGGATATTGAAGCTGTAAGTGAAAATTCACAAATTGGAAGTATCGGAAGTCTTTTAAATAGTAAACAGAAAAAGCGCGGCATATTAATTCACCTTCTACAGCAGATTCAGGAAGAAAATGGTTACATACCCGAAGAAATTGTAAAAAAGCTCTCTTCAAAATTAAGTCTTTCCATGTCCGAGATATTTAGTGTCGCAAGTTTTTATAAAATGTTTCGTTTTACACCACGCGGGAAAAAACTTGTCAAAGTATGCCTCGGTACCGCGTGTTATGTAAGAGGTTCAAAAAAAGTTCTTAATACTTTGGAAAATGAATTCCAGATAAAAAGTGGTGAAACTTCAAGTGACCTTTCCATAACCCTTGAGACTGTTGGTTGCGTTGGATGCTGCGGTCTTGCACCAGTAACTACTGTTAATGACGAAGTTGTCGGGGACATAACAAGCTCAGGAAAAATTGAAGGGCTTATAAAATTTATTAGAAAAAATTAAACTTTAATTCTCATATTTTTAGAAAGGTCAAATAACCATGCAAAAACTTAATAGCTTAGATGACCTGAAGTCCCTACGCGAAAAATTACTCAAAGAAGGGGTTCTGGCTCCAAACAAAAAAAGAATTAGAGTTTGCTGCGGAACAGCCTGCAGGGCGAATAATTCACTTAAACTTGTTGATAAGCTTAAAAAAGATGTTCAGACTTCGGGTGTAGAAGCAGAAATAATAACCACCGGCTGTCAGGGTCTGTGTCAGTTGGGTCCAGTTGTGACCATTCAACCTCAGGGCTATTTTTATCATAAGGTAAAGCCTGAAAGATCTGAAGACATAATATCCTTCACTTTGAAAGGTGAAAGGCCTGTATGGGACCTTTTATTCAGGCGTTCTCTTGGTGAGAAGCCTGCTTATTTTATAAAAGATATTCCTTTTTACAGAAAACAACTCAGGATAGCTCTCAGAAATAATGGCAGAATAGATCCTGAAAACATAATCCACTATATTGCTATTGGTGGTTATAAAGCCATAGAAAAAGCCCTTGCTTCTATGACGCCCCAGCAGGTTCTTGATGAAGTAAAAAGAGCAAATTTAAGAGGTAGAGGCGGTGCAGGTTTCCCTGCAGGAATAAAATGGGAGCATACAAAAAATTCTTTTAGTGCAGAGAAGATTGTTATAGCAAATGGCGATGAAGGCGATCCCGGAGCATTTATGGATAGGTCAATTATGGAAGGCGACCCTCATAGTCTGCTTGAAGGAATGATGCTCTGCGCATATGCGATTGGGGCTCATCATGGAATTATTTATGTTAGACATGAATATCCTTTAGCTGTAAAACACCTTTCAACAGCCATAAAACAGGCAGAAGAAATCGGGCTCCTTGGAGAAAATATTCTTGGAACAGGCTTTAATTTCACAATCCAGATTAGAGAAGGTGCAGGAGCTTTTGTCTGTGGTGAAGCTACAGCACTCGTCAGTTCTATAGAAGGCGAAAGGGGATTCCCGAGACCGAGACCACCAAGATTATCTGAAAAAGGCGGCGGTCCATGGGGCTATCCTGCGAATTTGAATAATATTGAAACATATGCATGTGTACCAGCGATTATTGAAAAAGGAGCCACCTGGTTTTTAAAGACAGGTACTGCTAATTCACCGGGCACAAAGGTTTTTGCTCTTACTGGAAAAGTTAAAAACACAGGACTTGTTGAAGTGCCAATGGGTATAACCCTCAGAGAAATTATTTATGATATTGGCGGCGGGATAATCGGAGATAAGAAATTCAAGGCAGTACAGACAGGAGGACCTTCTGGAGGTTGTATTCCTGAAAAATATCTTGATCTCCCAATAGATTTTGATTCTTTGACAAAAATTGGTTCAATAATGGGTTCTGGCGGAATGGTTGTTCTTGATGAAGACAACTGTATAGTTGATGTCGCTAAATTTTTCTTGTCTTTCTGCCAGTCTGAATCATGCGGTAAATGTTATCCCTGCAGGGTGGGAACTTTCCAGATGCTTCAGATACTTGAGAAGATTACATCAGGAAACGGAGAAGAAGGAGATATAGAGAGACTTGAAGAACTCGGGAATTATATAAAAAGCAGTTCGTTATGCGGACTCGGTAAAAGCGCTCCAAATCCTGTTCTCACAACAATAAAATATTTCAGGGAAGAATACGAAGAGCATATAAAAAATAAATATTGCAGAGCTTTTGTTTGTCAGGGCTTAGGACAGCTTCATTTAAATACAGATATCTGCTATCAATGCAAACGATGCATGGATGCATGCCCATTTGAAGCTATTAAAGAATCTGCTGATGGTTTCTTTTATATTGATCAAGTACTTTGCCAGAGATGCAAAGCATGTTTTAATGTCTGTCCTTTAGGAGCTATTGAAATCAAAGAGCAGCCTATTCTCTATATAGACAAAGAACTCTGTTATTTCTGCAGAAGTTGTATAAATGTCTGTAGAGTTGATGCAATAAAAGAAACTTCAACAGGATTTATCATTGACAGTAATATATGCAAAAAATGCGGCGATTGTTTCAATGTATGTCAAATGGGAGCTATTAAGTATGAAAAAATTGGCAAGTTTTTAAAAATAGCTTCTTCCGAGATTTCTTATGAAGGTCTGAAGGAGAAGGAACAAATCCCTGTTGATATTCCTCTTGATGAAATATTCCATGATGTTGAAAAGAAGGCATGCCCTGTCCAAAAATCTCTCACTTTTATCGAGGAGTTTATTGAAGGCCCGATGTGCGGAAGATGTTATCCATGCTCATTTGGCACAGAAGAAGCTAAATTAAGATTATTAAGAATTACACAGAAACTTGAAGGTGCAGGAGAAGAAGACATCAATGCATTAAAGACAATTGCATCAAACATGATTGAAGCCTCTTTCTGTAAAAAAGGAAGAGATACAGGAAGATTTCTTTCTGAAATTCTCTCTTCATCGGAAGAAGAATTCAGACTTCATTTATCAGGTATCTGCTCAAACAGAGAATGTATAACCTCAATTTCTTATTTAATAAATCCCGACCTTTGCATCAGATGTGGTGAATGTTTGAAAAAATGTAAATTTGAAGCGATTATGGCAAAAGCTTCTGAATCAAAACCAGCTGAATATACATATTTTGAGATTAAGCAAAAAGTATGTACCCGGTGCGGTGAATGTATTAAATATTGTCCAACTGGAGCTATTGAGATTATTTCAAAAGTTAAAGAAGAAATGTTTGCTAAAACTTAAGCATATTCCTAAATTGAGGAGGATTTGATGGAAAAGAAGGTAAAACTTCAGATAGACGGAAAAGAGGTAATTGCACCTGAAGGGATGAATTTATTAGATGCCGGACATCTGGTTGATGTGTTTATCCCAAATCTTTGTTACCTTAAAGGCATGAGAGGGTTTGGTGCTTGCAGACTTTGTCTTGTTGAAGTAGAAGGTTTAAAGTCTCCAGTCATAGCTTGTAATACAAAAGTCAGGGAAGGTATGGTAGTTCATACCCAGACAGAGAAAGTCAGAAATATAAGAAGATTCATCCTTGATTTGATACTTTCCATACATCCTCTTGATTGCATGACATGCACAAAAGCAGGTATTTGCAAACTTCAGGAATATGCATATGAATATGAATTAAAGAACACTTCTTTTATAAAGAAAAAAATGGGTTATCCTATAGACCAGATAAATCCGTTCATAAGAAGAGACCCTGAATATTGTATTCTATGCGGAAGATGCGTGCGTGTGTGCAAGGAACAGGGGACTAATGTGCTTGATTTTATAGGAAGAGGTATAAATGCAGAAATTGGTACGGCATATAATAAATCTTTAAGAGAATCGGGTTGCACTTTTTGCGGAAGTTGTGTAGATGCATGTCCTGTCAATGCTCTTCCTGAAGCGGACAGATGGCGTAAAGGAAGAGAATGGGAATATACAAAAATTCCTTCTGTATGTCTTTTCTGTGGAAATGGTTGCGATATTTTAATAAGTGTGAAAGACGGTGGCATTCAGAAGATTAATACAGGTGAAAAACCAGGTTCAACCAAGAAATATATTTGTGCTTATGGACGTTTTGGATACGACTATATTGAAGACAGAACAAGAATAACCACTCCTTTAAAAAGAGAAAATGATACTCTGAAAGAAACCACGTGGAAGGAAGCATTAAGCATAATAGCTGCAAAACTAAAAGAAGCAGGAAATGAAACAGGCTTTATAAGTACCGCGGGTATTACAAATGAAGATGCTCTGGCATTAAAAAGATTCGCGAAAAATGTTGTTAAGACAAAGAATTTTGATACAACTTTAAGCCTTTATTCTGATATACATTCAATGAAAGATTCTCAATCTGCGCTTATAACAAATTCAGACCTGATTATCCTTATAGGGCTTAATCCCTCGCAATGGAGCAGGGTCTTGCCAGCTCTTGATGCATCCATAAGAAAGAGAGTTAACAGAGGTGGAAAACTTTTGGTTATAACTTCTGCTGATATTAAAATAGAAGAAGCTGCTACATTGACCCTTAAAGGCGATGAAATTACAATTTTAAAGGCTATTGTAAAATCATTGATTGACAAAGGGCTTAAAGCAGATATTCAACTTGAAAATGCTGTTAAAGATGCTGTTGTAACGGAAGATATTGAAAAAGCGGCTAAACTTGTTGAAGAAGCTCAAAATCCTGTTATATTCACTTCTCCTTCACTGTTTGATTCCTCGGCAAATCTAACAATAATTAAAGGCAAAGTAATAGCAGTTGGCTTTGAAAGCAATTCAAGGGGAGTAGCCTTAATTGGCTTAACGACTGAGGGAAAGTCTTACTCAGATATGGTCAATAAAGGTATGAAGGTTCTTTATGTAATTGGTGAAGTTCCTTTAAATGCAAGGCCTTCTCATACGGATTTTTTAATTGTGCAAACTTCGCATTTTACAGAGCTTGCAGAACAGGCGGATATAGTATTGCCTTCAACTACCCAATACGAAACAGAGGGAACAATAATTGATTATCTTGGAAGATTAAAGAAACTAAACAGGGCTATAGACCCGATAGGCACATCAAAGACCCATAGGGATATTTTTGTTGCAATATCAAAGATTATGAAATCACCGCTTAAAAAACCTTCTGAAAACGAAATAAACAAGCTTATAAAAGTTAAGCCAAAACTGTCTTTTAATCCTTTTATCAGAAGAGATGGATTTGAGATAGCTCCCAGAGAATTTATTGAATCAATAAATGCATCTGTTTTAAGAGGAAGAAGATTAGCCTGGTTAAAGGAAGCTGTTGCTGCAATAGCTGTTTAAACCATGAATTGCGTTTTTAATTAAAAGTTACTTCCCGAAAAATAGATATTGCTCTTATTAAGTAAAATAAGAAAATATTTGCTTGTAGTTTTCTTGTCTTTTTTGTAATTTTTGATGTATTTTATGCTAAAATAAAAAACTTTCTTTAAAATACCTGGAGGACGCGACTATGGCTGATACTTTGGAAATCAGATGGCATGGCAGGGGAGGGCAGGGAACAGTTACTGCAGCGAAGGTTCTTGCAGATGCATGTTTAAGCGGTGGAAGGCATGTACAGGCGTTTCCCGAATACGGACCTGAAAGGGCTGGCGCACCGTTGAGAGCTTATAATAGAGTTAGCTCGCACGAATTAAGAATGCACTGTCCAGTTTTACATCCGCAGGTAGTAAGCATAGTTGATGCAACACTGCTTGATTCAATAAATGTTACTGAAGGTGCAAAAGAGGATGCCGCATTTATTGTAAACACTTCTAAGGATCCCCAGGAAATAAGAAAAAAACTTAATGCATTACCTACTCAAAAAGTATATACCATTGATGCAACAAGGATTGCCATTGAAAATATAGGACGAGCACTTCCAAATGCACCTATGCTTGGTGCTGTTTGTAAAGTTACAGGACTTGTAACTCTTGAGCACCTCCTTGAAGATGTTAGAAAAAGTTTTGGCAAAAAATTCTCACAAAAAATTATAGATGGAAACCTCGAGGCAACAAGGCGCGGATATGAGGAGGTAAAGGAAGGATGAAACTTAAGAACTGGAAAGAGGTTAATCCCGGTTCAGTAATAACAGAACCCGGGAGTTCTGAAAAATTCAAGACAGGCTCATGGAGATCTTCTAAGCCTATATGGATAGAAGAGAATTGTATTCAGTGTTTGTTTTGCTGGATATATTGTCCTGATAATGCAATAAAAGTAAAAGATGGAAAACGCGGAGAATTTGATTATGAATATTGCAAGGGCTGCGGAATTTGCGCTCTTGAATGCCCTGGTAAAAAGGGCAATAAAGCAATTATTATGGTAGAGGAGGGCAAATAATGGCAAAGATTGTTGCTGTTACAGGTAATGAAGCAGTAGCCAATGCCCTCAGACAGGTTAATCCAGATGTATGTGCTGCATATCCAATCACTCCTCAGACTGATATGATGCAAAGATTTTCAGGCTTTGTTTCTGACGGTAAGGTTAAAACTGAAATAATTTTAGTTGAAAGCGAACATAGCTCAATGAGTGCTTGTGTAGGAGCCTCTGCAGCAGGCGGCAGAGTCATTACTGCTACTTCCTCTCAGGGTCTGGCTTTGATGAATGAAATTCTTTATATTGCGTCAGGAACAAGATTGCCAATTGTAATGCCAGTTGTAAACAGAGCACTGTCAGCACCTCTAAATATTCATGGCGACCATTCAGATGCAATGGGAGCTCGCGATTCAGGTTGGATACAACTATGGTCAGAGAATGCTCAGGAAGCATATGACAATACAATTCAGGCATTTCGTATAGCTGAACATATGGATATAAGACTTCCAGTAATGATATGTCTTGATGGATTTATAATAAGCCATTCAATAGAAAGGATAGAATACCTTGAAGATGAACAGGTTCAAAATTTTGTAGGAGAATTCAAACAACTTTATCCTTTACTTGATTTAGCACATCCAGTCAGTTACGGTCCGTTAATTCTTCCCGATTATTATATGGAATTCAGGAAAGCTCAGGCTGAGGTCAATACAAAAGTTCCTGAAGTGGTTCTGGATGTTGCTGCTGATTTTGAGAAAATATCCGGAAGAAAATATGGTTTGTTTGAAACTTACAGACTTGAAGATGCTGAAATTGGGATAGTTATTTTAAATTCTGCAGCAGGAACAACAAAGGATGTTATTGATGAATTCAGAAATAAAGGTATTAAGGCTGGATTGCTCAAGCCGCGTTTATACAGGCCGTTTCCATATGTAGAAACTGGTGAAGCATTAAAGCATCTGAAAGCTTTATGTGTTCTTGACAGAGCGGATTCTTTTGGCTCATCCTTTAGTCCGGTTTATATGGATATAGCATCAAGTCTTTATCCCTATAACGATAAGCCTATACTAATAAATAAGATATATGGCCTTGGCGGAAGGGATTATCTACCTGAACATGCTGAAATTGTTCTTAATGAACTTATTGATATTGCAGAGACTGGGAATGTAAAAAGTTATAAGGAATATATAGGAGTGAGGGAATAAAATGGCAAAGCCTGTTACTTTAAAAGAACTTTCAAAGAAAGAAATATTATTTGCATCCGGTCATAGGTTATGCGCAGGTTGCGGCGCGCCGATAATAGTAAAAATGGTTCTGCTTGCTTCAGATTATCCGCTAATTGCAGCAAATGCAACCGGTTGTCTTGAGGTATCAAGCTGTATATCTGATTATACTGCCTGGAAGATTCCATGGATACATAATGCGTTTGAAAATGCTGCTGCCACACTATCAGGTGTTGAAACAATGTACAGGTCATTAAAAAAACAAGGAAAAATAGACAAAGATATAAAATTCATTGCATTTGGTGGTGACGGAGGGACTTATGATATAGGATTGCAGAGTCTTTCCGGGGCCATGGAACGTGGGCATGATATGCTGTATATCTGCTATGACAACGGAGCTTATATGAATACAGGTATCCAGCGTTCAAGCGCAACTCCTCTGGGAGCTGATACGACAACAAGACCTGCTGGAAGTGTTGTGCCCGGAAAAACCGAGCAGAGAAAGAATCTTACGAAAATAATGGCTGCGCACAATATTCCTTATGCGGCACAGGCATCTCCAAGCCATTGGGCTGATCTTGTTAGAAAAGTACGAAAAGCGCTCGATATTCCTGGACCGAAATTTATGAATATTATTTCACCATGCAACAGGGGCTGGAGATCAAGGACAGATGACGCAATAATGCTTAGCCGACTTGCTGTGGAGACATGCTATTGGCCATTATATGAAATTGAAAATGGTGTAACAAAAATAACTTTCAAACCAAGAGAAAAGAAACCTATTATTGATTTTCTTAAACCACAGGGAAGATTTAAACACCTTTTCAAACCTGATGCTGAAGATTTTCTTAAAAGAATTCAGGATGATATTGACAAAGAATGGGAAAGACTTCAAAAAGAAGAAGCCTGTTTTTCATCTTGATAATTAAAAAATAGTCAGTTATGATAATTGTTAAGATATGATGGGTTCTGACCTCATAATGTATGAAGAAGAGTTCCAGCGTATTGACGCTGAACTCAAGAAACTCTATCATCAGGCAAATGCCAAAGTAGTCTTTCTTGTGGACAAAAATGGCCAGTTAATCGCTTCTGCAGGTGAAACCCATGATATAGACACAACTTCTCTTGCATCTCTTACAGCAGGTAATATAGCTGCTACTGGAGGGATAGCAAGACTTCTCGGCGAGAAAGAATTTACTATTCTTTTTCACGAAGGTGAAAAGGACAACATTCATATTTCACTCATCGGGCAAAGAATTATTCTTGTAGTTATATTCGACAACAGAACGTCTCTCGGACTTGTTAGGTTAAGAGTTAAGAAATCTTCTGAATCACTTGCTGGCATTTTTGATGAGATTACTAAAAAGGTTGAAAAGGAAAAAGGAGAAGGTAAGCTTGAAGAAGCCCTTTTTGCTGAAATCAGTGACGAAGATATTGATAATCTTTTCAGGTAGGTGTATCCCCTGTGTCTTTCATTAATTACTCTTCCCGCGAGATAAACTGTAAAATTGTTTATTATGGTCCCGGCTTATGTGGTAAGACCACCAATCTGCAGTTTATTTATAGAAGAACAAATCCAGAACAAAAAGGAAAGCTCATCTCACTTGCGACTGAAACAGAAAGAACTTTATTTTTTGATTTTTTGCCACTTGCTCTTGGTGATATAAAAGGCTTTAAAATCAGATTTCATTTATATACTGTTCCGGGACAGGTTTTTTATGCTGCGAGCCGCAAGCTGATTCTTAAAGGAGTTGACGGAGTTGTGTTTGTTGCTGATAGCCAGATAGAAAGAACTGAATCGAATATTGAAAGTCTTGAAGATTTGAAAATAAATCTCTCCGAACAGGGATATGATCTTGATAAGCTTCCTTTTGCTATGCAATATAACAAAAGAGACCTGCCTAATATTGTTCCTGTAGCTGACCTTGAGAAACTGTTAAATTACAGAAAAGTTCCTTCATTTGAAGCTGTTGCGGTTACAGGAAAAGGAGTTTTTGAGACTCTAAAAGCTGTTGCAAAACAGGTTCTGTTTGAATTAAAGAAGCACTATTAAAATAGAAACATATTCAGAAATGGTTTTTCAAAGGGAGACTTGTTTTAGCCTCCCTTTTGAATTATTTCACAAAACAAATTAAATAATTAATTGACATTTAATTCTTTTTTTAACCATTCCTTGAGCTCTTCTTCAGGAGCGTACACGCCTTTAAAATTACAGAATTTATTTTGAAATTTTTCTGGAACTTCAATTTTTGCGATATCTACCGCCTGGTGTGGAGATAATTGTATCAAGTTCAAAAAACAAGGTTTTGAAGAACAATTTAATTGAAAATAGACGGAATAATCATTTTTAGAACGAATTAAATATCCCCTGTTAATATCAGACCAAACATTTCCCCATTCAAGATGAACTCTCACAGCCATCTCAGGTGTCATCTCCCAATCAATAGAGTTTACGAGTTTCCTGTCTTTTTTTAATTCTTCAAGTGTAAGCATATTACCTCCCTTTTGGTTATTATAATATTTATAGTAATTATATTAATAATAAATTAAAATGAAATAAATTTCAAGTATATTTTTCCAAAATGCAGTTAAATGTTAAATTAAAAATGCATATAACAGAAATAAATTTATTTAGCCTGATGATTTTTTTATTAGAATAAAAAATCAGAGAATAACTCAATTTATGAAACAAAATAAACTATCTTAATATAAGAACATGGCTCTATTTTCTATTGTGATGTGATTGCATGTTTTATCTCTGGGGCTTACGCTTTGACTTCAGCCTCAGTATAAATAGACCCGTGATTTTGTTTCATAAATTGAGTTATTGCCATCATTATGTTATCACGTTTAGTTATTCATAATTATTTTAACTGCAATTTTTAAGTTAAAGAGAAAAGTATAATCCAATTTGTTATGTTATAATTTTATATAAGTAAAATAAGGATAAGTTGTTATTTTGATAAAATACGATAAAATATATCTTGGAAGTATATGTAATAATAAATGTTCTTTATGTTTGTCAAATAAAGCTATTCCATTCCAGAGTGATTTAAACACTATTTTCAATTTCTTAGAGCAAAAGCAATCTTTGGAAAATATATTATTGTATGGCGGTGAACCAACTTTAAGGAAAGATATTCTTCAGATAATACAGAAAGCTGTAACTTTAGGTGCTAAGAGAATTAAAATTCTTACAAATGGCCGTATTCTCTCAGATATTAATACTCTATATAGCCTAATGGATGCAGGGTGTTTTCTGTTTGAAATAAAGTTATGGGGTTCGAATCCTGTTGTTCATGATAAAATTACTCGTATAACAGGCAGCTTTCATGAGACCATCAGTAGCCTTAATAATCTTGCACCTATTCAGGATAAATTTGTTGCTGTACGCATACCAATTTGTAAAGACAATTATAGGGATATTCAGAATATAGTGATACTTTCAATAAATTTTGGTGTAAACCGTATAATTCTCAGTTATAATGACCCCAATCTTTCTCTTAAAGATATTTTACCTTTTGTAATCAATTCTCTAAATATCAGTATTTTTAACCGTACTTGGATTCTGACAGAGGGATTTCCTTTTTGTGTGATGAAAGATCTGGCAAAACATATGAATGAAATTTACGGGGACAGTATATTTTCAATTGGCTATAATCTTACACATCATAACAAATGTTCGGATTGTGTTTTTAGAACAATATGTCCGGGAATCGACTCTGAATATATCAAAAACAATAGTATTGAATTTTCACCAGTGCTTGAAAGCAAGTATCTCGAAGATATCAGGCGGCTCTATGAATCATAGGAAGAAAGTTGCTCTAATATCCTTCAATTGGGCAAACCATTTTTCTCTTGCTCTTGGCTATCTTAAGGCGTATGCCTTAAAAGATGATTTGATAAGAAAAAATATTGATATAGAAATAATTGATTTTGATACCGAAATTCTTAATGTCCAGCAGGTTATCTATTACCTATCTCAAATAAAACCGGAAATGATAGGATTTTCTTGCTACTGCTGGAATATTTTGAAAGTACTTGATACTGCAAGAATAATTAAAAAACTATTTCCTGATACAATAATTGTTCTTGGCGGACCTGAAGCAGGTCCAGCAGGCTTAAAATACCTTGCAGAAAATCCTTTTTTAGATATAGTTGTCAAAGGAGAAGGTGAAATAACCTTTTCAGATGTTCTCAGACATTATTTGAATAATTCAGGTCTAAACGGTATACCTGGTATTTTATTCAGACAAAATGGAAGCATTATTGAAAATCCTGACAGAGAGCCGATTGAAAATCTGGGTGAAATTCCTTCTCCGTATTTAGAGGGAATATTAATCCCGAGAGATAAGGTTACATATATAGAGACTTATCGCGGCTGTATCTTTAGATGCCACTATTGTTATGAAGGGAAAAATTTACCGAAATTAAGATTTTTCCCTGAAGATAGAGTTAAAAAAGAAATTGAATTTGTATTAAGTAACCCTGATATTAAAAGTTTTCATTTTATAGATACAGTCTTTAATTTAAGAAAAGAACGTCTTGCAAAACTTGCTGAAATAATTGCTTCTGCTAATCGTTTTGGGAGTGAGCTTAGAACTGTTGAGATTATTGCTGAATTTGTTGACGAAGAAACAATCCCTTTATTTAAAAAAGCTAATATTAAAAGTGTTGAGACAGGTCCTCAGACAGTGAATGAAGATACTTTAAAAATTGTTAACAGATTTTATAAAGCAGACAAATTTAGAAACGCGATAAAACTTCTTGAAGAAAACGGGATTGAGGTAACCAGTGATCTTATTATAGGTTTGCCTGGGGATAATTTCTTTAAATTTGTTCATTCCGCAAAAACAATAATAGATATGAAACCTTCAAATATTGTTTTCAGTATTTTGCATGTATTGCCAGGAACAATCCTTTATGAAAAAAGTTCCGAATTTAATTTAAAATATGATGATAAGGCTCCACATTTAATACTTGAATCTCCAGATTTTCCTTTTGAAGATATTGACAAAGCAGTTATAATGGCTTATAGCATTGATAAAGAATATAATATTAGAAAGCCTTTTTTTTCAAAAAAAAATATTTAAAGGAGATAGCTTATATGAAAAGTAAATTATTCTTATTTATTTCAATAATTCTTTTCGCATTGCAATTAGTTGTTTATGGTTGTGCAAAAAATGAAAAAGAGTTAGATATGCAAAAACCGTCTTCAAAAATTCCATCTCAGGAAATTTCTGGTTCTAAATTATTTGAGAATCATTGTATTATGTGCCATCAGGACAATAGTAAATTGAAAGAAATAAAAGATGAGAAGGATATTATCAATGCCATAAGAAATCCAAAAGCAGGTATGCCAAAATTCTCTAAAGAAGAAATTCCAGACGATGATGCAGAAGCAATTGCGAAATATATATTTTATACTTTGCTCTTCAAAAAGTAAGTTGTCTGTTTATTGCTCTTTGCTCATAACTTTTTGGGTTTATTTTACAATCTGTATTTTTTGGGGTAATTAAAATGAAGCTTTTATTATTTGATATAGATGGAACACTTATTGATTCAGGCGGAGCAGGGGTTCGTTCACTCAACCTTGCCTTTAAAAAAATCTTTTCTATTGAAAATGCATTTAAAGAAATTAGTATGGCTGGAAAAACAGATTCACAGATTATAAAGGAATGCTTGCAAAAACATGGACTGTCAGCAAATGGAGATTTTGAAACAGTTATTGAAGCTTATTTGTTCAATTTAAGTAGAGAAATTAATAATGATAAAAAACATGTCAAACCGGGAATTTACGAAATTTTAAATAGTTTGAGTCAAAGAGAAAATATTTTGACAGGACTTCTTACAGGAAATATTGAGATGGGAGCGAGAATAAAACTTGAACCTTTCAAACTTAATAAATTCTTTCCTGCAGGTGCATTTGGCAGCGATCACGAAGACAGGAATCAACTTCTGCCAATTGCTGTGAAAAGGTTTGAGCTTTTATCTGGAAGTAAAATAAATATTCATGAATGCATTGTAATTGGTGATACCCCGCGCGATGTTGAATGCGCACATATTTATGGAGCCATTTCTATTGGCGTTGCCACAGGTCCATATAGTGTTGCAGAACTTCAAGAAGCAGGAGCAGATTATGTAGTAAAGGATTTCTCTATGCCTTTTGATTTGTTAAAAACTTTTTTCTGAGATGTGAGAAGCATTAAAAATAGAAGCTATTATCTATATTTTTATTTGAGCTTAAAAAGTTTTTTGATTTTCCCGAGAATTGTTTTTTGAACCTTTACTTTTAGATATAAATCACCGGCTTCAGCGCCGTATTTGCCGGCTTTGCCCATGCCTTTAAGTTTAATTTTCTGGCCCTGTTTTACCCCGGGTGGGATTTTTATCATTATTTCACGCGGATTATCAGGATTGGAGTAAAAGTAGCTAACTTTGCCACCTGCTGAAGCAATTTCCGGAGAAATAGTGATTTCATCTTCAACATTTTTTCCTTTTTGCGGAAGCTCAAGTCCATATTTTTTTGCTATGTTTTTCTGTATTGCTTTGAATCCCTTAAGCAAAAGTTTTAAGATAAAGGAAGGTTTTTCACCTGAGATATTTTCTGTTTGATATGAATGATTTTTTAAAATATCCTCATATGGTTTTGAGATATTTCCGAAAAAGAAAAAGCCTTTTCCGGCAAATCCAGGACCTTTGAACTGGAAAGTCCTGAACTGCTCTCCATAAAAACTGTTGCGTGTGAAAATATCCTCTGGTCTGTTAAAACCGAATGCTTTGCTGAATTCAGCAAAGATTTGATTTATATCAGATCCCCTGAAGATATCCTGTTCTGAATAAGTCTGCCTGAACCTGTCTCTTGCATTAAATCCATAGCTATTTCTATAAAAATCATACTCTCTTCTTTTCTTTTCATCAGAAAGTACTGCATAAGCTTCATTGAGTTCTTTCATCATTTCTTCATTTCCGGGGTTTTTGTCAGGGTGATACTGGAAAGCCAGTTTGCGGTATGTCTTCTTTATATCTTCAAAAGAAGCGTTTTCACTTACACCAAGTATTTTGTAATAATCCTTCTGTTCCATTTAATATTATTTTACCCTAAAAATGTTGTTGAAATAATGCAAATGTTGCGAAATTTAAAAAAGGCTGAAGGCTGAAGTATGAGTGAGCTTCGCTCCTGAATAAAAATAGACCTGTGATTTTGTTCCATAAATTGAGTTATCGCCATTTGATTATGTTAATTGTTGTTTACTATAAGCTATTCGCTATATGCTATTTGCTCTTTGCCTTCACCCTTGTTTTTACGCTTTGTGCTGTTCAGTTTTAATTGAACGCAACGAACGCAACGAACGCAATAAACGCTATTGCCTTCAGCCTATCGCCTTCAGCCTTTTTTTGCTCTTCGCTCTTTGCCTTTGTTGTTGTGCCGTCCTCCGTGCAGTTTTAACTAAACGCTATAACGCAACGAACTCAATAAACGCTATAAACAGTTTGATAAATTCCAGTCGCCAGAGCGACTAACTTCTAGTGCCGTTTTTCGGCACTCAATTCCAGACCCGCAAAGCGGGTCTCACTTCCAATGCGAAGCATTAAATTTGATAAACGCTATAAACGCAACAAACGCTCTTCGCTTTATCCTTTTTGATTTAGGGGAAATGTCTGCATTATGTGGGTACCCCACATTAATAAGGTGTGTAACCGACGATAGAAATACCAGCCCGCTGGGCTTCTTTTATAACAGCTTCTTTGGAAAGAATCAGACTTTTACCGGACTCTACTGCAAGTACACTGCCGCCATATTCTTTAATTACATTCAATGTCTGTAGTCCTACAGCAGGAACGTCAAATCTCATATCCTGCTCTGGTTTGCTGACTTTTATAACTACTGCTCCTTTGCCTGCGAGTTTACACCCTCTTTTTATTGCTTCATCTGTTCCTTCAATTGCTTCAACAGCCATGACTGCGCAATTTTTTATAACAACTGTCTGTCCAATATCAAGTCTTCCAATTTCTTTTGCTATGTTCCAGCCAAATTCTATATCTTTCCATTCTTCTTTAGATGGTTTATTTTTTGTAAGTATCCCTTCAGGCATTAAAATCCTGGAACTGAATTTAGTTATCTCAAGAAGTTTAATCCCTTCATTTGCAAGTTCGTTTGTAATAGCAAGCAAAATTGAATCATCTTTTCTGTCTTTAAGGGAAAAAAGGAGTTTTACAGCTCTTAAATCAGGAGTAATTTTACTTTTATAGAGGAGTGATTTTGAGACTTTCCCTGCCATTACAGCTTCGGAAATCCCGGCTTTTTTCAAAGTATCAATAAGTTTGCCAAATTTCCCGACATTTACCCATTTTATTTCATCAACATATTTTGAAAGAGTTTCATCTGCAAGAGATTCAAGAGCAACAGCAAAGACTGAATATCCCTGTGATTTTGCTTCAACAGCGATTGCTGCAGGGAGTTCTCCTTTGCCTGCAATAATACCTAATTTTTTATTTGATTCAAAATTTACCAATATCTAAATTATTTTGGTTAGAGAACTATTCTTCCTGTTTTCTGCATATACCACGTTTGTTTTTCTGGATAAACTCAATTAAATGTTTAATCTCATCAGTATATGGCAGCTCTTCCTGTACTTTTTTAATAGCTTCTTTTAGTGTATGTTTTTCCCTGAAAATAATTTTATAAGCTTTTTTAAGTTCGCTAATTGTCTGCTCTGAAAAACCGTGACGTTTCAAGCCAATTGTGTTCAAACCATAGAGTCTTACTCTTGCACCTGAAGCAATTGTATATGGAGGAATATCCTGATTAATTCCACTGAAACCACCAACCATTGCATATGCTCCAATTCTTGCAAATTGGTGAATTGCAGCAAGGCCGCCTATTACCGCGTAATCTTCAACCTGAACATGTCCTCC